>NZAO01000054.1 GCA_002686135.1 Rhodospirillaceae bacterium
GTGAACTGCGGGCGCGGGGACAGGAGCAGGCAGGCGACTGTCATCGCCATCACCATGAGGGCGAAGAACGCGACCAACGCCAGGAGCATCTTCTTTTCAAGAATCCAGAACAACGATCATCCCCTTCCTTGTGGTTCGAGTGGCCTTTTCTGCCAGCCATAGTCTGCCGAAGGGGTGTGACAGCCCTTCGGCAACTGCCGTCACACCCTCGCCCTACCCATCCCATGTAACTCATCCAGAGGATCTGAGGGGCCTGGCCCGTTGACGGTCCGCCAACCGGCCGCCTGTTCCACAGGACGGCAGCGGTGGCAACGCCAGGAACGATGAGGAGGAAACATGGATACCCCCAACCCCAACGTCTGCCCGACCTGCGGCTCCCGCAACACCGGCGCCACCTTCGGATGGAAACCTCAGCGCGTCAACGAAAACGAGACGATCCTGACCGGCGTCGGGTTCGCCTGTGGGGACTGCGATGGCNAGTGGATGGCCCACGGNTTCGTGATGATCGCCAACAGGAAGGGCGGGGCACCGTCCGAAGACGCCCAGGCGGCCTTCNTCGAGGCCATGTCCGAGGCNGGCGAACTCCGCATCGAGCCGATCGAGGACGAGGAAGACGAGCGGTGAACAGCGTCTCCCCGGGCACGCTCCTGACAGCGGTAGTAGGTTCGGGCGGATGAACGGACAGACTGAACGTGACTGGGTCGTGCTGCTCGATACCGGCCAAAAGCGTCTCACAATCACCGCGGCGAGTCCTGAGTATGGGGCTCGGTGCGAGTTGGAGGCTGACCGCAANCCGNATGCAAAGGGGTATTACCGNGTNCTGGNCGACGATCAGGANCAGCCGCTCGTCCTGGTGCTCGAACTCGACAAGTCCGGACTTCCGAAGGGCGCTCCCGCTGGTCTCAATCTGGAGCTCATCCGCGACGCCATCGAGCCGCAGACCATCTGGGACCTCCAGGGGCGCAAGAGGCAGCAGTCGATCTGGTGGTTCCGGGCCGAGCCGCTGTTCAACGACCGGTTCTCGTACGAAGAGGTGAACGGGGAGATCGACCGTCGTCGGCGAAAGGTCGAGGCCTGGGCGCACCGTTAGTGCTCGAGGACTGACCCGCCGACACCCGGTGTCACAGGTGGGGGAGACTCGGGAGGTATGAGAGAAGCGTCGCGCTGATGGNCACCCGACTCGAGAAGGTGGTCGTCTCCGGCCCCAATANGAAGGNNGAGTGGTTCTGGCGGCCCGCCGACGGGGGCGAGACGCTGCCGGTTCCCGAACACCTCGTCGATCNGGGCTGGGTGAACGCACAGACCGTCGAGATGCAGGTCCGTCGAAAGGGCTCCACGATCGAACTGGTCGGCCCACCCGAGCCGGAGCCCGAGCCGCTGGTCCTCGTCGACGGCGAGCCCTACATCCCGCCCGACACGCTCGACCTCGAACCCGGCGTGGTCGTCTGGGCGCTGGTGTCATTCGGCGCACGTGACGAAGCCCTCGGACCGGACCGTTCCTCCAAGCGCCGGCCGGCCGTCGTCACCCAGGTCCACGACGACTACGTGGTCATCCGCCCCGCCTTCGGCAACAACGCCAAGGGCCGCGGCCGCCGCCTCCAGGACCCCGAGCCCGCCGGCCTCACCGGCAACTCGATCNTCGGCGACGACGAGGTGGTCGTCGACCGGAAGCACCTCGGAAGGCTCGTCGGCACCCTCTCCGAGTTCGACAGGAAGTGGGTCCTCCGATGAGCACCTTCCGTTCCCTCGGCCTGGCCCTGGCCCTTCTGGCCGGCACCGTCGCCTGCGGTTCCAGCGACGAGGACCGAGCCGTCGCGGCGACCACTTCCACGACCTCCACTTCGACCACCACTTCGACCTCCACTTCGACCACCACCACGACCACCACCACGCTCGACGTGGCCGCTGCGATCGAGGACGAACTCGTCAACCTCTACGAGACCCGGGGGCTCGAACCGGACGAGGCCGAAGCGGCTGCCGCCGAGGCACTCGACAATGGCCTGAGCGCAGAAACCGTCGATGCACTGAAGGAGTTCGCCGACCGCTTCGTCGAGAACCGCCAGGAAATCCCCGTCTACGGCCCCTACCTGAGCGAAGACGAGGCACTCTGCATCGTCACCGAGATGATGGTCGCGATGGGATTCGGTGCGACGATCGACTTCATCGGCGACATCTGGCTGCCGATGAGCGTCGAGGACGCACACGCCGTCGTCGATCCGGTCGCCACCTGCGCCGACCTCGTCGAAAAGGTCTGGATGCAGGGCAACGCATACGGGATCGGGAACGTCGACTGCTTCANCGATGGCCTCACCGAAGCAGACGTCGTCCGCTTCGAGGTCTTGAGGCTGACCGGCCCCCGGGAGAACTACTTCGACGTCGACATCATGGAGCGCTGCATCCCCGGATACGACGNCTGAACCAGCCCCCGCCTACTGCTGTTGTTGCTGTTGCTGTTGTGACGGAACAAGCGGGCGGTCGAACCGGGTCATCGTGACCGGCGNCTGCACCACCGCCGCCTGCTGGGTCGGGTCCATGCGACGGATCTCGACGCTCGCCTCCGCCTCCGCCTCCGCGGCCCCCGCGATCGAACCCCGCAGCGGCGGCACATCGTCGTAGTCGCGGCCGTGGCCGATCTTGACGTGGCGCACCCCGACCTCCCGGCCGTTNGTCGGNTCNANCGCCAGCCANCCCCACCCCGGCACCGCCGCCTCGAACCAGGCATGCGTCTGCACATGCACGATGTCTCCCACGACGTCCTCGCCGGTGCGGTCCGACGACGTGAACAGGTAGCCCGACACATACCNGGCCGGCACCCCGACCGACCGNCACAACGCCACCGCCAGGTGGGCGAAGTCCTGGCACACACCCGTGCCCGCCGACAGCACGTCCTCGACCGCGATCCCGATGTGGGTCGACCCCGCCTCGTACCCGAGTCGCTCCCGCACCAGGTCGTGCACCCCGACGATCGTGGCCACCACGTCGTCGNCCGCCACAGCCTCCCGGCCCGCAGCCTCGACCCCCGACNCCCACTCGACGTGCGGCGTCCGCTCCAGGTACTCGAGGTGCCNGTCCCGGAACCACGGCTCCGCCAACGCCTCCCACGCACACGGGTCCGGCCGGGGNGGCGCCTCGAACGTGTCGACCGCCGCCTCTGCCACGATCTCGAGCGACAGGTGCGGCTCACGAACACCGAAGGCGTCGACCCGGTTGCCCCAGTAGTCGCTGTAGGCCAGCGCCNGCGACGCCGGCGANACGCTCAATCGGTAGGCGACCAGGTTCTGGCGGTGGTCCGAGACCGGACACGCCCGCACCTCGTTGTGCGACTCTGCAACCGGAGCGTCGTACCGGAACAGCGTGCGGTTGCGGATGTCCAGTCTCATGGCAGCTACCTCCGGCCGACGATCGGCACGGTCGACGCCTGCGGGTGCGTGTCAAACGGAACACCGCTGCGGAAGTACTGCTCGCCCATCGCGTCGGCCACGCTGCGGATCCCGTCGTCCAACTCGGCACAGAANGCCGGCACGTCTACCAACCCGGCATCGAGGTCGGCGAACTCGAGGGTCGACCGCACCCGCCCCAGAACCGTCTCGGTGCTGCCCCGCCCCGGCGCCCGGTCCACCACGTTCTCCAACAACCTCTCGGCCCGCGTCAGGCAGTAGAGCACCGACCGGGGGAACAACGCATCGCGCAACAGGAACGACGAGATCCGCACCGGATCGGTCGTGGGCTGGTGCGCCCGCCGGAACGCCTCCACCGCCGACACCGACGACAGCGTCAGCAGCGCATCGTCCCAACTCCGCGACGCCAGGTGACCCCAACGGATGCTCAACAGCCGCGACGTCATCAGGGCACGCTCGAGTTGCACGCCCACGTTGAGGAACCGGTAGCCGTCGCTCCGCGGCATGTTCTGCTCGATCGTGCCCGCCACCGCCTCGCAGCGGTTCTTCACCAACTGGAACAGCGTGTACGGCTCGCCCGCCAACTCGNCGGCCAGGTCACGCTCAACCAACTCGAGGTGGAACCGGTTGGTCGTCTCCCACACCTCCGACGGGATCTGCTCACGCACGCTGCGCAGGTTCTCCCGGGCCGTCCGCACCGCCGAGACCACCGATCCGGGGTTGTCGGAATCGGCGACCAGGAAACCGCTCACCTCCTGCCATCCCACCGGCCGGTCCGTCTCGGCGAACTCCTCCGCCACCCGCAGCACCGTCAGCAGGTCGCCCCACTGCTCGGCGGCATCCGGGCGGATGATCGTGGCGTGCTGCGTCGCATCGAGGATGCGCGCCGTGTCCTCGGCCCGCTCCAGGTAGCGGCCGGCCCAGAACAGGTTCTCGGCGTGACGGGCCAGCATCAGAAGCCACCTGCTCCCGGATCGTGCGAGCCCGGCTGATCCTCGAGCACCCAGGTGTCCTTCGACCCACCGCCCTGCGACGAGTTCACGATCAGCGACCCCTTGCGCATCGCCACCCGGGTCAGGCCACCCGGCAGCACCTCGATCGACGCACCCGTCAGCACGAACGGACGCAGGTCGACGTGGCGACCCTCGAGCCCNCCCTCGACGCACGACGGCACCCGGCTGAGCTGCACCACCTCCTGGGCGATCCACCCCCGCGGGTCGGCCTCGACCTTCGCCAGGACGTCCGTCAACTCCTCGTCCGACGCCGCCGGCCCGATCACGATCCCGTAGCCGCCCGACTCCGCCACCGGCTTCCACACCAACTCGTCGGCCCGGGCCACCGACTCNGCCCGCTGGTCGGCGTCCCACAGCACATAGGTGGGGGCGTTGTCGATCAGCGGCTCCTCGCCCAGGTAGTAGCGGATCATCTCGGGCACGTACGGGTAGACGGCCTTGTCGTCGGCCGCCCCGTTGCCCACGGCGTTGGCGAGCGTCACCGTGCCGGCCCGCACCGCAGCCATCATCCCCGGCACCCCCAGCGTCGACGACTTCTCGAACACCACCGGGTCGAGGAACTGGTCGTCGATGCGCCGGTAGATCACGTCGACCCGACGCAGCCCACCGGTGGTGCGCATCGCCACCACGTTGTCGTCGACCACCAGGTCCCGGCCCTCGACGAGCTCGACCCCCATCTGCCGGGCCAGGAANGCATGCTCGAAGTACGCCGAGTTGAAGATGCCCGGCGTCAGCACCACCACCACAGGGTCGTCGCCGGCCGAAGGAGGGGCGGCGTTGCGNAGCGCCGACAGCAGCGACCGCCCGTAGTCGTCGACCGAGCGGATCCCCATCTCGGCGAACGCACCGGTCAGCACCCGGGCCATCGTCGCCCGGTTCTCCAGCACGTAGCTCACGCCCGACGGGTTCCGCAGGTTGTCCTCGAGCACCAGGAACCGNCCGTCGTCGCCCCGCACGATGTCGATCCCCGACACAAGGCAGCGGGCCCCGTTCGGCACCGCGATGTTGAACGCCTCCCGCTCGAACCCGTCCGACGACATCACCAGCCAGCGCGGCACCACACCGTCCTCGAGGATCGCCTGCTCGCCGACGTAGAGGTCCTCGAGGAACCGGTTCACGGCGTTCACGCGCTGCGCCAGGCCCCGCTCGAGGTGCGCCCACTCGTCGGCCGGGATGATCCTCGGGAACAGGTCCATCGGCCACGTGCGCTCGATGCCCGACGACTCGCCGTAGACGGTGAACGTGATGCCCCGGGTACGCAGCACGTCGTCGCGCAGCGAGGCGTGGTAGCCGAGGTTCTCGGGCGTCAGGTCGTCGAACCAGTCGACGACCGGTCCGTAGCCGTGGCGGGCGTGTCCGTCGTCGTCGATGGCCTCGTCGAAGAACCCGCCCCGGTCGTAGTCGGAGAAGAGCCCGCCGGTCATCCGTCGACCGTACCCCAGCGGGAAACCGNCCGTTCGGGAAACTCCGGGTCCGGGAACCCCCCGCCGGNGGAGCGGCTCACCTCCGGAGGGACTCGAGGTCGAAGCAGGCGAGGGTGTGCCGCACCACGTCCATCTCGCCGGTCACCACGATCGCATCCGAGGCGACCGCCTCCGAGAAGGCGACCCGGTCCGACAGCAGGTCGGCCAGCGCCTCGTGCGACATCGCCACCTCCAGGTCGGCCCCCGACCCGTCGGTCGGTACCGCAACCTGGTTGCGGACCCACAGGCCGGTCGTCAGCCCGTCGGCGAAGCGCCACCTGACATGCGCATCGACCCCGNCGGCACGATCCGGGTCGAGCAGGACCCGCAGCGTGTGCACGAACGTCGCCGGCGAGCCGGCCAACACCTGACGTCGCCCGAACCGGTGCCCCCTGTGGCGGGCGACGTCCGCCGCCCCCTCCAACTCGAGCGCCCGGGTCAGGCACCAGCCCCGCACGTTCGCAGAAGTCGTCCGCTGCCCGATCGTCCGCAGCACCGAAGCCAGCAGTGCCCGGTCCTCGCCGGACCCNCCGTCGCAGCGGCCGTCCCCGTCGACCTCGCTGCGCACCAGCCAGGAGGCCANCTCGAGTGCCCAGCGGACATCGTCGGCGTCCAGCGCCTCGGACGCCTGCCGGGCCACCTCCGCCCGCCCACCGAAGCCGTCGACCAGNCGTCGGCACCGCTCCGCCGTCGGCACCGGGAACAGGCGTGCCTCGTCGCCATCGAACCAGCCCAACAGGCCGCTCCGCACCTGNCGAACGTGGTGCTCNGCGAGCCCGTAGTTCTGCTGCGTCAGGTGGCTGCGCTCGAACCGGTCCGGGAGTTGGACGAACTCGATCAGTTCGCCGTCGGTCAACCCCCGGTTCAGGCCCCGCACGGTCTGGTCCCAGATGAACTGCAGGGCGTCGCGTGCGTCGGTCACGGCGGAGGCGATCTCGNCGNNGCCGCTGATCGGCGGCCCGTGGGCNCCGACGAGGNGCTCAGGGCCGAACCCGAGGATCGCATCGAGGCCCTCGATGAGGACCCTCGGGTCCCGGTAGGGCTCGCCNCGGATTGCGAACACGTTGAACAGCGCCGGCCAGGCCAGGTTGTTGATGCACACCCCCAGTTCCGGGAGGAAGATGGTGATGTTGTCGTCGGCATCCGACGGCGCCGGCACCAGGTCGACCCGGAGGCCGGCAAGGGTCGTCGAAGTCGGCACGGCGACCGTGTCGGACGGCGGGATGAAACCCGGCGTGAACGGGGCGTGCTCCGGTCGCCGGTAGCCGAGCCCGAGCCCGACATGGATCGCAGCGTCGGGTCCCACGGCAGGCAGCAGCATCGACATCTGGTGCACGAGCCCCCGGGTGGCGCTGGGTGCCACCTCGGCGCTCATGGCGACCAGATTGGCGACCACCCGCTCGTGCGCCCAGACCGGCACGGCGCCACCCGCCTCGTCGAACACTGCCCGGGTGCCGCTGCAGTAGTGGAAGTGCGTGTAGACGACGGCAGCGACCGGCGCCGACGTGTNNGCCCGCACGGCCCGAAGGGCGGCGGCCATCTCCTCGACCGACTCGCCGGTGTCGACGACGATCAGGCCTTCGGGACCCTCCACGAACGTCTGGTTCGACAGGCCGTTCCCGACGAAACACCAGACGCCGTCGGTGACCTCGTGGAGTCGGGTCTCGAGCCGTTCCAGGTGCTCGAACTGTCGCTGGTGGGCGCGCTGGCCGGACGGGCCGGTGGCCACCACCGATTCGTCGTCGCCGAAGCTGGCCGGAACGGGGTTGCGGGTCATGCCCCCGCCACCCCGGGCGCCGTGGCCGCAACGACGGAAGGACGGAACACGGGCGGACTCGTCATGCCGCTGAGGATCGCACAGAAACCGTCGCCGAGGACGGGTCCGCCGCCGCCTCGTGGGCCTACTGGACGGCCAGGCCGGCCCGTAGCTCACCGGCCTTGATCGCCGCCAATGTCTCGGCATCGANNTCGTCGAGCAACTCGATGGTCACGTCCAGGATGCCGGCCGTGCACGGGAACAGGCGTGGGTACGGACCGACCGGCGCCCCGGTGTCGACCCCCACGTCGAACGTCTCGCCGCTCGCCGAAAACACCACCGGCACCGTCTGCTCGATCCGACCGGTCGCCGCCAGCCCCCCGTCCACGAACAGGTGCGCCGTGCCGCCCTTCCCGAAGCCGCCGTCGTAGTCGAACAGCACCCGAACCTCATGGGCGCCCGGCGACAACGGCGCCTCGCCGGCAACCGTCCAACGCTCGTGGCCGAAGAGGTTGTAGTGGTAGGTCGGCCGGCCGCCATCGAGGTACAGGGTCCAGCCGTTGAGGTTGCCGCCCTGGCAGACCACGACACCTTCGGGCGGACAGCCGTCGTCGGACACCTCCAACCGGGCCACCAGTTCGAACGAACGGTTCTTCACGTTGATGACGGAACGCTCCGGCATCCGGACATGGTCGGTGGTGTAGGTCACCTTCCGGACCCCGCCCAGCGGTGACGGCGGCCGGGTGCCCGGACCCAGGCGGTCCCCGGGGTCGCGCATCGGGTACACGCCGTTGCGGCGCGCCTCGGCATCGAACAGGTCCTGTAGTGCTGCAAGCCGCTCGGGCTGCTCGTCCGCCAGGTCCACACCCTGCGAGAAATCCGTCCGCAGGTCGTAGAGCTCCCAGTTCTCCTGCGGACCGTCGAAGGGCTGGCTCTCCATCCGGATCCACGGTGGCCGACCGTGGTAGCAGGACGCCAGGAAGCCGTCGTGGTAGATGCCGCGGTTGCCGAGGATCTCGAAGTACTGGGTCCCGTGGGTGCTCGGCGCATCCGGATCGTCGAACGAATACGCCATCGACGTGCCGTCGAAGGGCGCCTGCGGCACGCCGCCGACCTCGACCGGAGGGGCGATCCCGGCGACCTCGAGGATCGTCGGNGCGATGTCGGTCACGTGGTGGAACTGGGTTCGCAGGCCACCGGCGTCGAGGATCCGACGCGGCCACGAGACCGCCATCCCGTTCCTGGTCCCGCCCAGGTGCGACGCCACCTGCTTCATCCACTGGAACGGCGCATCCTGGGCCCACGCCCAACCGACGTTGTAGTGGCACTCGCAGCGGACGGTCCCGAAGTCGTCGATGTGCTCGAGCAGCCATTCGGGATCCTCGTGGACGCCGTTCTGGAACGACGGCGCCGACCATGCCCCGTGGATCGTCCCCTCGGCCGACGCCCCGTTGTCGCCGGTGATGTACACGAACAGCGTGTCGTCCCATTCGCCCAAGGCCTGCAACGCATCGACGAGACGTCCCACCTGGTGGTCGGTGTGCGCGAGGAAGGCGCAGAAGACCTCCATGAGGCGGCTGGCCACCGGCTTGTACCGGTCGGGGTAGTCGTCCCACGAAGGGATCTCGTCGGGTCGACGCGTGTTGATGGTGCCGGGAGGGATGACGCCGAGTTCCAGTTGACGCTCGTAGATCTCGTCCCGGAGCGCATCCCAGCCGGCGTCGAAGCGGCCGACGAACCGGTCCCGCCAGTCGTCGGGGACCTGNAGCGGNGTGTGGACCGCCCCGGGCGCCAGGTAGCAGAGGAACGGTCGGTCGGGCCGGTGGGCCTTCACCCGATGCACCCANTCGATGGCCCGGTCCACGAGGTCNTCGGTCAGGTGGTAGTCGTCGCGGCCGACGTGCGGCTCGATCGGCGTGGTCTGGTCGTAGAGNGCCGGTTCGAACTGTGATGCCTCGGCACCGGGGAAGCCGTAGAANCTCTCGAAGCCGAGGCCCGTCGGCCACCGGTCGAAGGGCCCGGACGGTCCGAGTTCCCAGACCGGCGTGAGGTGACCCTTGCCGAACATGCCGGTCGCATAGCCGTTGCGCCGCAGTACCTCGGCGATCGTCGCCGCCTCGTCGGGGAGCACCGAGTCGTAGCCGGGGAACGAGCTGGCCACCTCGGTGATGGAGCCCATGTGGACGCTGTGGTGGTTGCGTCCGGTCAGCAGCGACGCCCGGGTCGGGGCACACAGCGCCGTNGTGTGGAACTGGTTGTAGCGCAGGCCGNCGTCGGCCACCCGGTCGCAGGTCGGGGTCGGAACCGGGCCGCCGAAGGTCGCAAACGATCCGAAGCCGACGTCGTCGAGCAGCACGAGGACCACGTTGGGTGCGCCCTCCGGTGCGCTTCCCATGCTGAGGGGCGCCCCGGTCGAGTCGGAGAAGAGNCGTTCGATCCGGCGNTCGGCNGGTGACGGGTCGGTGGGGGACATCGGGNCAGTCCACCACGGATCCGGGCCGGNTCCCAAGGCGCCGGTCAGCGGTCGTCCACGGTCGGCCTCGCCCACGGCTACCGACCCCGTCCAAGCCCGGAACCCCGACGCCGCGGCGTGGTCGTGGGTCTCCACATGGAAGCAGTGGATTCCCTCGCTGGCCATGCCATGCCTACCGGCCGGTGGTCGTCGGGGGTCGCTGTTCCCGGTCGGTGCNCCTCCGGGGAAACGGCNGGTACTCCGGGGTCGGGGAGTATCGGGCCGGAAACGCGGCGATCGCCGATAGGCAGGCGCCCGTGAGCCCCTACGTCGCCGGCCTGCCGATGTACGACTGGCCGGAGGTCCGCGACGAGATCGATGCCCTCTGGACGGCCATCGCCGCCCGGCTGTGCGACGCCGGGATCGAGGCCCCGCAGTCGCTCAGNCGACCCGACCGGTTNGAGGACCTCTGGACCGTCCCCGACCTGCTGCTCGGACAGGCCTGCGGCCTGGACGTGGTCGANGGCCTGCGCGGCCGGGTCGAGGTGCTCGGCTCCCTCGACTACGGGATCGGGGGCTGCGAACCGGGCGACTACCGGTCGGTGCTNATCTGCCGTGCGGACGACGACGGCGACGACCTGGCAGCCTTCCGGGGCGGGAGGGTGGCGTGCAATGGCCGNAGGTCGTGGTCGGGCCACGGCGCGCTCNTGTCCGCGGTNGCGCCCCTGGCCGAGGACGGCCGGTTCTTCGGCGGATACGTCGAGACCGGTACCCACCGGGAGTCGATCCGCCGGGTCGCCGACCGTGGGGCGGACATAGCGGCCATCGACGCCGTCGTCTGGCCCCTCGCCCTCGACCACGAGCCCGCCGTCGACGAGGTGCGGATCCTGGCCTGGACCGACCCCACGCCCGCCCCACCGCTGGTCGTCGGTTGGGCCCACGCCCACCTCGCCGGGGTGATCAACGAGGCCGTTTCGGGTGCCGTCGCCTCACTGGGTCCCGACGTGCGTCGGCCCCTCGACCTCTACGGCTACCGGATCCGACCCGGCGCCGACTATGAGGTCATCGCCGAACGCCTCGCCGCCGCCGAAGCAGCCGGCTACCCCACGGTCGCCTGACCCCGGCTCCGGGCAGCGCCCTACACTCGGCGAGCCATGGATCCGAACGTTTCCGACGCCCTCGTCGCCGAAATCCAGACTGCCCTGGGGCCGAGGGGATGGCTCGATCCGGCCGACGCCGGGCCTGTGCTCACCGGCTGGCGTGGNACCTACTCGGGCANCCCGGTGCTCGTCGCCCGACCCGACACGGTCGACGGCGTCCAGGAGGTGGTGCGCTCGTGTGTACGGCATGGCGCTGTCGTCGTCACCCAGGGCGGCAACACCGGCCTCGCCGGCGGGTCTGTCCCGATCGATGCAGCACCCGACGGCCGCCCGTCGGTGCTGCTGCTCACCACCCGCCTCAACCGGATCACCTCCGTCGACCCCGCCCGGTTCACCGTCACCGCCGAGGCCGGCTGCACCGTCGAGCAGGTCCAGCAGGCCGCCGCCGCCGTCGACCGGCAGTTGACGATGGACTGGGGCGCCCGCGGCACCGCCACGGTCGGCGGTGCNATCTCCACCAATGCCGGCGGCCTCAACGTGCTGCGCTACGGCAACACCCGCCACCACGTGCTGGGCATCGAGGCGGTGCTTGCCGATGGCCGCGTCTTCGACGGACTGCGGGCCCTGCGCAAGGACAACACCGGCTACGACCTCAAGCACCTCTTCATCGGCGCCGAGGGCACGCTCGGCGTGGTCACCAGGGCGGTGCTCGAGCTCCAACCGGCGATGCCACACCACAGGTCGCTCTTCGCCGCCCTCGCCGACCTCGACAACGTCACCGACCTCTACGGCCTGGCCCGCTCGATCGACCCCGGCGGCCTGACCGCCTTCGAACTGGTCCCCGAGATGGGCGTGGGCGTGGCCGTCGACGTCCTCGACGTGGTCCGNCCGATCGACACCCGGGCCGAGTGGTACCTGCTGGCCCGGTTCAGCGGCAGCGAGCCCGTCACCGACACGGTCACCCGCTTCCTCACCGAGGCCGTCGAGAGCGGCTACGCCACCGACGCCGTCGTCGCCGAGACCGCCTCGCAGGAGTCCAACCTCTGGAAGNTGCGCGACGAACTCCCGCCCGAGATGCTCCTCGACAGCCGGGGCGCCAAGTTCGACACCGCCGTCCCCATCGACCGGATCCCCGAGTTCCAGCGCTCGGTCGAGGCCATCGCCGCCCGGCTCTGCGGCCCCGAGGCGGTCACCTTCTCGTTCGGCCACCTCGGCGACGGCAACCTCCACGTCTACGTACTGCCCTCCCTCGAACACGGCGGNCGCCTGGCCCCGNACCTGGTCGGGTCCGTCACCGCCGCCGTCGACGAGGTGATCTGGGAACTGGGCGGCACGATCAGTGCCGAGCACGGCATCGGCCAGGACCTGCTCGCCCGCCTCCCCGGTCAGAAGTCGCAGGTCGAGTTCGACCTCCTGCGGGCCGTCAAGGCCGCCCTCGACCCCACCGACATCTTCAACCCCGGCAAGGGCGCCCAGACCATCGAACGCAGCACGCGCAGCGCAGGTCGTTCAGGCCAGGACGAGGTCGAGGCTTGACCGGCTGAGGCGTTCGCACCCGGTGTCGGTCACGACCACCGAGTGCCCGAGCGTCATGGCCTTCTGGTCGGCGTGGTTCAGCAGGATCATGTGCAGGAAGAAGGTGTGGTTCGCCTCGAACTCGAGCGGGTTGCCCTCGTAGAGCATCGGCGGATCGGTCCAGACCGGGGCGTAGACAGCGCCCATGCCGTAGCCGCAGGCGTTGAGCCGGTGCTCCCGGTAGCCGGCGGCGTCGAGCACCCCGGCGTGCACGCCGAAGACGTCGCCCAGGGTTGCGCCCGGCCGGACGGTGTCCTCGCAGGCCAGCAGCGCCTCCTCGCACGCCCGGTGCATGTCGACCTGCACCGGGTCGGGCTCGCCTACGAGGATCGTGCGCATCATCGCCGCGTGGTACCGGCGCTGTACTCCGCACCACTCGAGCGTGAGCTGGTCGTCGTCGTCGAGCCGCCGCCGTCCCGTCGTGTAGCGAACCATGAGCGCACCCGGGCCCGACCCGATGATCAGTTCGTTGCCGGCGTAGTCGCCGCCCCCGAGGAACACCGCCCCCTGCATCGCCGCCAGGATCTCGGCCTCGTCGACGCCCGGTCCGGTCAGGCGCACCGCCTCGTCCCAGGCGTCGTCGGCCAACTCGGCGGCCCGCCGCACGTACGCCAACTCCTGAGGGCTCTTCGTGCGGCGCACCTCCTGGATCAGCGTCGAGGCGTCGGTCCAGGCGAGGAACCCGTCGAGCTCCGCCTCCAGCAGCAGCCAGTTCGAGGCCTTGAGGCCGTACGAGTCGATCTCGATGCCGACCCGGCTGCCNGCGAGGCCCATGTCGTCGAGCACGGCCCGCAGGTCCACCGCCGGGTTCACGCCCTCGACGTCGACCCAGGTCCGGACATCGGTGATGTCGGACGTGTAGAGCGCCGTCCCGTAGTCGGGGGCCCGGTTGAGCAGTGCGATCCGACCGTCGGCGGTCATCACCAGGCACTGGAACATGGCGAAGCCGAACGTGTCGTAGCCGGTCAGCCAGTACATCGACTCCTGCTTGAACATGAGCAGGGCATCGAGGCCTGCACCGCCGATCGCCGTGGCGGCCCGGTCCTTGCGGCCCTGCATCTCGTCGGGGGTGAAGTGGATCGGCATCGAATACCTCGTTCAGGCAGTGCGGGCAGCTGGAGCGGCGACAGCGTGCCCCGGCAACGGCAACCGGTCAA
Source organism: Rhodospirillaceae bacterium (assembly GCA_002686135.1). Lineage (GTDB taxonomy): Bacteria > Pseudomonadota > Alphaproteobacteria > UBA11136 > UBA11136 > UBA11136. The sequence goes on from NZAO01000054.1 coordinate 13,915, forward strand.
CTCCCGGGGGTCAGAGCCGGCGCCGGACCTCGGCGCCCTCGTACAGGATGTCGGCGAAGGCGTCGTTGACGATGCGGCGGGTGGAGAGGGCCTCCGGCGTGGACGTCGTCGGGGAAGTCGGCCTCGGCCGCCTCGAGGTCGGCAGGTGCGTCTGCCGCCTCGTCAGCGGTCAGTACGTCGATCGGCGCCAGCCAGCCCTGCTCGCGGTGCTGCGCCACCTGGGAGTCGGTGAGCCCAGCCATGGTGCGGACGCTGTTGCCTCCGGGACATTCCGCCCGCATGGCACGACCACTACGTTGTGTCGATGCCGGACGTCGAGCTCCCGTTCAGCCGCGAGGAGTACGCGGCACGACTCGCCAAGGTCCGGGTGGCAATGGACGCTGCCGGCGTCGACGTCATGGTCGCCGCCGACCCGTCGAACATGTCCTGGCTGACCGGCTACGACGGCTGGTCCTTCTACACGCCCCAGGCGGTGGTCGTCGGGCCCGACGGTGAGCCGTGGTGGTGGGGTCGACGCATGGACGCCAACGGCGCCCGCCGAACCGTCTACATGGACGGGTCCCGCATCCTCGACTACTCCGACGACCACGTCATGTCGACCGAGCGCCACGCCTTCGGTCAGTTGGGCGGGTTGTTGTGTGATCTGGGCCTCGGCTCCGGCCGGGTCGGCGTGGAACTCGACAACTACTACTACTCGGCCGCCGCCCACCAGAACCTCGTGGCGGCCCTGCCCGACGTCGAGGTGGTGGATGCCACGGGCCTCGTCAACTGGCAGCGGGGCGTCAAGTCCGAGCAGGAACTCACCTACATGCGGCGCGCAGCCCGCATCGTCGAACTCATGCACGACCGGGTCCGCGAGCTGATCGAACCCGGCATGCGCAAGTGCGACCTGGTCGGCGAGATCTACCGCACGGCCATGACGGGCACCGACGAGTTCGGCGGCGACTACGCCGCATTCGTGCCGATACTCGCGACCGGTGCCGACGCCTCTGCTCCGCACCTCACCTGGGACGACAAGCCGTTCGAGCGCGACGCCGGCACCTTCTTCGAGATCGCCGGCGCCCACCGCCGCTACCAGCTGCCGCTGTGCCGGTCCGTGTACCTCGGTGAACCTCCGCCCGCCATGCTCGAGGCCGAAAGGGCGCTCATCGAGGGGCTCGAGGCCGGGCTCGAGGCCGCCCGGGCCGGCAACCGGGCCTGCGACGTGGCCAACGCCCTCTACGACACGATGGAGCGGTACGGCATCCACAAGGAGGGCCGTTGCGGCTACCCGATCGGGATCAGCTACCCACCCGACTGGGGTGAGCGCACCATCTCGTTCCGACCGACCGACGAGTCGATCCTCGTGCCCGGCATGACCTTCCACTTCATGCCCGGCCTCTGGATGGACGACTGGGGCCTCGAGATCACCGAGAGCCTCGTCATCACCGACGAGGGTCCGGCCGAGACCCTGGCGAACTATCCGCGCGAACTGTTCGTCAAGCCGTGAGTGGTCACCCGCTGTTGGACGACGCCCTCGGGATCCTCGACGACCTGGTGGCGTTCCCGTCGGTGGCGCTCACTCCCAACGTCGACCTCATCGCCTGGGTGGTCGACCGCCTCGACGGCGTGGCCTCCGACATCCGGCTCAGCCACGACGCCACCGGCACCAGGGCCAACCTGTTCGCCACGATCGGCCCGGTGGTCGACGGCGGGATCATGCTGGCCGGCCACAGCGACGTCGTGCCCGTCGATCCCGACGACTGGACGTCGCCGCCGTTCGTCGCCACCCGTCGCGAGGATCGCATCTACGGGCGGGGCACGGCCGACATGAAGGGGTTCGTGGCCTGCGTGCTGGCCCTCGCCCCCCGGTGGGCGGCCCTCGACCTGGCCCTACCGGTACACCTCGCCCTCACCTACGACGAGGAGGACGGCTTCCACGGCGCCCCGGTGCTGATCGACTCGTTGGCCGGTGCCCCCCGGCCGGCCGCCGCCATCGTCGGCGAGCCCACCGGCCTGCAGGTAATCGGCGCCCACAAGGGCTGCTACGAGTACACGACCACCGTCACCGGCATGGACGGGCACAGCTCACACCCGGCCGAGGCCGTGAGCGCCGTGCACCACGCCACCCGCTGGATCGGCGGACTGCTGGGCCTGGCCGAGGACCTGGCCGACCGTGCACCCACCGACAGCCGCTTCGAGCCCGTCCACACCACGACGAACGTCGGCGTCGTGGCCGGGGGGCTGGCCCGCTGCACCGTCGCCGGGGAGTGCTCGTTCGAGTGGGAGATGCGCCCGGTGCAGCGCAGCGATGCCGGGTTCGTCAGGGGCCGCATGGCCGAGGTCGAAGCGGAACTGCTGGCCGAGATGCGCACGGTGCACCCGGAGGCGTCGATCGAGACCGAGGTCGTGTGCGAGATCGACGGCCTCGAATGGGATGACACCTCCCCGGCCGTCGACCTGATGCGGTCGCTGCTGGGCGGCGACCCGCCGGTGGGCGTGGTCGCCTACGGCACCGAGGCGGGCCTCTATCAGGCGGCAGGAATCCCATCTGTCGTGTGGGGCCCCGGCGACATCGGCGTCGCCCACCGCCCCGACGAGTTCGTCGAGGTCGTCGACCTGGTCGCCTGCCTCGAGGTGCTGGAACGCCTGCCGGAGCGGCTCGTCGCCGGGTAGGCGCTGACCGGCCCGACCGTTAGCATCTTCGCTGCGGGGTGGAGCAGTCTGGTAGCTCGTCGGGCTCATAACCCGAAGGTCGCAAGTTCAAATCTTGCCCCCGCCACCAAGAAGCCGCAGGTCAGGGCCGGTTCAGCGAACGGGTCGGTCGTGCTGGCTCACCGCTACGACGTCCGTCTCGCCTCGGCGGGTTGATCGACAATCTCGCCGTACGTGAGTGCCTGATTCGGGTAGCGCGATCAACTGTCGGGAGTCCAGCGCAACGGGCCGAATACCAGGTCGGTCATCAGGTCGCCGAAGTACAACTTCCACGCGACGGCCATGGTGTAGTCGCTGTCGATGATGAACTCGCGGCCTTTGACCTTGAATGCCTCAGACGAATGATGCTGTGTGGTGTACAAGGCGCGCCCGTAGTTGATGGCGTTGCCGTAAAGGTCGGGCCCCTCGTAGGTGTGTCGGTTCGAGTTGCGCTGGCGTACGTAGCTGAACTTGTGGTTCACCACGCCCGACAGTTCCCAGGTCTGGTTGGCCCGCACAAGGTCTATCGGGTCGTGGCGCACGCTCACCTCGACCTCGCCCTTCTTTTCCTGGTCGGGCCCGAAGACCTCACAGGTTCCGGAGAAGGTGCCCGACGTACGGTCGGGCAACACGTGTGACCACGCGGCCATCTCGCGTTCCTTCACGAGGAAGGCGTCGATGTGCGCCCGGGTTTCAGGGTTGGTGTCGTAGTCGTGGGCATTGAGGTACACCCCGTTGAACACCGAAAACAGGGTCGGTCCTTCGAAGAGCAGAGACGAGTACACCTGGGTGACGCCGTCGGGCAGGATCTGGTTCATCGTGTTGAGATCGGCTCGCCAGGCCGGTGAGTAGTAATGCGAGTCGACCAATGATCCGTATGGATGCCCGGCGCCGAAGAAGTCGGGCCCGAGATACACCCGATTGTTGCCGCCGTCGTCGACACCGAAGGCAAAGTCCTTGATCTCGAACCGGTTGCGCAACGGTCCAGTGTTCATGAAGTTGCAGTGCATGTAGTACGTGGTGACACCATCTTCAAACACCGACGAACGATTCACCTTGTTGAACCCGGTGTGCGCACCGTCGGCGTCAAACACCGACGGCAGGCCGTACCACTCACCGGTGATCCGCTCCTGCCATTCGCTCACTTCCGCTTCCCTGTCTTCACTCATCTAGGCGTTCCCTTGAGATGCATCGCGGAGGCTGGCCTGGATGCCCTGACTCACCTCGGCGCCGAGCAGTTGATCGACACGAGCCCAGACCGGGTCGACCTCGTGGCTGAAGATGGCCGCCCGATTGGCAGCGTCGCGAGCGGCGAGCAACTCGGGCGTGGCGCCGCCGGTAGCCGAATCGGGGACCCCGGACGAAACGAGTCCAAGCCAGTGGTCGCGATAGGTATCGACGATTGGCGTGATCGACTCGAAGCCAGGCTCATCGGCACGATGGGCGAGCATCCAGGCCGACATCAACTGCCATTGTCGGGGCGAGAGATGAGCCGGCGTTAGCCCCTCGAGCTCGAGACACGCATCGTGGGCCTCGGTCAGCGGTGCAAAACAGTGATCGATGTATGCCAGGTTCGCGCCCGGGTCGACCCGCGGAATCAGATCGAGGTGGAATGCGTAATGCGGCCCGGCCAGCACGGCGTCAAGCGTGAAGTGCGGAACCGGACTCGAGGTGGGCGTGAAGGCGAACAACATGTGGCTGTCGAGACCGAACTGCTCGACCGTCATGCCGACATACACGAGGTGTACTCCGCCCTCGATGCCGAGGACTCGGTGCGAGCCGACATCGGAGCCGTCCATTGCCGAGGTCAGCCGGTCCTTGCGAAGCACGGCGAGCCCCAACGAGCTTGTGATGTGGTCGATGGTGCGATCGCACAGGTCCTGCGTATGGCTCACGAAACGTCTCCGTCCATATGCTCTGTCCGGTCCGATTGGGCTTTCGCCTGGTCGCCGACGGCCGGGAAAACCCACGCATTGGCGAGTTCGGGATCAGCTGACCGGGCGGGGGAGGGGATGACGGCCACAGAGCGGCGCGCCTGCACATCGGTTGGCGTCGGAATGCCGAGCCCGGCATCGATCTGTTCTTGGCGCCAGCGGCGGTACGCCAGCTGAATAGCGTCAGACTTCACGTGCAGTTCCGCCGAGAGATCGAACGGCAGAAGTTCGGGACGTTGCCCCTCGACAGTTGGCTGATCCTCGAGGAAGATCTTCGTCGTTCGTTTGATCGAGTCCTTGTCGGCCCAACCTCCGGTGAAGAAGGTTCGCATCATGATGAACTTCGACACCGTGGTGTGTTCGTCGATGGGTACAGCGGCGGCAAAGATTCGAATCTCACCGAGAGGCAATCGAACGATCAGCATCGAAACATTCGGGGGATAGAACCCGGTGGTGGTCTTGACCAGCGGGCGCTCGGCGTTCTTTCGAAGGACTTTCCAAAAGCCTGACGGTGCGGGAGGGTTGAGGAGCACGGTCGCTGAGACCTGCCGGAGCACGCCTCCTTCACGGACCTCGTCGAGGTCGAAGTCTTGGATCTCGGGTTCGTCGGCATTGCCGAACGTGCCCGAATGCACAAACGGGGTGTGGGCGATGTCGACCGCATTTTCGAGGACGCGGTCGTAGCTCGCTTGCCAGGTGAACTCTCCGAACACGGCCCGATATCCCTCGGCCCTGGCTTCGGTGCTGTGGTCGAGCCCGGCCAACTCGGTGAGCGGTGGGCGGTCGTCGGCGGGTTGATCGCCGAGGAAGGCCCAGACGAAGCCGTACCGTTCGACGCACGGGTAAGAGTCGACGCGCGCTTTCTTTGGGATGGGTAGCCCGGCCTTGTTGGCGGGAATCTCCACGCACACGCCATCGCTGTCGAATCGCCACCCGTGATACGGGCACTGGACACAGCCATCGACGACCAGACCGCCGCCGAGTGAGGCTCCGCGGTGGATACACAGGTCGGATTGCGCATTGACAGTTCCATCGTTGCTCCGCCAGAGCACGAGGTCGTGGCCGTGCACCCGTACCTGAACTGGTTCGTCGCCTACCTTGTTGCCCAGTTCGATTGCGTACCAATGGTTCTTGATCAACACGTGCCTCTCGCCATTCGTCGGAGGCGGTTTGTCATTTCGGACGGGGCAGCTGGCGGTCGCCACCCCACAGTGCGCGGACCAGCCGATCGGTAAGTTCTTCGCCAAAGAAGCGGACCGCCATGATGTTGGCCGGATCGCGCTCGGCGATGTTGCGGCGCCGGGTGAGGTCGTCGGCAGCGAGTTGTGCCCGACGCTCCTCGGGCACCGGCTCTGCGGCGTCGACGAACGCCAACCACTGGTCGACGCGGCGATGGGCGATCTCTGAAATCTGTTCGAGCCTGGCTTCGTCGTACACCGTCTCGGGAACGGAGAAACATGTGGCGACCTCGCTCAAGGCTTGCCGCACGTACAGCGCCTTCGAAGTGAATGGCGCCAGACCATCGTCGGCTCGGAGCTCGAGGAACTCCTCGTTCATCGGAGCGTAGTACTTGTCGAGTGCCTCGGTATCGAGCATGAGGTCGGAACGAGGGTTGTAGTCGATATAGAACCAGAGGTCGGGCAGGGTGCCCCAGGCGATGCCGAGGTGGGGTACGTCGATTTGAGGCCCCAACCAAGCTGTGACGTGCATGTTGGTGAACCCGAGTGGGGGATTGCCGATCCACGAGTGCACGAGCCAATCGATCTGGGGGCCGGAGTAGGCGGCCAGACGGCCCGAAGGGAATTCGGCGTCGCCGCTGTAGGACTCGAGGTCTTCGGTACTCGGATCTCGGGTGAGTTCGAACCGGGCCCTGATCTTCACCATCAGCTCTTCGGTGATCGACCACAGGCGCTCGAAGGCTTGGGTTGTATCCGTTGCGCTGCGCTTGTCGAAGATCTCCTCGACACCTTCAAGAGTCTCTTTCATGGTTTCCCCTGCCATCACAGTACGGTGATCATGTTCGTTCCGAAGAGCGGAACGATGTTTCGTTTGCCAACGTTAGGGCCCACGAGGTTTTAGCGCAACGTTTGAGACAGGCCGAACAGACGGGAAACCGACCTTGCAAACTCCCAGCCTCCGAACCAGCCTCTACGTGCCTGGCGATCGACCTGAACGCTTCGACAAGGCGCTGCACAGCGGAGCCGATTCGGTCATCATCGACCTCGAGGATGCCGTCGCCGACGCGGCCAAGCCCCACGCTCGGGAGCATGCGGTCGATTGGCTACGTTCGAATCCGGGGACGCCGGCGTGGGTGCGGGTGAACAACCGCTCCGATCTCCTGTCGGTCGACCTCGACGCAATTTCGCCGGTTTCGGGCCTGGGTGTCGTCATCCCCAAAGCCGACCTAGCCGCCTGCGCTCAGGCCTCGCTTCCGGTGGTCGCTCTCATCGAGACCTCCGTCGGTGTCGTGCAAGCGCGCGAGATCGCCGCGTTGCCCAACGTGGTTCGGCTGGCCCTGGGCGAAGCCGATCTTGCCGCCGATCTCGGTATCGAGCCCTCGGTTGACCACCGGGAGTTTGTCGCTATCCGGTCCGAGATCGTGGTGGCATCGGCCGCGGCAATGATCGCCGCGCCGGCCGGGCCGGTGTTCACCGACCTCGAAGACGACGATGGATTGGCGGTATCGAGCGACCAGCTACGACGCCAAGGCTTTGGTGGACGATCGATCCTTCACCCAAGGCAGGTCGGGGCGGTACACCGCGCCTTTGCCCCGCCCGCCGAACGCGTCGTGTGGGCACGACGAATACTCGACGCGTTTCGGTCTGCCCAATCGGAGGGCCGTGCCGTGGTGATCGTCGATGGGGAATTCGTCGACGCTGCCGTAGCCCGACGAGCCGAAGCCGTCCTCGCCGTCGCGGGGAACCCATGACCCATCTCGTCTTCAGCCAAACCTGGCTGGAGGAAGGACCCGAACATCTCGCCGCCTACCTCGAGTTGGCGAACGGCTCGACTCGGTCCTCCAGGCCCAACCCGCCGTGGTCGTGATCCACTGACCTGCGGGTTTGGCATTTCGCGCCATCCCCGATCAGGAGTAGCGCTGCTCCTGCTCGTCGATCTCGTCGATGCCGACCAAGTGCAGAAAGTCGTCGTAGCTGGTCATCGTCGCGAGCCGGTCGGAACGAAATCCCAACTCGTGGAGATCGGCCAGGCTGTCTTGCATCGCTCTTGTAGCGCTGAGCAACGTGGTGATCGGCGCCAAGACCACAGCGAACCCCATCCCACCGAGTTGGTCCAACGTGAACTCGGGTGGCCGGGCCTCTGAGGCGTTGAAGACCAGAGGTATGTCGTGGAAGGTCTCGGCGACAGTCTCGACCTCGGCTGGCGACTGCAGCGCTTCGACGAACAACAAGTCGGCCCCAGCGTCGCGATAGCGGCGGGCTCGTTCGAGGGCGGCGCCGAGTCCCTCGTCGGCGCGAGCATCGGTGCGAGCGACGATCACGATGTCGGTGCCCACGGCATCGCGGGTGTCGATAGCAGCGCGGAGCTTGCCCGCCATCTCGTCGACCGGAACAAGCGTCTTGCCGGCGAGGTGACCGCACCGCTTGGGCATCTGTTGGTCTTCGAGATGCATTCCTGCCACGCCGCCTGCGATATAGGCCTCGACGGTGCGAACTACGTTGAGGGCGTTGCCATATCCGGTGTCGGCGTCGGCGAGCAGCGGTACCGACAACACCCGGGCGATTCGGCTTGCCGCATCCGCCATTTCGGTCATCGTCAGCAGGCCGACGTCGGGCCTTCCCAACAACGAACCCGCGACCGCGAACCCCGACATGTGCGCGGCATGGAATCCGGCCTGCTCGACCAGACGAGCCGAGACACCGTCGTAACAACCGGCGAGCACCGTTGGGTCCGGCGCGGCGACAAGAGTTCGGAGGCGTTCGGCTGTCACAGCAATGCGGCCGAAGCCTGCCAGGAGCGGCCACCGACCAGGTCGGTATCGCGCGAAACCTCACGGTGCAATGCCCGGGCCGGATAGAGCCGGGACTCCAGGATCGAGTCGTCGGGGCCGGCGGCGACCGCGTCAGGAGTATTGATCGTGCCATCGTAGGGGTGTAGCCGATCGGTCGACCAGAGAGAATCACGAGGCGGGTTGAGCACGATCGTGCCGCCGACACCCAGCGGGGTGCAGGCGACCAGGCACAAGCGGTTCTCTGCCGCCCGTTCGCGAAGTGCCAGATCGGTGTGCCACGCGTGCGTCGGGTGGTAGAGCACGACGGCGATGTGGGCGCCCTGGATAGCGGCCAGACGGACGGCCTCCGGGTATAGGTGGTCGTCGCCGACAATGAGGGCGATGTCGCCCAACGGTGTTTCGCAGAGTGCGAGTTCGTCGCCGAACTCGGTCGCGTCGAACCGGTCGGAGTGATGAAGCTGTGCTTGTTCGTGGCGCAGCCCGCTGCGGGTCCACAGTTGTCCGACGTGTCGTTGGCCAACCACCGCGGAGGTGGCCACCCACACCCCGTCGGGGATCGACGCGGGTGGGGATGTGCCTTCGGGCAGCACTACGAGTTGCGCCCCGACAGCGTCCGAAGGTTGACTGCGCACACACCGAACTACGATGCTTTCGGGAACGTCGTGGCGGGGCGCGGCCGAGTGTGGCTTGGCGAGCGGACCGTAGATCTCGGGTCGGCGATGGCCGAATCGATCGTCCAGCGGGCGAACCTCGGCCAGATCGATGTCGGCGACGATCACCTCTTCCTCGGTTCGGTTCGCCGATGCCAGGACCTCGCCATCGGGGGCGACGATCTGGCTCTCGCCGGCGCCCTGCAGTACCTGGGACGGGACGCCGAGCGCTCGACTGAGCATCTCCACCTGGTCGACGGGAAGTAGCGGCCCGACCTTGTTGGCCGCTACCACGAACACGCCGTTCTCGACCGCTCGAACCGGGATGTGAAGAGCGGCCTCGTCGAGCGCGAACGAGTTGAGGCTGTTGAGCAGGAGGCGGGCGCCGCGAACCGCGAACGTCCGAGGTGTCTCGAAGGTGACGCCGTCCATGCAGGCATAGATGCCGAGAGGGCCGTAGCGGGTGTCGGCCAGTGGGCTGCCCGACGTCCCACCGGTCAGGTAGGTGCGCTCGTTGCCCATCAGCGTCTGCTTGTCGGCGGTGGCGATGATCTGGCCCACAGCATCAAGAAGGACACTGGTGATCGTCACACGATCGTCGCGGGGGACGGTGACCGCCAGTGCCACGCTGATGTCGAGCGCCCTTGCTCGCTCGGAGATCGTCGACATCCAGGCGCCGTCGAGCTCTACCGCCACGCTGCGACAATGGTCGAGGCTCTCGTATACCGACAGATGATTGGCGAATTCGGGCAGGACGACCAGTGCCGCACCGTTGGCCGCGGCCTCATCGATCAGTCGTAGACAACTGCCAAGGTTCTCGGCGAGGTCGGTGGTAGCCGCGAACTGGCCGGCTGCCACCCGAATCTGATCGATCATGATTCATCGGATCGGGCGCCGAGGCGGGTCGAGAGCTCCCTCGTAGCTTCGGTGAGTGTTTCCGCCGAACCGGCGACCTCGTGTCGGAATCGTTCGATCGGGCCGCAAACGCTGATGACGGCAACCGGCCGATGCTGCTGATCGAGCACCGGCGCGGCGACAGAACAAGCGCCAACCTGACGTTCGCCCAACGACACGGCGAAACCCTGCTCACGGATGCGCTTGAGTTCTGTGCGAAGCTCGGGCTCGGAGACGATCGTCGCATCGGTGAGCGCTTCGAGCGCCGACTCGGCGAGGTAGCCGTCGATCTCTTCGGGGCTGAGCCACGCCAGAAACGCCTTCGATGACGCGCCGGCATGGAGGGGGAACGCCGCGGCGAGTTGAACGGTCATCTTGACCTCTCGTGAGGGTGTGACCTGGTCGACGTACACCCGCTTGTTCCCGTTGCGAACCGAGAGCGTCGCTGTTTCGTTGGTCGTCGCGCTGAGGCGGTGCATCGCGTCGAGCGCCATCGAATGGATATCGAGGTTGTCGAGGTAGGCAGCCGAAAGTCGGAGCACGCCGGGACCAAGCGAGTAGCGCCGGGTCACCAGATCGGCGACCACGAGATCGTGCTCACACAACGAGGTGAGGATGCGGTGGACCACCGCTTTGGAGATTTCGAGTTCTTTCGAGATCTCGGTAACCCCGATGGTGCCTTGTTTCGTCGTCAGGAGAAAGAGCACTTCGGCTGCTCGTTCGATGGTCGCTAGGCTTCTGCCACTCGTCGATGTCGACACCGATGATTCCTCTCAATCGGAAGGGGTTGCCCCACAGTCCACCGTACGAGACACTACAGGTTATGTTCCACTGGGCGAAACAGTGTTCCGAGACGGTCTGACGTGACGAAACCTCGAACCGGTCCACTCACCGACCTGCGGGTTCTCGATATCTCGACCGTGCTTGCTGGCCCGACCACTTGTCAAGTCCTGGCCGATTACGGCGCCGACGTGATCAAGATCGAACACCCAACCCGTGCCGACGCATTGCGCGGGCATGGAGCCCAGATCGATGGCGAGGGGTTGTGGTGGAAGGTCGTCGCGCGAAACAAGCGCTGCATCGGCCTCTATCTCGGCTCGCCCGAAGGCGCCGAGATCTTTGAGAAGTTGGTGCCCACCGCCGACGTCGTCGTCGAGAATTTCCGGCCGGGCACGCTCGAACGTTGGGGGCTCGGATACGACCGCCTCGCCGAGATCAATCCGGGCATCGTGCTCTGTCGCATCACCGGGTTCGGACAGGATGGCCCGTATGCCGATCGTCCAGCGTTCGGGACGCTTATCGAGGCGATGAGCGGGTTCGCCCACATGACCGGCGAAGTCGACCGCCCACCTACCCTTCCCCCCTTTGGTCTGGCCGACTCAATCGCCGGCCTGGTTGGCGTTTCGGCGGTCATGATGGCTCTCCACCACCGCGACCGCACAGGGGTCGGTCAACAGATCGACCTCAGCATCCTCGAGCCGCTGACCTCAGCGTTGGGTCCTCACATCATCACCTACGACCAGACCGGCCATGTGCAGTCGCGTTCGGGAAACCGATCGAGCAACAACGCGCCCCGCAACACATACCTCACCTCCGATCAACACTGGGTTGTCGTGTCGTCGAGTGCAGAATCCATCGCTCGCCGTGCGATGGAGTTGGTCGGCCGTTCCGACCTGACCGACGAGCCATGGTTCGGCACAGGGGCGGGACGGGCCGAACACGCCGAGGAGATCGATGAGGCGATGGGCCAATGGATCGGCAGACTCGACCTCGAGACGGTCGTGGCCGAGTTCGCTGCCGCTGAAGTGGCACTGGCCCCAGTCTACGACGTTGCAGGCTACGTGGCCGATCCGCAGGTCGAGGCCCGGGGAGCCGTGGTCAGGGTTGACGATCAGAGCCTGGGTACCGTCGCCATGCAGAACGTGTTGTTCAAGATGTCGGAAACCCCGGGCGTCATTCGCCATACCGGTCGCTCGTTGGGGGCCGACACCGACGCCCTGCTTCATGGCGAGCTTGAGATTTCACACGAGCAACTAGACGAGCTACGCCAAGACGGAGTGATCGCATGAGCGACGTCGCCGCTCTACTAGAACTACTCGGCCACGCCACCATCCACGACCTGGGCCGCAGCATGAGCAACGGCATGGCGCAGTCGCCGAACCACCCGTCGTTTCGGCACTGCCTCGATCGACTCCACGGCGACCGGGTTCGCGACGACGGCGGTTCGGCCGCCGCCGACCTGCTCACCACCGGTTGCCACGTCGGCACCCATGTCGACGCGCTGGCCCACGTCAGCCACGACGGCCTTCTATTCGGTGGTGTATCGGCCGCCGAGGCGCAGGCGACCGGAAGGTTCGAGGTGTTGGGTATCCACGAACTCCCGCCGTTCGTCGGCCGAGGTGTGCTTCTCGACATTGCGGCCATGTTGGGTGTCGAAGTCTGCGAACCCGGGTACGAGATCACCGCGTCCGACCTTGAGGCGACGGTCGTGCGACAAGCCACGCCGGTCAGGGCCGGCGACGCGGTCCTGATCCGAAGCGGGTGGGGGAAACACTTCGCCGACGATGCCGCGTATCGGGGCGTAGGTACCGGGGTGCCCGGAGTGGGTGAAGCGGGGGCGCAATGGTTGGCCGAACATGGGATAGCGCTGGCAGGCGCAGACACCGTCGCGTTCGAGTGCATCCCACCCGGTGCTGGACACGCGCCCCTGCCCGCGCATCGTGTGCTCCTGGTCGAGGCGGGAATCAACATCATCGAAGCGATGAACCTCGATGACGCTGCCGCTGCCGGCGCGCACGAAGTCGTCTTTGTCTTGGCTCATCTCAACATTCATGGAGCCACCGGCGCACCTGCCCGACCTCTCGCCATCGCATGACCGACACTCCGATCCTCACCCAACTCGCCGCGCTTGCCACGGGCTCGATGCCCAGCGAGGTGATCGACGGCATTCCAGCTCGGATCATCGACATCGTGGGCATCGCTGTGCGGGCCAGCACACTCGACACGAGCCGGTCGATCGTGGGTTTTTCGACCGATCAGGGAACCGCGCCACAATCGACCGCCATCGGCGCTTCGGTGAAGATGTCGGCCGCCGAAGCCGCGTTCGTCAACGGAGTGCTCGCCCATTCGCTCGACTACGACGACACCCATCTCCCCTCGATATTGCACCCGAGCGCGTCGGTCGTACCGGCAGCGTTGGCTGCTGCGGAGTGGGTCGATGCTTCGGGTACTGCGCTGCTCGAAGCGGTCACCGCCGGCCTCGAGATCACGGTGCGCCTGGGTATGGGTGGCTACGACCCGGTAGGTCGCCAGTCGGTGTATTTCGAGCGCGGTCAGCACGCGACCTCGATCTGTGGCGCCATCGGTTCGGCCGCAGCAGTCGCGCGACTGCTCGGCGGTAGCGCCGAGGTCGTGCAGGACGCGATGGGAATAGCGTGTTCGATGGCCAGCGGCATCATCGAAGCCAACCGGGCGGGAGGCACGGTCAAGCGACTGCATTGCGGTTGGGCAGCTCGATCAGGGGTCAGCGCCGCCCAGTTGGCGGTACGCGGAATCACCGGTCCCCCCACTGCCATCGAGGGGCGATTCGGCCTGTTCCAGGCGTTCCTCGGTGACCAGGGCCGGGTGTCAGCCACCCTGGATCGGCTCGGTGAGAACTGGGAAGCGGCCGGAATCTTCTACAAGCCTTATCCCGCGAACCACTTCACCCACACCGGCATCGACGCGGCGATCGCCCTTCGCAACCGCGGACTAGCAGTCGCTGACATCTCCACGGCGACCCTTGAGGTAGCCCCGCCCACGGTTCGAACCATCGGCGATCCCATCGCCGCGAAACGTCGACCCGATACCGGCTACCAGGCGCAGTTCAGCGGGCCATATACGGTCATCGCCGGATTCCTCGGAGGCGGCGGACTGGGTGTCGGCCTTGCCGACTTCACCGACGCGCTGGCGATCGACCCTCGTCGCCGCGATCTCATGGCGAAGGTCGACGTGGTCGGCAGCGAAACGTTCCTCGACATCTACCCCTATCAATTCCCGGCCCGGCTCACCGTCCAGACAACCGATGGACACCAACTGGTCGAGGAAGTCCTCACCAACCGTGGTGGTTCCCACCGGCCGCTTTCATCCGAGGAGCTCGCCGCGAAATTCAACGACAACGTCGACGGTTTGCTGTCACCCGACGCGGCCGATCGGTTGGCAACGTCACTTGCCGATCTCGCCTCGGTGGGTTCGGTGTCCGACGTGCTTTCGCCGCTCTGCCTTGTGTCTGCGCTCGATGAGGGGACATCTTCATGACCACCCTCGATCCCGTCACGCTCGCCGTTCTTCAGGGGCGGCTCGAACAGTTGGTCGACGAGATGGACGCCACGCTGTTTCGTAGTGCCTTCAATCCGATCATCGCCGAAGCCCACGACGCATCACACGGCATCTACGACCGGACCACCGGAGCCACCGTCGCCCAGGGCTCCTCGGGACTGCCCGTGTTCGTCGGGTCGATGTCAGGCGCCGTGTCGCTCATCATCGATCGAACCGCCGAGGAAGGCGGACCAGGTGAGGGAGATATCTGGGTCTTCAACGATCCCTACCGAGGAGGCACCCACCTCAACGACATGAAGCTGGTCCAACCGTTCTTTCGCGATGGCGAACTGTTCTGCTGGTTGGCGTCGGTCGGGCACTATACGGATGTCGGCGGAGCAGTGCCCGGCAACTACAACCCGTCGGCCACCGAGAGCGCCCAGGAGGGTGTGCTGATTCCCCCCGTCCGATTGGTCGACGGCGGTGAACTGCGAAGCGACATCGTCGACCTCGTCTGCGCGATCAGTCGGGTGCCCGCCAATGCGTACGGCGACCTCTTCGGACAGCTCAATGCGCTGAAGCTAGGGGTCAGCCGCTTGACCGATCTGCTCGATGAGTTCGGCGCTGCCACGGTATCGACGGCCTTCGTCGAGCTCACCGCTCGCGCAGCGTCGCTCATGCGAAGCAACATCGCAGCGCTGCCCGATGGCACCCATTCCATCGACGATTTCCTCGACAACGATGGGTCGGTCGACCAGCCGATTCAGGTTTCGCTCGATCTCACGATCGAGGGCGATCGGCTGGTGCTCGACTTCACCCGCACAGCGGGCGCCGCCACCGGTCCGGTGAACATCTCGAAGAGCACCGCGATCGCCGCCTGTTACGTGGGGTTGAAACACATCTTTCGCGATGTGCCAGCGAACGCCGGTTGCCTCGAGCCGGTCGAGGTGCGAATAGCCGACGGTTCACTTCTCGATGCGTCGTGGCCGCGCCCGGTGGCCGGGTATACCGAGACGATTCTGCGGATCATGGACCTGATCTTCGGTGCGTTGGCCGAAGTCGACCCGGCGATCAGCAACGGCAGCTCATACGGCACCATCAACGCTCTTTCCATCGCCGGCCACCAGCCAAGCGGCGACCGTTGGGTCATGTTCACCTTCTACGGCGGTGGCCTGGGGGGCAGCCCGGTGAGCGATGGCTTGTCCCATGGCAATGCGCCGCTATCGACCGCCACCATCCCGCCGATCGAGATTCTCGAATCCGCCTACCCCGTCCGATACACGAGGTGGGCGTTGCGGCCAGATTCAGGTGGGGCCGGAAAGCATCGGGGTGGGCTCGGCGCCGACTACGAAATCGAGTTGCTCGACGAGAGCGCCGAGGTCTTTGCCTTCGGCGACCGCGGACGGTTCCCGCCGCCCGGCGTGGCCGGTGGCGGTCCATCCGCGCTCAACCGAATCAGCTTCGACGTGGCCGGCGACGAACTCATCCCGCCGCTGGCGTCGAAGATCGTGGGGGTCAAGCTGCACAAGGGCGACCGTGTTCGCATCGCCTCCCCGGGCGGCGGAGGTTACGGCGACCCCTCCGACCGCTCGCTCGAGGCCATCGAACGCGATCTCCGGTTGGGCTACACGACGGTAGAGGGTTCGGGAACGTGACGGCACAGGAGTCGAATCGCGTAGTGGGGATCGACGTGGGCGGCACATTCACCGACGTGTTCATGGTCGACGACCGATCCGGCGAGTTCACGGTCGCCAAGGTCCCGTCGACCAGAGGCGACGAAGAACTTGGCTTTCTTGCCGGCGTGAGGGCAGCGGTCGACTCGTTCGACGAAATCGGCGCCGTGATCCACGGGACGACGGTCGGCACGAACGCGTTGCTCGAACGCAAGGGTGCCACCACAGGCATCATCACCACGGCAGGATTCGCCGACGTGCTCGAAATGCGCCGGCGCGACCGACCGAACACGTGGGGTTTGTGGGGCGACTTCATCCCGATCGTCGAACGCGACATGCGGCTCGAGGTCGCCGAACGAACCGGTGCCGACGGCACGATCGTGCAAGAGGTCGACCAGGCCGCGGTGACTGCTCAAGCTCAGGTGTTGCTCGCAGCCGGCGCAGAAGCGTGTTGCATAGCGTTCATCAACTCCTATGCGAACGACGAGAACGAACGGTTGGCCCTCGACGCGGTCAGACTGGTGTGGCCGAACGACCACGTCACCAGCGCAGCCCTGCTGCTTCCGGAGGTGCGGGAGTTCGAACGAACCTCGACCGGAGCGATCAACGCGTACCTGCAGCCGGTGGTCGGTGGCTACATCGAACGGCTCGAGGTTGCGCTGGCCGATGGTGGGTTCGGAGGACGGTTCTTCATAGTGCAGTCGAACGGCGGCGTGATGACATCGACGGCCGCCCGAGCGCTACCGGTGCGTACCGCACTGAGCGGGCCGGCGGCAGGCGTGATCGCCGGCGCCCACCTGGCGGCGGCGGCCGGATTCTCGAACGTCATCACCTGCGACATGGGAGGCACGAGCTTCGACGTAGCGGTCATCGCCAACGGCGAGGTGGTGTCGGGCGCACAGACGAGCGTCGACTACGGCCTGGTTATCCGGACGCCGATGATCGAGATCTCGACCATCGGCGCCGGTGGCGGTTCGTTGGCGTGGGTCGATGCCGGTGGGATACTGCGGATCGGACCCGAATCTGCCGGCTCGGTGCCGGGGCCCGCCTGTTATGGGCGGGGCAACGGTCGCCCGACCGTTACCGACGCCCATTTGGTGTTGGGGCGCCTCAATGGTGAACGTCCGATCGGTGGCCTCGACCAACTCGATACCAGGGCGGCCCGCGATGCGGTACGTCGAGAGGTGGCCGAACCCCTGGGCTTGTCGATCGAGGAAGCGGCTGAGGCGATCCTTCGCATCGCGACGAGTCGAATGGCGGGCGCGTTGCGCCTGGTGTCGATCGAACGTGGCCACGACCCGGGCGAGTTCATCGCGATGCCCTTCGGTGGCGCCGGAGCGTTGCACAGCTGCGGCCTGTTGGCCGACGTCGGCCTTTCGGCCGCGCTCGTGCCCCGTTATCCGGGCGTGACCAGCGCTCTCGGATGCACGGTTGCCGATGCTCGACACGACGTGGTCCAAACGCTCAACCTCGCGGTCGCCGACCTCGCCGACCAGGCGGCGGTTGCAGCGTTGACCGAGCGGCTCGGTCGAAACGAGGCTGCCGTTCGCAGTTTCCTCGACGACTCCGGGATGGTGCTCGACGACGTCAGCGTCTCGGTCGTACTCGACATGTCTTACGTGGGCCAGACCCACACCGTCTCGGTGCCGGTCGGAAACCTCGACACACTCAGCCAGGCCAACCTGCTCGGCGCATTCGAGAAGAAGTACGAGGACACCTACGGCCGGGTGCTCGAGTCGATCGCCGTGCGGGTGCTCTCGGCCCGCACGACGGTGGTCGGCACCCGCCCCAAGATCGATCCGGCGGCCCTGGCGCCGCATCCCGACGCAACGGTGCCTCCGGCCGGCGAACGAAACGTGTTCTTCGATGGCGAGTGGCGCCCCACCGCGATCTGGCCGCGACTAGAGCTCCCCTCGGGTTGGCTGTGCGAGGGTCCGGCAATCCTCGAGCAACCCGACGCCACCATCGTGATCGAGCCCGGCTTCATCGCTGAGGTCGATGCGCTCGGAAACGTCGTCATCACCAACGCGAGCGGTTCATGAGCCGGTTGGCCCACCTCGACCCAGCGTCGACAGCGCTGCTGCTGGTCGACCTACAGAACGACTTCATCCACCCCGAAGGGGCCTACGCCAAAGGTGGCGTGACCTCGGAAACGATCGAAGCACTGCCCAGGCGGCTCGGCGCGGTCGCCGACACCGCACGATCATGCGCGATACCGACCATTGCGACGCTGTTTACGCTGGTGCCGGGCCCCGACGGACCATTGATCCCCGACCACCTGGCTCGCCTGCGGCCGTTTCTCACCGACGGCGACTTCGCCCCGGGAAGCTGGGGACAGTCGCCGATCGACGCAGTCGGCCCCATCGACATAACCGTCGAAAAGGTGGCCTACTCCGCCTTCCATGCGAGCCGCCTCGAGTTCGTCCTCGGTCGGTTGGGCGTCACGGCATTGCTGGTTGCGGGAATCGTCACGAACGGCGGCGTGGCGTCGACGGTTCGGGCGGCCCATGTGCTCGATCTCCACACCGTGGTGTTGTCCGATGGGTGTGCGGCCTTCGGTACTGAACCCCACGACGCTGCGATCGCATCGCTGGCGGCTGTGAGCGACATCGCGACGTGTTCGGACGTTCTGGGTTGGCTCCAGGGCCTCAGCTAGAAGACGCGTTCGTCGGAGTTGGCGCTGACGCGTTGGCGATAGCGGACCACACTTTTTGTGGAGTCATCGGCATGTCGAGGTGCTTCACGCCAAGGTGTCGAATCGCATCGATGACGGCGTTCTGTACCGCGGCGGTAGAGCCGATGGTTCCCGACTCGCCGATGCCTTTCGCGCCGAGTGGGTTGTTCGGCGAAGGGGTTTCGTAATGCGTGGTCTCGAATGACGGCACTTGAGGCGCCGAAAGGATCGAGTAGTCGGTGAAGTTCGACGTCAGGAGATTGCCATCGACGTCGTAGACGATCTCTTCGCACAATGCTTGAGCGACCCCAGCACCGAGACCGCCATGCACCTGCCCTTCGGCGAGCATTGGATTGATGATGGTGCCAGCGTCGTCGGCCGCGATCAGGCGCAGGAGTTCGACGGATCCGGTCTCTGCATCCACCTCGACCACGGCGATGTTGGTGCCCGACGGATAGGTGGGCGACTCCTGGGCGAACTCTCCCACCGTGGCGAGCGGCACCTCGGTCGCGGCCGCTATGGCCGGCCAGTCAATCGAGATGGTGGGTGAGCCGGCAACGGCGAATGCGCCGGTTCCCTGGTCGAACACGACATCGTCCACGGCTGCTTCCAACAGCTGCGCGGCGATCGACTTGGCTGCTTCGACCATCTGCTTGGAAGCATCGACCATCGTCGGTCCAAGGACCTGGGTCGTGCGAGACGCCGCGGTGATGTTGCTGTGGGGAATTGTGCTGGTGTCACCTGACCGGAGGGTGATCTGTTCGACGCCCACACCCAGGCCATCGGCGGCGATCATCGCCACAGTGGTTTCTGTGCCCTGGCCCATAGCCGTTGCACCGAAGTCGACCCGGAAAGATCCGTCGTCGAGCAGCGTGACTGCGCCGTGTTCGGTCTGGGGGCCCGGAGCTGCGGCCGTGACTTCGACAAACGACGCCACACCGATGCCCAACAGTTTCTTGCTTCCCGACTCTCGACGGGTTGCCTGGTCGGAGCGGAGCTGTCCGTAGCCGGCGATGTCGCAAGCGAGCCGAAGCCCTTCGGCGAATCGCCCGGAGTCATAGACCGAACCCGTCTTGGTCGCGAACGGGAAACTGTCTGGCTCGATGAAGTTGCGACGACGCACCTCGACCGGGTCGATGCCCGTCTCGGCGGCAAACAGATCGACGGCCCGTTCGAGGGTGGCAATCGCTTCGGGGCGGCCTGCTCCACGAAACGCATCGATGGTGGACGTGTTGGTCAGGACTGTCTCGAACGTATAGGCGACCTGGCCGATGTCGTAGCAACCCTGGGCCACCATCCCGGTGAGGAATGGAAGAAACCCCACCCCGGTGGGGGTGTAGCCGGCGTCGGCGAGATTGTGGAGGTGATAGTGGGTGATGCGTCCATCGGCGCGACCGCCCATCGTGACCGTGTGGTACTGGGCGCGGCCGTGGCACATCGCCTGCAGGCTTTCGGTGCGCGACTCGACCCACAGGACCGGGCGTTGCACGATGCGGGACAGACACCCCAGGGCGCACTCCTCCAGGCCCGGTGCGGCCTTGGCTCCAAACCCGCCCCCGAGATCGGGGACGATCACCCGCACGGATTGGTCAGGCAGCCCGGCCACGGCTGCCAGCTGCGAACGGGTCGCGTGAAGCCCCTGGGTCGACGACCAACAGGTGAGCGTGTCATCGGCGTGCCAATGCGCGGCGGCAACCCTGGGTTCGATCGGCGCAGCGTTCATCCGAGAGTTCGAGATTTCCATCGTGATGACGACATCGCAGTCCGAGAAGTCGGGAATCGGCGCCTCGACTAGTGGCATTGCGGGCAGCACGTTCGACCCAAGTTCGTCGTACAACGTCGTCGCGTGGGCGCCGGCGCGGCGCGGATCGATCACGGCATCGAGAGGCTCGTAATCGATGACGACCGCCTCCGCGGCATCGATCGCCTGGCTGAGCGTGTCTGCCACGATGGCAGCGATGGGTTGTCCGACGAACCGCACCCGGTCGGTCGCGAGCAGGTGGCGTTGCAGGAAGTCGGGCCGCGGGATGGGTGGAAAGCCCGGTGCCGGATTCGCCCCGAGCGATCCTGCGTCGACAGCGGCGAGAACGCCAGGCATGCGCCTGGCCTGGTCGAGTTCGACGGCGAGAAGCTTGGCATGCGCCATGCTCGAACGTACGAACACCACCGCTGCGGCATCCGGTGGCGCAACGTTGGCCACATATCGTCCCTGGCCGAGAAGAAACCGTACGTCTTCGATGCGTTTTACGCGGTTGCCGAGAATGCTCACGGTGTGGGAAACCCGCCCGCCTTGGCGACCAGACCGGGGGTTGGGTGTTGCAGCTCGTATTCCAGCCACGCCGTGGACTGGATGAGGAGGTCGAGGTCCAGGCCGGTGTCGAAACCCATCTCGTGCAACAGGTAGACGACGTCCTCGGTGGCTACGTTGCCGGTTGCGCGTGGAGCGAACGGGCATCCCCCGACACCACCGAGGCTCGAATCGAAGATGCGCACCCCGGCGTCGATCGCTGCCACGATGTTGGCGAGGGCCGTATTGCGCGTGTTGTGGAAGTGCCCGCGCAGCGGGATTACGTCGACAGCCTGCGAAACACCCTCGACGAGCGAGGCGACCCTGCTGGGAACTGCCACCCCTATGGTGTCGGCAAGCACGATCTCATCGGGTCCGGTCGCGGCGAGTTGGCGGGCGATGTCGACGACGAGAGCGGGATCGACACGACCCTCGAAGGGGCAACCAAAGGACGCAGCGATCGTTACCGAGGCCTTCTTGCCGGCCGCTCGGGCGGCGTCGCCTATGGCGGCCCACCGCTCGATCGATTCGGCGATCGACGCGTTCTGGTTGCGCTGCGAGAAGGTTTCGGAGGCGACGACGACACCTGTGACCTCGTCGACCTCGGCGGCGATCGCCCGCTCGACGCCGCGCCTGTTGAAGGCGAGGGCGCTATAGCTAACCCCATCGATTCGGGGAACCCCGGCCATGATGGCATCGCCGTCGGCCATCTTCGGCACCGCCTTCGAGCTCACGAAACTGGCGGCCTCGATGCGGGTGTGACCTCCGGCGATCAACCGTTCAATGAGCGCCACCTTCTGGTCGGTGGTGAGGTCGGCCGGGTCGGCCTGGAGACCGTCGCGCGGCGATACCTCGACGATCTGGATATGTCCTACCATCGGCACCGAGCCTAGTGTTGGGTATGCCAGGAGCCCTGAGTGACATCCGCGTAATCGAGATGGGAACCCTGCTCGCGGGGCCCTTCTGCGGTCAACAGCTCGCCGACCACGGTGCCGAAGTGATCAAGATCGAGCCGCCCGGCAAGGGCGACCCAATGCGCGATTGGGGTCAGGAGATCGCCGAGGGACGTTCGCTCTGGTGGCCGGTCATCGCCCGAGGCAAGAAGTCGGTCACCGTCAACCTGCGCGAGGAAGCGGGCCAGGAACTGATCCGTCAACTCATCAGAGAGGCCGACGTCCTTGTCGAGAACTTCCGGCCGGGAACTCTCGAGCGATGGGGGCTAGGTCCCGAAACGCTGCACGCCATCAACCCGCGGCTCATCATCACCCGGGTGAGCGGCTGGGGTCAGTTCGGACCCAACTCGGGCCAACCCGGGTTCGGTGCGATCGGCGAAGCGGTCGGCGGTATTCGGTACACGACCGGCGAGCCCGATCGTCCTCCGAGCCGAACCAGCATCAGCATCGGCGACACCCTCACCGCGTTGTTCGCGACGATCGGCACGCTCAGCGCGCTGCATGCCCGTGAAGGCACCGGTCGTGGGCAGGTGATCGACGCGGCCCTGTACGAGTCGGTTCTGGCCGTCATGGAGTCGTTGCTCACCGAGTATCACGTTGCCGGGTTCATCCGCGAACGAACCGGCTCGTTGATTCCCAACATTGCGCCTGCGAACATCTATCCGACGGCGGGCGACGGATTGCACCTGATCTCGGGAAATCAGGACACCGTGTGGCGTCGACTCGCCGAGGCGATGGGCCGTCCCGAACTCGCCACCGACGTCAGGTACGCAACGCATCTCGGCCGCGGCGAAAACCAGGCCGAACTCGACGGCCTCATCGCCGAGTGGACCATTGGCTACACGAGCGACGAGCTGCATGCACTCCTGAAAGAACACGGTGTTCCCAACAGCCCGATGTATCGAGCTCCCGAAATGTTGGCGGACGAGCACTTCGCAGCTCGCGACTCGATCAAGTGGATCGACAGCCACGACTTCGGGGAGATCCCAATGCAGAACGTCGTGCCGAAGCTGTCCGACACGCCCGGCGAGGTTCGCTGGTCGGGGCCGACCCTCGGACAACACAACCTCGAGGTATTGCGCGACATCCTTCACCTCGACGACGATGCGATCGACCAACTGGCCGCCGAGGGCATCGTCGAGGGGCCTGTCAAGGCGGCCGAGGGAGCTGAGCAGCCATGACTCCTCCGTCTCGAGATTCCACGAGCGAGTCGGACCTCGACCTCGACTACAAGACGGCCGGCTTCTCGAAGCGACTCGGCTTCGGTCGACGTCCCGCGCTGGTAGTCATCGACTTTTGCCATGCGTACCTCGATGCCGACTCGCCCCTGTATGCCGGCGTGGAGGACGCTCGCGTATCGTCAGAGCGACTTCTGCGTGCGTCGCGGGCGGCCGGAATTCCGATCATCCACACGCGGGTCGAGTTTCAACCGGACGGTGCCAACGGTGGTGTCTTCTTTCGCAAGGTCGACGCGCTGAGGTGTTTCATCGAGGGGAACCCGCTCGGCGAACCAGGCCCTGGGCTCGAGCCACAGCCCGGCGAGGTCGTCGTCACCAAGCAATATGCTTCGGCGTTCTTCGGCACATCGCTTGCGTCGACACTGACGGCACTCGGCGTAGACACCTTGATCCATGCCGGCGTCTCCACCAGCGGTTGTGTGCGGGCCACCGCCCTCGACGCTTGCCAGCATGGCTTTGTTCCGATTGTGGTTCGCGAGGCGGTCGGCGACCGCGATCAGGGCGTCCACGACGCCAACCTGTTCGACCTCGACGCGAAGTATGCCGACGTGGTCTCCGAAGACGAGACCCTCGCGTACCTCCACGGGTTGGACTGATCAGCGCGGCCCCCTTTCAGTCCTCAGCCCAATGTTTCTACGGAAGCCTGCCCAGGGGCCGCATGCAGGCGCCATAGGCACCTCGGTGTAGTGTCCGGCTGAGTGGAACAGCGTTCCTTAGGAGGTTTCGTGTGCCTGACGTCGTCGGATACCGAGCAAAGATCGGTGTGGTCGTGCCATCGACCAACACGGTCGTCGAATACGACCTCAACCAGGTGCGGCCACCCGGCGTCACCTTCCACAGCGGACGTTTTTTCGTCGAAGCCCCCGACCTGAGCACCGATGAAAAATTCCTGCACTTCCTCGGGTTGATTCGCCAGACCATTCCCATCGCCCTCCGAGACCTCATGACCTGCGAACCCGACTACATCTTGATGGGGATGTCGGCCGAGACGTTCTGGGGAGGGAAGGAGGGAAACGCGGCATTCGAGGCCAGCGTGCGCGAGCAGACTGGCGGTCTCGGGATCACTTCGGGCGCAGACGCGTGCAACGCGGCGCTCGAACGCCTCGGCGTCTCCAACATCGCGTGCATAACCCCATACCAACCAGTGGGCGACGCTCAGGTTGACGGCTATTTCTCCGAGTGCGGCTACGACGTGAAGCGAGTTCACGGTCTGAAGTGTGCGACCGCCACCTCGATCGCCGACGTGCAGCCCGACACCCTCCTGGACGAACTGAAGCGCCTCGATGGTCCCGACATCGATGCCATCGTCCAGTGTGGAACAAACCTGTCGATGGTGGCGGTGGCCGACGAGGCCGAGCAACTGCTCGGCAAACCCGTACTGGCCATCAACGCGATCTGTCTGTGGCACGCTCTGCGGGCCCTCCACATCGAAGACCAATTCTCGGGCCAAGGCATGATGCTCCGCGAGTTCTGAAATGCCCTCAGGCGTCTCGTCCATCACCGCTCCACATGTCGTCGTCGCCGGTGCCGGTCCGGTCGGTTGCGTGGCCGCCGCGGTGCTTGCAGGAGCCGATGTTCGGGTCACCTTGATCGAGGCATCCCCGTCACCCCCTCGCGAACTGCGGGCCTCCACGTTTCACCCCGCGACCCTCGAGATGCTTCGACCGTACGGCGTAGTCGACGAGATGATCGCCCGCGGCCTCGTCGCCCGACACTTCGCCTATCGAGACCGTCACGTCGGAGTCGTGGCCCGATTCGACCTCGACGAACTGCGTGACATCACGAACTACCCGTTTCGCCTTCAGTGCGAACAGTTCAAGCTGTGCGAGATCCTTCTCGAGAAGTTCGTGTCGAACCCGCTGATCGATGTGCGCTTCAGTTCGGCCATCGAGGCTGTCGAACAGCGGTCCGAGGGTGCTGCAGCCGTACTGACCAGCGGCGAGACAATCGAGGCCGACGCTGTCATCGGGGCCGACGGTGCCTCGAGCGCTGTGCGCAAGTCGCTCGGTTGCACGTTCGATGGCATGACCTACGCCGACCGCTACCTCGTGGTCTCGACGCCCTATGAGTTGTCCGACCATATGCCCGACCTTTCCTACGTCAACTATGTTTCCGATCCCGACGAGTGGATGGTGCTCCTGCGCACCGTCGATCTTTGGCGAGCCCTCTTCCCGGTGTCCGACGACGAGACCGACGGTCAGGCGCTCAGCGACGAAAGTGCCGAGCGGCGATTGCAGGGTGTGGTAGCCAAGCCGACTGCATACGAGGTGGCCCACCGCGCGATCTATCGCGTGCACCAGCGGGTAGCCGACCGATTCCGTGTGGGGAGGGCGGTGCTCGTTGGCGATGCCGCACACGTCAACAACCCGCTGGGCGGCATGGGAATGAACGGGGGAGTGCACGATGCCGTATTGCTGGCGGGTGGGCTGGCGGGACTCCTGCACGGCACGGTGACCGACCAGCAGTTCGATGGGTACGCGGCGCTTCGTCGCCAGCTGGCCCTCGACTTCGTCCAGAGACACACTCACGAGAACGCGGTCACGCTCGCCACACCCGACGCTTCGATTCGGGCAGAGGCACTCGAGCAGATGATCGAGCGGGCTGCGAACGTCGACACCGCGTACGACTACCTGCTGCAAGCCTCGATGATCAAAGCGGTGTGGGCGATGGAAACCGAGCTCCGCGCGATCGATGCCTACCCGTTCGGCTAAGGGGCCGGGTCAGCCCTGGTAGTCGAGAACCGGGAGTTCGTCGGTTTCGTAGTTCGTGAGGTCGTCGGCGCTCTCCTCAGGGGTTTCGCAGGCGCAAGCAGTCGCCGGCAGCGCGAGACAACACCAGGCGCAGAACGGGCGAGACCACGCAGCGACGATTCGTTGTTTCGTTGACCGGAACACTGTTTCGCTATACTCTCGACACTCATCGGGTATGAACTCGACCGCCGCGTCAGGCGGCCACCATTTGGAGGAACTCTCAGACATGATCCGCAGACTGCTCGTGTTCTCGACGGTGCTCGTCGCTCTCTTGAGCCTGATTTCGGCTCCAGCGTCCGCCGACCACGGCGTCGCGCACAACGGCGAGACCGGCGATGTGTCCAAGACAGAAGGTCTCGCCCAGGACGATGTGGTCACCGTCACCGGCCACGGGTACGAACCGGGCGCGACGCTCACCGTGGTGCAGTGCTTCGTCTTCCCGGCCGCTGGTCCCGCCGACTGCGAACTCAGCAACTACGGCCAGTACACCGCAGAGGTCGGCGCTGACGGCTCGGCAAGCATCGACTATGCCGTGAATGTGGTCGAGGGTCGCTGCGATGCAACCACTCCGTGCTTCATTGTGGTTAGCGACGGTATCGGTCCGGCGGCCAACGCCGTCGGCACCGAGGTGACCTTCGCCGGAGGCGCACCAGCGACCACCACTGCGCCCACCACGACGGCGGAGCCAACTGATACAACGGCGACGTCGGCTATGACCGGCGATGTGTCCAAGACCGAAGGTCTCGCCCAGGACGATGTGGTCACCGTCACCGGCCACGGGTACGAACCGGGCGCGACGCTCACCGTGGTGCAGTGCTTCGTCTTCCCGGCCACTGGTCCCGC
>NZAO01000055.1 GCA_002686135.1 Rhodospirillaceae bacterium
TTCGAACAGAGCCGCCTCAATAATGAGGTGGGCCGTCTGGCCTTCCGCCCCGTCGGGGCGGGCCACTACCACAAGATCTGCCAGACGTCCGCGCGCGGCTACGATGTCGTCGTCCTGACCCACTTTCTCGCGCCATGCCGCCGTTGGGACATCGGGGCCGCCATCGCCAGGTGAATCGCTGAGAGTAATTTTATGTTCGCCACACAGAGAATCGAAAAGAGCGCGCAGTTGCGCCGAATGGGCCGCCTCGTCCTGTTCTGAAACCTCCATAATCTCCTGGATGGCGGCGCCGGACATGCCCTCTCCCATATAAGGCATGGCGGCGCGCGAATCGCTACGCACGTGAAGCACCTCCACATGGGACCCAAAACGCGTGGCCAGGCCCAGAGCCGCCCTCATGGCCTGTTCACCCCCCGAAACCGCGCTTACGGCTACCATGATTACCTTGATCGCCATCGCCCTGACCCGCTTTAACCCGCTGAACCTTAATATTAGACCAGACTCGCGCGGGCCGCGACAAGGGTAGCGTCCGCCCCGCCGCCGTAGGCCTGGGGCCGAGACAGAAAGTCTATGATCGCGTCCTGGTTCTTGTCTGGGGAGGTCTTGTCCTGAGTTGCGGCGGTCATGGCGCTGGAAACCTATTCCACGAACTCCGCCCGCTCTTCCTTGATACCCTCCGGATCTTCGTGGATAAGAACCTCGGCGTTGGGAAAAGCCGTGCGGATATCCATCATCACTTGCTCCGCGATTTCATGGGCGTGGTTCAGGGTTATTTCTCCGTCCATTTCAAGATGGAGCTGAATGAAACTGTGCAGCCCCGAGGAACGGGTGCGGAGATCGTGCATGTTGCGCACCTCCGGGTGGGCACGTACGATTTCGGTGATGCGTGTGCGGTCCTCGTCTGGCAACTCATGATCCATGAGAATATGCAACGCGCGGCGCCCAATCCTCAACGCGCTGTAAAGAATATAGAGTGCAATGGCACCGCCTACGATAGGATCGGCGTAGTTCCAGCCAAGATTCATCGACAGAAGAATTGCCAAGATAACACTGGCGTTAAGCAGAACATCGCCGGTGTAGTGAAGCCTATCGGCAGAAATAGCGACAGAGCCGGTAACCCGGATCACGTGGCGCTGAAATGAAATCAGGATAAAGGTGACAATGATAGAGAACACCATCACGCCGATACCTACCATGCCGTGTTCAATGGGCCTGGGATTGAAGAGGTGGCTACCTACTTCNAAAAGTAGGAAGATGGACGAGCCCACGATGAATGCCGACTGCNCAAGCCCTGCCAGGGGCTCAGCCTTGCCGTGGCCNAAGCGGTGTCCCCGGTCGGCCGGCTTCAGNGCNTGATGTACGGCNAAAAANTTTGCCAGCGACGCCAGGGTGTCGAGNAGTGAATCAACCAGCGACGAGAGGANNCTCACCGAATCGGTATAGAACCACGTGGCCAGCTTCGCACCCACNAGAAGAACCGCCNTCGCAACGGCNGCATAGGTGGCGAGCCGCATCAGCCGCGCCTTCNGTTNTTCGGTTATGTCCCCGTCTTGCATGTGTTCCNCCTCAGGGATAGACCCGCATCATGCTCCAGCCCTCTCCTTGCCTATCATACACGGTCCTCTCGTGGAGACGGAACGGACGGCGGTGCCAGAACTCGATGCGCGACGGAACAAGGCGGAACCCGGACCAGAACGGCGGCCGCGGCACCTTACCTATGGCNTACTTGGCAGCGAATTTAGCGGCGCGCTTCTCCAGCGCCAGCATTCCCTCCATCGGACGTGANTGATCCGACGCCCAGGTTCCGATCTGGCTTGCCCTTGGCCTTGTTGCGAAATAGGCATCCGCCTCTTCAGACGTCACGGGCGTCACTTTTCCCTCGATACGCACCTGGATATCAATGGTATCCCAGTAAAAGCACATGGCTGCCTTGGGATTCGCCTGCAAATCTTCGCCCTTACGGCTTTCCAGGTTGGTAAAGAACATAAACCCCTCGGCCTCGGCCTTTTTCAGAAGCACCATCCGCACCGAGGGCGCGCCGTCGCCATCCGCCGTCGCCAAGGCAAAGGCCGTGGCGTCGGAAGGCTCGCTTTTTTTCGCCGCCTCGAAATATTCCTGAAAGAGGCGGATGGGATCGGTTTCCTTGGTCATGTCCACGTCTTCCCGAAAGCCATATTTTCTCCACATTTAGCGTTCATAGTGACAACCATCACATTTTCGTCAGTTTCNCCGGAATACAGTTCCATCTTAAGGAACACTGTGCNAAAATANGTANAATCAGTTACATGGCCTGTGGCGATATCGGCAACCTTTTTNAGGATATNCAGGCCGCAAGGCNNCNCAGNNCGACNCTATTNCGGAGGTTCGGAGAATGAAGAAGNCGCATTCGATTATTCCCNNNGNTATTTTGGTCTTCACCTTGGGCGCCTGCCAAGACCAAGGCGGCAAGGAGCTTTTNGGCACCTTGGGCGGTGCCGCNCTTGGCGGTTATGTGGGCTCAAAGATTGGCAGTGGCACCGGGCAATTGGCNGCCACTGCCGGNGGCGCTCTTCTCGGCGCGCTGGTGGGTGGCAGTATCGGCCGTTCNATGGACGAAGTTGACCGCATGAAGGCCCAGCGCGCCCACACCCAGGCGCAATCNGCTCCCATCGGTGAAACCATCGCNTGGAATAACCCCNATACCGGTCACAGCGGCACCGTGACCGCTACNCGTGACGGCTATGCCAATAATGGCGATTACTGCCGAGAATTCCANCAGACCNTCGCTGTAGGCGGAAAGACAGAACNGGCGTATGGGACTGCCTGCCGTCAGCCGGACGGTTCCTGGCGCATCGTCAACTAGAGGCCACATCGCCACCTCCGCCTGATAAAGGCGGGGGGCGGNTATNNTTGTTGAAAAAGAAGGNGGCNGTGTCCNGACATGGCCGCTTTCTCCTTTACNCCCNCCCCGCCATCATCGGCGGCTCTCGNNCCTTAAAGCCATTCCNCGGCTTTGAACGCGTCTGAACTTTCGTGTAGGATNCGGGCCATTCGTTGATTGCTTCCGGNTTCAGGGGAACTTAATGACAGAAAACACCCCCCTTATGGCAGGCAAGAANGGTCTGATCATGGGGGTCGCAAACGACCGCTCCATTGCCTGGGGNATTGCCAGGACCCTGTACGATCACGGTGCCGAAATGGCCTTTACCTTTCAGGGGNAGGCCTTGGAAAAGCGCGTCCGGCCGCTGGCCGAATCCGTGGGTTCGAACATAGTTCTGCCCTGTGACGTGAACGGGGAAAGCGCCATTGAAGAGGTCTTTTCGTCTCTGGGAAAAAGCTGGGGAGAACTGGATTTCGTGGTTCACGCCATCGCTTATTCCGACAAGGAAGAATTGAAGGGAAAATATGTGGACACCAGCCGGGAAAATTTCCAGCGCAGTCTGGATATTTCCTGTTACTCCTTCACCGTCACCTGCCGCCAAGCCAGCGCTCTCATGCCCAACGGCGGCAGCCTGTTGACTCTGAGCTATTACGGGGCGGAGCGTGTGGTGCCCCATTACAACGTGATGGGGGTAGCCAAAGCGGCCCTGGAAGCCAGTGTCCGCTATCTCGCCNCGGATCTGGGTAAGGAAAATGTCCGTGTCAACGCCATCTCCGCCGGGCCTATCAAAACGTTNGCNGCTTCNGGAATTGGGGATTTCCGCTATATNCTCAAATGGAANNANNTGAACGCTCCCCTGCGCCGCAANACCANTCTCGATGATGTGGGGGGCAGCGCCCTTTATCTTCTNAGNGACNTNTCGTCAGGNGTTACCGGCGANNTNCTTCANACCGACANCGGTTATCANGTGGTNGGCATGAAGGCGGTGGACGCNCCNGANATNACCACGGTNTANNNTACANNACCAAGNACGGAACNNCTTATGCCNGGCAACAGCTTCGGCCANCTTTTCCGNCTNACCACCTGGGGNGAAAGCCANGGANCNGCCATCGGCTGNGTNGTNGACGGCGTGCCNCCCGGNCTGGCCNTGNCGGAAGCCGATATCCANCCNTGGCTNGACAGGCGNCGTCCCGGACAATCGCGCTTTACCAGCCAGCGCAAGGAACCCGACAAGGTGACCATCCTTTCCGGTGTGTTCGAAGGAAAAACCACGGGCACGCCGGTGTCGCTCCGGATCGCCAACCTCGATACGCGGGCTAGGGATTATGCGAACATCGCGAAAACCTATCGCCCCGGCCATGCCGATTTCACCTATGACATGAAATACGGGTTGCGCGATCATCGTGGCAGCGGTCGCGCCTCGGCCCGCGAGACAGCGATGCGGGTGGCCGCGGGTGCAATCGCCCGCAAGGTTCTCGGTAAAAAGGTAAAAATCCGCGGCGCACTGATACAGATGGGCCCCCACAAAATAAGCCGCAGCCGCTGGAGCTGGGCCCAGACCGAAAAGAATCCTTTCTGGTGCCCCGATGCGCGGGCGGCGAAGGAATGGGAGGCGTTTCTCGATTCCGTACGCAAACGGGGCTCGTCCACCGGTGCCGTCATCGAGGTTGTGGCCAGCGGCGTCATAGCCGGGCTCGGGGAGCCGGTCTACGACAAAATGGACGCCGACATCGCTAAGGCAATGATGAGCATCCCCGCGGTGAAGGGGGTGGAAATCGGCGCCGGATTCGTGACGGCCGCCCTTTCAGGCGAGGAAAATGCCGATGAAATGCGGTGTAAAGGCGGAAAAACGGCGTTCCTATCCAATAACGCCGGCGGCATCCTGGGCGGCATTTCCAGCGGCCAGGATATCGTCGTGCGTTTCGCGGTGAAGCCAACGAGTTCTATCCGCATCCCTAGGCAAAGCGTCAGCACCAAGGGCAGGAACGTGGAGGTCGCCACCAAGGGCCGCCACGACCCCTGCATCGGCATCCGCGCCGTTCCCATCGGCGAGGCCATGCTGGCGCTGGTGCTAGCCGATCATCTGCTGCGCCATAAGGCCCAGTGCGGATAGAAGTGTGAATAGGGGTGCATCTAGAATAAATTTGACGGCGTTCCCTACGCCTCATGGCGCGCAGCGATCAGAAACTCCCTATTGCCCTCAGCGCCTTCAATGGGGCTGTCGCAAACCCCCAGCACCGTCCATCCGGAACGTTCCGAAAGCCAGGCCGAAATCCGCGCGCAGACCTCTTCATGAAGCGCCGGATCAGTCACGATTCCGCCCTTTCCCACGCGACCCTTGCCGACTTCGAACTGGGGCTTGATAAGCGCCACCACAACCGCGCCCGGCGCGGCCAGGGATAGGGGCGCGGGAAGAATGGTCTCAAGGCCGATAAAACTGGCGTCGCAGACGATCACATCCACCGGATCGAGGATTTGATCCTGCGTCAGATGGCGGGCGTTGGTGCGTTCCAGAATCACTACCCGCGGCTCGTTGCGCAGTTCCCAGGCCAGTTGGCCACGGCCCACATCCACCGCGTAGATCTTTGCTGCGCCCTGCTCCAACAGCACATGGGTGAATCCGCCTGTGGAAGCCCCCACGTCGAGACAGACGCATTCTTTCGGATCAATGGAGAATTCCTCCAGCGCACAAGCTAGCTTAACTCCGCCTCGGGATACCCAGGGATGATCGGGGGACCGCAACTCGATCTCCATATCGGCGGGAAATGCCTGGCCCGGCTTGTGGAGCCGGGTTTCACCAGAAAAAACCTTGCCCGACATGATCAGGCTTTGCGCGCGAGTGCGGCTGTCCGTCAGACCGCGTTCCACAAGCAGCTGATCGAGCCGGATTTTACCGGGCTTGACC
Organism: Rhodospirillaceae bacterium; assembly: GCA_002686135.1. Taxonomy (GTDB): domain Bacteria; phylum Pseudomonadota; class Alphaproteobacteria; order UBA11136; family UBA11136; genus UBA11136. The sequence continues at coordinate 5,766 of NZAO01000055.1, forward strand.
ACCACGAAATCGCCTCATACGAAATGACCTCAGGGAATCAGGCAATGTCGCCGGCGAGAAGATGGTGCGCTTCGTCCTCCTGCCCCAAAGCAGAGAGTACGGTGGCGGCGATGGCGGTGGCATCGAGACAGGCCTGGCGCAGTTGTTCCTTCTGGCTGTTTTGCTCGATGAAATGGTCGGGCAGGGTCAGGGGCCGGACTTTCAGCCCGCCATCGAGATACCCGCCGTGAGCCAGCGCCGTTATCACATGGGCACCGAAGCCTCCGATAGCACCCTCCTCGACCGTGATCAGAATTTCATGGTTGGCCGCCAGGTCAAACAACAGGACCTCGTCCAGAGGCTTGGCAAATCGTGCATCGGCCACGCTTACCGACAGCCCTCGCGCCGCCAATTCCTCCGCCGCGCGCAAACAGTCTCCCAGGCGCGTTCCCAGAGACAACAGTGCNACAGTAGTTCCCTCGCGCATGGTCCGGCCCTTGCCCAGGGCCAGAACCTCGCCGCGCTCCGGCAGGGCNACACCCACCCCTTCCCCGCGGGGATAACGCAGGGCGCTGGGGCCTTCGTCATAGNCGGCCGCGGTGGCCACCATGTGAACCAGTTCTGCCTCGTCGGCAGGCGCCATCACTACCATCCCCGGCAACGTAGCCAGATAGGTGATGTCGAAAGCGCCAGCATGGGTCGCCCCATCCGCGCCCACNAGACCGGCGCGGTCCANGGCGAAGCGCACCGGTAATTTCTGGATTGCCACGTCATGCACGACCTGGTCATAGGCGCGCTGAAGGAATGTGGAATAGATANCGNCAAAGGGCCTCATNCCTTCGCTCGCCAGNCCGGCGGCGAAGGTCACCGCNTGCTGTTCAGCAATGCCCACATCGAAACAGCGCTCGGGAAGGCNCTCNCCGAATAGGTCGAGACCGGTTCCCGACAACATGGCGGCCGTCACCGCGACTATCTTTTCATCTTTCTCNGCCTCCGCGATCAGGCTGTTGGCGAATACCCTGGTATAGGACGGTGCGTTGGCCTCGGTCTTGACCTGCTCGCCCGTTACAACGTCGAAACGCGTAACGCCATGGCCCTTTTCCGGGGATTTCTCTGCCGGCTCATAGCCCNTACCCTTCTGCGTCACCACATGCATCAAGACCGGGCCTTCCGCATCCATATCACGGAGGTTGCGCAGAACCGGCAACAGATGGTTCAACTTGTGACCATCCACCGGGCCCACGTAAAAGAAACCCAGTTCTTCAAACAGGGTGCCGCCGGTTACCATGCCGCGGGAATATTCCTCCACGCGGTGCGCGGCGCGAGCAATAGACTGCGGAAATTTTTCCGCAATTTCGAGCACTATATTGCGGATCGAACGATAGGAACGGCTCGAAATCAGGCGTGAGAGATAAGCCGACAGCGCGCCTACGGGNGGCGCGATGGACATGTCGTTATCGTTCAAGATCACCAACAGGCGCGCATCCGTAGCTCCNGCNTTGTTCATGGCCTCGTAGGCCATTCCCGCCGTCATGGCGCCGTCCCCGATTACCGCGATGACATGGTTGTCCTTGCCCTGAAGATCGCGCGCCACGGCCATGCCCAGCCCGGCGGATATAGACGTGGAACTGTGTCCCGCGCCAAAGGGGTCGAACTCACTTTCCGAACGCTTGGTGAAACCCGAGAGACCCCTGGCCTGGCGCAGGGTGCGGATACGGTCTCGGCGTCCGGTCAAAATCTTGTGCGGATAGCTCTGGTGTCCCACATCCCAGATCAAACGGTCCCGGGGCGTTTGGAACACGTGGTGCAGCGCCACTGTCAATTCCACCACACCCAGCCCGGCACCGAGATGGCCTCCGGTTTCGGCCACCGNCTCNATCATCTCGGCGCGGACTTCCTCGACAAGGNCCACCAGGTTCTCGTCGCTCATNGAGCGCAGGTCCGAGATANCNTNAATGCTGTCGAGAAGTGGCCTCTTACGAGTCATGATCTGCCTCCTGATCTCCCATATTCCCCATCAGTTANGGCGTTCCACCACAAAGNGGGCNACATCGCGGAGAAGGTCGGCTTTGTNATCGAACATNTCAAGNTGCGCGANGGCCTGATCAGCNAGCATATTCGCCTGTTCCCGTGCCCGGTCCACGCCCAGAATGGATACGAAAGTGGCTTTCCCGGCATCTGCATCCTTCCCCGCGCGTTTTCCAAGATCNTCTTCATTTCCCAGCGTGTCCAGTAAATCATCCGTGATNTGGAACGCAAGTCCAAGATCGTGGGCATANCCGTGNAGCGCATTATANGCCTNCTCGGGNGCTTTGCCCAGAATCGCTCCGGCNGTACAGGAAAATGCNATCAGTTCCCCGGTTTTCATGCGCTGCAACCTGGTAATAGCGCCAATATNCAGNTCTTCGCTCTCAGCGGCCAGATCAATCATCTGGCCGCCGACCATGCCCGGCCCCCCGGCNGAATCGGCCAGGGATGTGATGAGGCGGCACCTTACTTCAGCATCGGAATGGGTCTTTTCNTCACCAAGAATGCCAAAGGCAAGGGTAAGCAGGCTGTCCCCGGCGAGAATCGCCGTGGCCTCGTCGAACTTTATGTGACAGGCGTGCTTGCCGCGCCGCAGATCGTCATTGTCCATGGCCGGCAGATCATCATGAATCAAAGAATAGGTATGCACCATTTCCACGGCCGCGGCCACGCGAAGGGCGCTGTTGGGCGACACATTGAAGAGCTGTGACGAGGTCACCACGAGAAAGGGACGCAGGCGCTTGCCTCCGGCAAGAACGGCATAGTCCATGGCTTCAAAGAGCCGTGAATCAAGGCCGTCGCCTTTTGGAATCAGGCCCTCAATCTCGTTCGTGACCGCCCTGGCGGTTTTCTTCAGGGCGTCCTCAAGATGATTCAAAACATATCCTCAGTCGGTTTCGGAGGGCTCCAGGTCAATCTCGCCATCGGTGCCGAGAACAACTTTTTCGACCCACTCCTGGGCTTCCTGAAGTTTAGCCTCGCAATGCCGTTTCAGCGCAACGCCGCGTTCATAGGAACGGATCGCATCATCGAGACCACCTTCTC
>NZAO01000056.1 GCA_002686135.1 Rhodospirillaceae bacterium
GGGATGAACCAGGGTTTAGCTGCCAGGCCGGGGATGTCCAGTTTTTCCGTGACCGGGGCCTGGAGCTTGACCGCGGAGAGAAGCGTTTTAGCGTGCAAGATGCTGATGATGTTGTCGGGTTTCTTTCGCCACATGGGAATTCGGGTATAGGGGCTGGCGATGACCTGTTCGAGGATGGCGGTAGGGGAAAGGCCGGCGTCCACCGTGAAAATATCCTTGCGGTGGACCATAATCTCTCCAACCTCCACGTGGTCAAGGTCAAGGATGCTGCGCAACATGGCGCGTTCCTGGTCGTCGGTGGAGCCGGTTTCGGCATGAAGGTCGATTGCGCCCCGCAGTTCATCGTCGGAAATGGCGCCGAGGTTGCTTTCGGTGCTTACGCTAAACAGACGCAGCGTCGCCCGCACCACCACCTGCACCGCATCGGAAAGGGGCGAGAGTACTAGCACCAGAAGGCGCACCACGGGCGCCACGGAAAGTGCCGTGCGGTCGGCGTTGTTGATGGCGTATGTCTTGGGCAGGACTTCCGCGAAAATCAGCACCAGCAACGTCATGACGAGGGTGGCGTAGGCAACTCCAGTATCGCCGAAGACGCCGATAAGAAGGCTCGTAGCCAGGGCTGAGGCCAGAATATTGACCAGATTGTTGACCAGCAGGATGGTGCCGATCAGCCGTTCCATGCGCGCGTGCAGCTTGGCGATAATTCCCGCCCGCTTGTCGCCCGTTTTGAGGAGATGATGCATGTGCGGCCTGGAGACCGCCGTCAGCGCCGTTTCGGACCCGGAAAAGAAGGCCGAAAGAAGCAAAAGCACGAAAATTGCGCCTATAGTGATCCAGATTTCCGTATCCATCATGGGGAAAAGGCGTCACGTAGGCTGTTTTCAAGCTCTTTCATGTCCACCTCGGCGCTGAGGAAGGCCTGGCCGATACCTCGTGCCAGGACNAAAGTAATCTTTCCGTCACGGACCTTTTTATCGTGGGTCATGTGGCCGACCAGGGTTTGCGGCGTCCAGTGGGAACCGGCGATGTCGCCTGGCTTTACGGGAAGCCCCACGGCGTCAAAATGGTGCGCCACGCGGTCACTGTCTTCCGCCGGACAGAGCTTGAGGCGAACCGAGAGGTCAAAGGCAAGCCGGATGCCGATGGCCACGGCTTCACCGTGAATAAGTGCATCGCCGTATCCGGCTTCGGCCTCGAGGGCATGGGCAAAGGTATGACCAAGATTGAGCAGCGTCCGGAGGCCCGCTTCTTTTTCATCGGTGCCGACGATGGCCGCCTTTGCCCGGCAAGCCTTGACCACGGCCTGTTGGCGCAGGGCCTGGTCGCCGGCGCACAGGGCGAAGCCGTTCTGTTCGAGCCANGAAAAGAAACCGGGATCGTTGATGAGCCCGTATTTTACAATCTCGGCATAGCCGGCGAGAAATTCCCTTTGCGGCAAGGTGTCNAGAGTGGCGATATCAGTGAGCACCATACGGGGCTGGTAGAAACTGCCGATCAGATTCTTGCCNTGGGGGGAGTTGATACCGGTTTTTCCGCCCACCGAACTGTCCACCTGGGAAAGCANCGTNGTCGGCGCCTGGACGAAATCGANGCCGCGCAGGACAATACTGGCCGCAAATCCCGTAATGTCGCCGATAACGCCGCCGCCAAGGGCGATCAGCGTGGTGCCGCGTTCCACTTTGTTTTCGAGGAACTGTTCCACGAGCCGCTCGAGATGGGCGAAGTCCTTAGTGTGTTCACCGTGAGGCAGAATGGTGTGCAAATGGTCTATGGCGGCCTTTGAAAGGCTTTCCTCAAGCGTGGCGAGGTGCAGCGGCGCCACGTTGTCGTCGGTGACGATCACCACCCGTGGTTGTTTGAGTAGGGGTGCAAGCTGTTCCCCGGCCAGCTGCAACAAGCCGGAGCCCACGAGAATTTCGTAACTGCGTGCTCCCAGTTCGACCTTGACGCGATCCATGGTGCTCATGATGCCTTTCGGGATTCTTGCGGGTTGTCTTTTATATAGGCGGCCAGGACTTCGTAGGTTTTTGCCACTGTAACCTCCGGCGGTGCGTTGAGGGAATCAACAATAACGTTGGCCTCGGCATAGACCGGATAACGTTCCTCCATCAGCTTTTCCAGAATCTCACGGGGATCGCCTGTTTCCAGCAAAGGCCGGGTGTTGCGCCTGAGCACCCGGCTCAGCAACAGCTCGATATCTGCGCGCAGCCATACCGAAAGCGCTTTTTCCAAAATCAGAGCGCGCGTTTCCGGGTCCATAAATGCACCGCCACCAATGGCCATTACGTGGACAGGCTCGCCCAGGAGCCGGAGAATGACGCGCCGTTCGCCGTCGCGGAAAGCCGCTTCACCATGACGTTCAAAGATTTCGGAGATGCTGCATCCCGCCGCCTCGGCGATTTGGGTGTCGGCATCCATGAAAGGCAGATCGAGCCGTTCGGCAAGCTTGCGTCCGATACATGTCTTGCCGGCCCCCATTATGCCTGTAAGCACGATGGTCTTTGCCGGTATGAAGGAAGAATTTGGCGAAGTCATCTTCGGGTAAGCGTCAGGTCAGTCGGTTTCCGGTGAACAGGTATCCGAAACCGTATGGAAACGTGGCAGCAGCCGAAAAAAGCATGATGAGGCATCCCTCAACCTGCCGCATTATCGCCACACTCGGAGCTTATCACACACAATCACACNTGACACCACTTCTCCTTTTTTCTGGTGGCCGGGGAAGAAAGGATCGGTGGTTGTTCCTGCAATCATCAAGCGGTTAGCTTCGGAATCATGTCAAAAATTGCCCGTTTATTCATTGTTTTGTTGTTTGTCAGCCTCATCACTGGTGTGGTTTTTCTGACCACATGGGATATTCCCGCGCCATCGGTGCAGGTGGAAAAAGTGATCCCTGATGATAAATTTCCCAACTGACGGATCATGGCATGGCGGATGGCTGCATGCTGGCATGGTTTTTCTGGTGGTTGGCTGTTTTGTGTTTTCCATGTTCTGTACAGGCAATACCGGTGCCAGAGAAGCCGAGAGCGATCCGGTCTGGTCGCCTCAGCTGCGGCCGCCGGTAAAGCTGGTGCCCCCCCCGGGTGTAAGAGAACCCGAAGAAGGGAAGGAATCCCCGCCGTCGGATGAAACGGAACCAGGCCGGGCCCCAGGAAGGAAATTCGGAATCCAGATCGAAACCGATATGCTTCAGGCCATTGACCAGGATTCTTTCGGTGTCCTGGAGGCCGATCAGGGCGGGTTCGGCATTGAAATGTGGAGCGGAAGCGACCGTCGCATTGTTGAATGGTTGTTGCCAAAACTACCCGTTACGGCACATTCACGGGTCATGCGGGATCTGATGCGGCGTCTGTTGTTGTCGAATGCAACGGCGCCGCAGGGGGCCTCCGATGGCCCCAGCCTGATANCCCTTCGAATTTCNGGCNTGATGGCNATGGGTGATATNGAGGCNGTCGAATCACTGCTTGCCNTGGCCCCGGTTCATCTTGATGATGAAGCCCTGCTCCGGGCCCAGGTGAACAATCTGTTCTTGGTCAATGACAGCGCCGAGGCCTGTCCCAATATCAGGACGGCGATCCGTAAATCACAGGACATATTCTGGCAAAAGGGCCTGATTTTCTGCCAGGTGCTTAGCGGCGAACATGACCGCGCGGTCTTGGGTGTCGATCTGATGCGGGAACAGGGGATGGATGCGGACTCGGTGTTTTTCAGACTNGTCGGTTCCCTTCTNGGGGAATGGGAAGGGANGATCGACAGCCTTTCCGATCCCACGGCCCTGCAATTAGCCATGGCGCGGGCAGGAAATATGAGATTGCCCGGTGATGTCACACAAACACGAAATCCGGCTCTTTTGGCCGCCATTGCCATCAGTCCCAATGCCGATCCGGAAATCCGTCTTGCCGCGGCTGAGAAGGCTGAATCGGCGGGCACCCTATCCACGGAATCTCTGCGCCAGATTTACGCCAGCATTGAATTTACTTCCGAAGAACTGGAATCCGCCCTGACCACGGCCGAAGCTATTGACGGCCCCCGGGGCCGGGCATTGCTGTTGCGCACGGCCCAGGTCCAGGATGTTCCCACTGCCCAGGCCGAAGTGCTGTTGGCCTTTTTGGCCTCGGCCAGGGATAGCGGTCTTTACGAAACGGCAGCATATGTTATTGCGCCGACTTTAGTCGAAATGGCCCCCGCGGCCGAGCTTATATGGTTCGCTGAAGAAGCCGGAAGGGTTCTGATTTTCACGGGAGCTCTGGAACAGGCCATGGGTTGGTATGACCTGGCCGAACAGGAATCCGCTGGAATTCCCGAGGCAGGGCAGGCAAAGGCGCGGCTGTGGCCATTGATTCTGATCTCCGATCCCGGGGAGCCTACGCCATTGGACGGGGCTATGACCGAGGCCTGGATGAAGCAGGACGCGGTAGTTTCTCCCACGCCGCAAGAAGGCAGCGTGGAATTCTCGGCCGCCGCCGCGAATGCCGGTCCCGAGGCGGAATACCGGGTGGACATGCTTCTGGGCCTGCTTGATGCCGTGGGCAATCCAGTGGATATTTCTATTTGGGAAGGCCGCACCCAACAGGCGGCTGTCATTGGGGACAATACACTGGAAAATGTTTCTTTACCGGCACCGGCCCTGCCTTCTCCGGTGCTGTGGTATGGCCTCAGGGTGGCGGCGGAAGAACTGCGTCTGGGAGAAACCATTCTCTTCGCCCTGGTTTCCCTCGGGCATGATGGTCTGGACCGGGTCAATCCCATCACCATGAACGAGGTCATAAGCCGTCTGCGTCTGGTTGGGCTCGACACCGAATCCCGCGCCCTGGCGCTGGAAGCAGCCATCGCCGCGGGACTGTGAGGCGGAATATACAGGCGGACTCATGAAAAGACGATCCCACACCGCCGTTCCTCTCTCCCATCATGTGGAGTCCTTTCTTGAAATGCTGGTGGCCGAGAGAGGGCTTTCGGAAAACACTCTCGATGCCTATTCTCGTGATCTGTCCGGATTTGAAGGGTTTTTAGAATCTCAGGGCATGACGGCGGCTACGGCCGATGCTCAGGCCATACGGGGCTATCTGGCGCAACAGATGGGTCTTGGTATGGCGCCGCGGACCACGGCCCGCCGTCTTTCCGCGATCCGGCAGTTTTTCAAATTCCTTTTTGCCGAAGGCCTGCGCCAGGACGATCCGGCTTCAGTGGTGGACAGCCCCTGCCAGGGGCGGGTTCTGCCGAAAGTGCTGAGCGAAGAGGACGTGGACCTGCTGCTTTCTCTTGCCCATCGGCGTGCCTCGGAAGGCAAGGGCCGCAAAGGTGGCGCCGAAGACCTGCGTCTTGTGGCCCTGTTGGAGATTCTCTACGCCGCCGGTCTACGTGTTTCGGAACTTGTGGGCCTGCCCTTATCGGCGCTGGGGCGCGACTTCTCCCTGCTTCTTGTGCGGGGAAAGGGCGGGCGCGAACGCATGATTCCCCTGAGCGATCCCGCGGGCCGGGCCCTGACCGACTATCTTGCGGTGCGTGATGCCTTCCTGCCGGGGGGGCAAGGCGAAGGTCNGCNAGCCTCCTCTNCCTGGCTCTTTCCCTCCCGTTCGGGAAGCGGCCATCTCACCCGCCACCGCTTCGCCCAGATATTGAAACAATTGGCGATGGACGCAGGCGTGGACACGAGCCGGGTCTCACCCCATATAGTCCGGCATGCCTTCGCCACCCATCTTCTCGATCACGGCGCCGATCTGCGCAGCCTTCAAAAGATGCTGGGCCACGCCGATATCACCACTACCCAGATCTATACCCATGTCCAGAGCGAACGCCTTAAATTGCTGGTTGAGGAGCACCATCCCCTGGCGGAGTCTTTCGCCAAGACCCGAAAATAGCTCNGTCGTTGACTTTTGGGGGCCTTTCCATCATGTTCCTCTTCCTTTCAGGCCCCCTTTTTCTGAAAAACCGTTTCACCCAACCCTCCTTTCGCTAACGAGGCAAGAATGAGCTTTCATATTGTTGANCAAGCGCCTGCGCGTCTAAATCGCAGTGAACTGGCCGTACCGGGCAGCAACCCCGAAATGTTTGAAAAAGCGGCGGCATCAGATGTGGATGTGATTTTTCTGGACCTGGAAGATGCNGTTGCGCCCGATGAAAAGGAACAGGCGCGCAAGAATATCATCGNAGGTCTCAACGACATCGATTGGAAGGGAAAGACCCTGTCGGTGCGCATCAACGGNCTCGATACCCATTACATGTATCGCGACGTGGTGGACCTTATCGAACAGGCCACCGACAAGCTCGACCTCATCATGATCCCAAAGATTGGCACGGTCTCGGACGTTTATGCTGTGGACATGTTGGTGACTCAGGTGGAAGACGCCGTGGCCGCCAAAAAGCGCATCGGTTTNGAGCTCATTGTCGAGACCGCGCTGGGGATGCAGAACGTGAANGAGATTTCCGCTGCCAGCAAACGGCTTGAATCCCTGCATTTCGGCGTCGCCGACTATGCCGCCTCCACCAAGGCCAAGACCACCGTTATCGGTGGCCCCAACCCCAACTATCACGTCCTTACCGATGCCGACGACGGCGGCAACCGTGAGGTGCACTGGGGCGACATGTGGCATTACGCGGTGGCGCGTATGGTGGTTGCCGCCCGTGCCAACGGCCTGCGGCCCATTGATGGCCCCTTCGGCGATTTCGGTGACCCCAACGGTTATATCGCCCAGGCCAACCGTTCCGCGACGCTGGGCTGTGAGGGCAAATGGGCCATTCACCCTAAACAGATCGGGCTCGCCAACACGGTCTTCAGCCCCACCGAGGAGGAAGTGACCAAGGCCCAGCGCATCCTCGACGCCATGGCTGAGGCCACCAAGGCCGGAAAGGGTGCGGTGACACTGGATGGCCGGTTGATCGATATCGCNTCCATCAAGCAGGCGGAGGTTATGGTCNAAAAAGCCAAACAGATNGCCGGCGCTTGACCTNACCGGATGATTTTCCACATCAGGGGCGGCGGGGGTTTTCGCCGCCCTTCTTTTATTCCGCCCGCGCGGAGTTCACGTTATGCTATTGATTCCACTTCAGGAAACGCACGATGCATAATTTTCTCGATTTCGAAAAACCGCTCTCCAAGCTGGAAGCCAAGATCGAGGACCTGCGTCACCTCAGTGACGACGGCACCGTTAACATCGCCGACGAGGTCGCCAAGCTCCAGGCTAAGTCGGACAAACTCCTCAAGCAGCTCTATTCCAAGCTNACGCCCTGGCAGAAGGTGCAGGTAGCGCGTCATCCCGACCGTCCTCATTTCACCGACTATATCTCGGGGCTGGTGGAGGATTTCACGCCGCTGGCCGGCGACCGCGCCTTCGCCGAGGACCGAGCTATTATCGGTGGGCTGGGCCGTTTCCGCGGCCGCACGGCCATGATCATCGGCCACGAAAAGGGCATGGATACGAACACGCGCATGGAGCACAATTTCGGCATGGCCCGGCCCGAGGGCTACCGCAAGGCGATCCGGCTGATGAAAACGGCCGACCATTTTGGCCTGCCGGTGCTGACTCTGGTGGATACGCCGGGTGCCTATCCCGGTGTNGGCGCCGAGGAGCGGGGCCAGGCGGAGGCTATCGCTGCCTCCATTGAAACCTGCCTCGCGCTCAAGGTGCCGCTTATTAGCGCCGTGATCGGCGAGGGCGGCTCGGGCGGGGCNATTGCCCTGGCCGCNGCCAACAAGGTGCTGATGCTGGAAAACGCCGTCTATTCGGTGATTTCACCGGAAGGCTGCGCCTCGATCTTGTGGCGCAGCGGCGATCAGGTCCAGGACGCCGCCGAAGCTATGAAGCTTACGGCACAGGATCTGTTGGAGCTTGGCGTGGTGGATGAGGTCATTCCCGAGCCTGTGGGCGCCGCCCACCGCTTTCCCGGTTCCGTAATCAGCGCCCTCGGCGATGCGGTGGAAGTGGTACTGGACGAACTGATGGAACTGGATCCCGCCGCGCTATACCGCCAGCGCCACGAGAAGTTCCTGACCATGGGCGCTGCCGCCGAAGCGAAGTAGCCGGTTGCGGTCGTCAGGCCGCCTTACGCGCGGCCGTGGCAGTGTTTGTATTTCTTGCCGCTGTTGCAGGGACATGGCGCGTTGCGGGGAATCTTGCCCCAGGTGGCGGGATCGTCGGGTTCGATTTTCACCTTGGCCGCCCGTTTCAGCACGGGATCGGAACGCGGTCGCAGGGCCGGTTCCTCGCCGGGCTGCATATCGCCTTCGATGTTCTGCTGCGTTTCCNGGCTAGCGCGAAGGGGCACACTGTTCTCGGGGTCGCCGACGCGGATATCAAGGTGAGAGAGAACCCCGGTAATGGTTTCCCTCAGGCGATCCAGCATTTCCTCGAANAGGTTGAAGGATTCGGATTTGTATTCGTTTAAGGGGTCGCGTTGGGCATAGGCGCGCAGGCCGATTCCCTGGCGCAGGTGATCCAGTGACAGCAGATGGTCCTTCCAGCTTTGGTCGAGAAGCTGCAGCAGTAGGTTTTTTTCCGCCATGCGCATTATCTCGGGTCCGAAATTGATGCTTTTTTCCGCCATTTTACGCTTTCCGGCATCGAGGATACGGGTGCGGATTTCCTTCCCGTCGATGCCCTCTTCCGCGGCCCAATCCTCGATCGGTAGGTCGATCCCGAGCAGGCGCAGGGTTTCTTCGTGAAGGGCATCNGTCTCCCACTGTTCGGTGTAGGCCTTTTCGGGGATGCAGCGCGCCACCATATCGGAAATCACGTCATCGCGCATGTCGGTGACGGTTTCCGCAACGTCCTTGGCGGTCATGATTTCCTTGCGCTGTTCATAGATCACCTTGCGCTGGTCGTTCATCACATCGTCAAACTTGAGCAGGTTTTTGCGAATGTCAAAATTACGCGCTTCCACCTTTCCCTGGGCCTTTTCCAGCGCCTTGTTGACCCAGGGATGGATGATGGCTTCATCTTCCTCGATGCCCAGTTTTTCCAGCATGTTGTCAAGCTTCTCGGAGCCGAAAATACGCATCAGATCGTCTTCCAGTGACAGGAAAAAGCGCGAGGTGCCGGGATCACCCTGGCGTCCGGACCTGCCGCGAAGCTGGTTGTCGATGCGCCGTGATTCGTGCCGTTCAGTGCCGATGATGAGCAACCCGCCGGCCTCGATGGCGGTCTGTTTTCCGGTTGTCACCTCTTTTTCCAGAGCGGTGAGCTTTTTCTCCCGTTTGGGGCCGTCTTCCATGTCGCCAAGTTCCTGGTCGATCAGCATGTCGAGATTGCCGCCGAGCTGGATGTCGGTGCCGCGGCCGGCCATGTTGGTGGCGATGGTGACGCCCCCGGGCTTTCCGGCCTGGGCGACGATAAGGGCTTCCTGTCCGTGATAGCGAGCGTTGAGCACGTTGTGGGCGATCTTGCGCTTCTTGAGAAGCGTCGAGAGGTGTTCCGATTTCTCGATGCTCACCGTGCCCACGAGAACGGGCTGTTTACGCTCTTGGCATTCCTCCACAAGGGTGCAGATGGACTTGTTCTTTTCCTCCGCCGTGCGATAGATCTCATCGTCCTGGTCGTTGCGCACACAAGGGACATTGGTGGGGACTTCCACCACCTCCAGGGAATAGATGTCGGCGAATTCGTTGGCCTCGGTCATGGCGGTGCCGGTCATGCCGGCAAGCTTGGGGTAGAGACGGAAATAATTCTGGAAGGTGATGGCGGCCAGGGTCTGGTTCTCCACCTGGACCTCCACATTTTCCTTTGCTTCGAGGGCCTGATGCAGCCCATCGGAGAAGCGCCGTCCCTCCATCATGCGGCCGGTAAACTCGTCGATGATGATCACGGCGTTGTCCTTAATCAAGTAGTCCACGTCGCGCTGAAACAGCTTGTGGGCGCGTAATGCCTGGTTGACATGGTGGACCAGGGACACGTTCTGGATATCGTAAAGCCCGCCCTCAGTTAGAAGGCCGGTATCGGCAAGCAGGGTTTCGATCTTTTCGGCGCCGTTTTCGGTGAAGGTGACGGCGCGGACTTTTTCGTCCTTTTCGTAATCGTCTTCGGTGAGCTTGGGGATGATCCGGTCCATCTTGCGGTAGAGGTCGGAAGAATCCTCTGAGGGGCCGGAAATGATAAGCGGCGTGCGCGCCTCGTCGATGAGGATACTGTCCACCTCGTCGACGATAGCGTAATTGAAGGGGCGCAGCACCATATCCTCGATCTGGTATTTCATGTTGTCGCGCAGGTAATCGAATCCAAGCTCGTTATTGGTGCTATAGGTAACGTCGGCGGCATAGGCTTCGCGGCGCTGGGTATCGGTCATTTCGTGTAGGATGCAACCCACGGAAAGCCCTAGGAACTCGTAGATCTGTCCCATCCACCGGGAATCGCGCTTGGCCAGATAGTCGTTTACCGTGACCAGATGCACGCCGTCGCCGGAAAGGGTGTTGAGATAGATGGGCAGGGTGGAAACTAGGGTCTTGCCTTCGCCGGTCTTCATTTCCGAGATCATGCCACGGTGGAGGATGATGCCTCCCATAAGCTGTACGTCGAAATGGCGCTGGCCCAGGGTGCGCTTGGCGGCTTCACGGACGGTGGCGAAGGCTTCCACCAGAAGGTCGTCGAGGGTCTCACCCTGGCCNATGCGTTCACGAAAATGATCGGTGCGTGAGCGCAACTCGTCNTCGGAAAGCTTTTCCAGGGANGGTTCCAGATCGTTGATCTCNCCGACGATGGGCCGGAGGCTCNCCAGGTAGCGTTCATTGGCGGTGCCGAAAATCCGCCGGGCGAGAGCGCCAAACATTCAGTTCTCCAAAAATCCCCAGTTTCCAGAAATCCCCGATCCGTGACGGGGACTCCTGCGGGCATATGGTGCGTGTCGCCTTCGTGACCTACAGGCGGTGGTCCGAAGCCAGGCAGTTATTGATTCCCTCTGTACGGGGGCCGCGGTAGAGAGTGACAAATAGGATTACCATGGCCGCCTGTCAACGACCCGGCGAAAAGGAGAGCTTACCCATGTGGTCGGCTTTTGTTTCCCAATTTTCCGGAATAACGGGCGTCGGTGGGTCTTCATGAGCGCCGGGGCCGCCCTTGTGCCCCGGTCCGTGATGTGCATGATGCGGTCTTTGAACTATCAATGCCGCGCCGGGGCGTGTTTCCGGACGGTTTCTTTTGTTAGGACATCCCTTCAGGAAATCATGACCGGTTCGCTGGACCCGTTTTTCTGGTGGTAAAGGGGCTTCAGCCATGACTTCGAGGTATCTCCGTTTCTTTCAGCCGTTCCGGGTGTTGCTGATGGTGATGTGTTTGGCGGTTTTTCCTGCGCTTGGCGATGAACACAGCGGCGGGGAGAAGGGGAACAACCCAGTTCTGGCCACCGTCAACGGTCAGGAAATTTACCGCTCCGATATCGACCTGGCCAGAAGCATGCTGCCCGAACGCTATCGGGGCGTGCCTCTGGAGATCATCTATCCTTCTCTCGTGGACCAGGTCATCGACAGCAAGTTGGTCGGGGAACTGGGCCGCAAGGACGGGTTGGAGAATGACCCCCTGGTGGAGGAACGGATTAAACAAGCCACAGCGCGCATCGTCCAGCAGACATTTCTTACCCGCTATGTGTCCGAGAGGCTTACCGAGAAATCCCTGCGCGCCTATTACGACGAACTGGTGGGAGACGAAAAGGCACGGCAACAGGTCCACGCCCGCCACATCCTAGTGGAGACGGAAGAACAGGCATTGGCGCTCATTAAAGAGCTTGAGGACGGCGCCGATTTCGAGAAACTGGCCAGAAAAAAATCCATCGCTCCGGAAGGGGCCAAGGGGGGTGATCTCGGCTATTTCAGCCGTGACCAGATGGCGCCTGAATTCGTCGTGGCGGCGTTTGCCATCCCACCCGGAGAAATGACGATGACGCCAGTGCAGACCGACTATGGATGGCATGTGATAAAGGTGGAGGACAAGCGTCTGCCAGATGCACCGGATTATGAGGATATCCTGGCCGATCTCGAGAGTGGCCTGTCGAAGAAGATCATGGGTGATCTTGTAGCCGACCAGCGCCGGCAGGCGGATATCGTTCTTTTTAATCTCGACGGTTCGCCCAAGGACTCTCCTTTGGCGGAATAGAACGGACTAAAGGAATCATGACCAAGATTTCGCCCCTGGCGCCCAAGCGGTTCCCCGATATGCCCCACGTGCCCGGAGTCCGGGTCGCGGGCGCTGCCTGTGGCTTGAAACGGACCCGGTCACCAGACCTGTTTCTTGCTGAGCTGGATGCGGGAACAACCGTAGCTGGCGTCTTTACCCGCTCGCGCTGTTTTTCTGCGCCCGTGGTCTGGTGCCGCGAGGCGCTGTCCCGGAAGCGGGTGCGGGCCATCGTCGTCAATTCCGGCAACGCCAACGCTTTTACCGGGCTCGCCGGCGACCGCATGGTGGCGCGCACCGTCAAGGCTGCGGCAAAAATGTTTAAATGCCCTGAGAAAGAGATTTTCGTGGCCTCCACCGGCGTCATCGGCGAACCGGTGCCGCCCGGCTATGTGGCCGGCAAGCTGACGGGCATGAAAAACCGGCTGGCGCCGAAAGCCTGGGCCAAGGCGGCGAAGGCCATCATGACTACCGATACCTTTGCCAAGGGTGCCACCCGGCAGGCCGTGATAGGCGGCGTGCCGGTTACCCTCAACGGCATCGCCAAGGGTTCCGGCATGATCGCGCCGGACATGGCCACCATGCTGTCCTTCATCTTCACCGATGCTGCGATCCCCGCAACCGTGCTGCAGAAACTTCTGGTCCGGGCTACCTCCCGGTCCTTCAACAGCATCACCGTGGACAGCGATACCTCTACCAGCGATACGGTCCTCATTTGCGCCACCGGAAAAGGCGAGAAACACAGAAAGGTGGTTTCCCCCGGGGATCGTCATTTGCGGGACTTTCGGGAAAAGCTTGATGACCTGATGCAGGACCTGGCGCAGCAAATCGCCCGCGACGGCGAAGGCGCGGGTAAATTCGTCACCATCCGGGTCTCCGGCGCGGCTTCGGAAAAGGCGGCGCGGCGTATCGGTCTCGCCGTGGCCAACTCGCCTTTGGTCAAGACGGCCTTCGCCGGTGGCGACGCGAACTGGGGGCGGGTGGTGATGGCCGTGGGCAAGGCCGGAGAAAAGGCCGACCGCGATCTTCTCTCCATTTCCATGGGCGGGATTGCCATCACCCGCAAGGGAAAGATCGTCAGGGGCTATGACGAAAAGCCGGTGACCGCTCATCTCAAGGGCCGCGAGATTATGGTGGAGATTAACGTGGGCGTGGGAAAGGGCTGCGCCACCGTCTGGACCTGTGATCTCAACCGCGGCTACATCACCATCAATGCCGACTACCGAAGCTGATCTTAGATGGCATCACCTACCTAAGCCATTACGAAACGTGCCCTTCATAACTCTCCCATCGGGATAGGTCGTGGTGCCCTGCCCGTGGTATTTGCCATCCTTCCATCCACCGACGTATTTAAGGCCATCTGGAAAGGTGAGGGTGCCATGCCCATGTCTTTTGCCACCCCTAAATTCGCCGACGTATTTGTTCCCATTGGCAAAGGTATGGGTGCCGTACCCATGTTTTTTGCCATCCTTCCATTCACCGACGTATTTGGTCCCATCGGGATAGGTCGTGGCGCCCTGCCCGTGGAATTTGCCATCCTTATGTTCACCGACGTATTTGGTCCCATCGGCAAAGGTATGGGTGCCCTGCCCATGTGGTTCGCTATCCTTCCATTCACCGGAGTATTTGTACCCACCGGCTGAGGTAAGGGTGCCCACGCAGTTGGTCCATTGAAGAATGTTGCTGCCTTCACAGGGAGACAGGCTCCACCCCTCCGTTGAACTCAACAGAAGGAAGGCGGGTATGCAGAGGATGATGAGCAGTCGTTTAATCATGTGGGCATCATCTTAGCGCGGCCGATGAGCCGCTGGTGGCCATACTTTGTGATTTTCTCTAGGGTGTCTCGGGGTCTTTTTCACCGATGGCGTCGGCCAGGGAGGATGTTGCGCTTCCCGGCTCCAGGGGCTTGGGCTGGGAGGGGTCAGGCGCCCATGCGGTCAGGGTGATGATCTCGAAAC
>NZAO01000057.1 GCA_002686135.1 Rhodospirillaceae bacterium
CCCGATGATATCCGCGATGTGACTCCCCGCACGGGGCTCTATCTGCTCATGGATGTGCTTGAGCATGTGGAGGACGACCGCGCCTTTCTCACCGACCTCATTGTCCTAGCTCGGCCCGGCGCGCATATCCTGATCACGGTTCCTGCGGGTGCGGAACTGTGGAGCTGCCACGACGTCACCGCCGGACATCTGCGCCGTTACGACCTCGATGCCTTCGTCTCCCTGTGGCGGGGTCAGGACGCCGTACCGCGTCTGGTGACGTTCTTCAACAGCCGCCTCTATCCCCTGATCCGGCTGGCCCGATATACAGGCAACTATTTCGGGGCCTCCTGCGGGCGTGGGGGCAGTGATTTCCATGTACCGCCGTATCCGGCAAACGCCTTGTTGCAGGGTATCTTCGCCGGCGAGGGAGGGCGCATCCTCTCCCACCTCAACGGGCCGGAGACAATGGCCTATGGACGCGGGGTCAGCCTGTTGGCGTTGATCCGATGTGGGAATTGAACCCATCTCCGCGAAATGTCATAAAAGGCTCCTCGTTTTCCACCCTCGGTTTCAGGATTTTTCCTCATGGCTGTGAAGATCGATCTGGTAACGGAAGAAGAAAAGGCAAGATGGCCCAAAGAGGTCATCGTCCTCCTGCCGGATCCTTTTGTGGATGCCCGCGGCGCCATCCAGCCGCTGGTGGACGAGGACATGAAAAGCTGTGTCCTCATTTCCTCCAAGAAGGGAACGGTGCGGGCCAACCACTATCACAAGACCGACTGGCATTACTGTTATGTGCTGGAGGGCCGGATCGAATACTACCACCGCCCTACGGGAAGCAATGCGCCGCCCGAGAAGGTGATGGTGAAGACTGGACAGATGTTCTTCACGCCGCCCATGGTGGATCATTCCATGGTCTTTCCCGAGGACACGGTCTTCATCACCTGGGGCCGTAATTCCCGCCTTCAGGAGGTCTACGAGGCCGACGTGGTGCGCATCGACCCCATCGAGCCGTCATGAACGATGCCGCCGGCGTTTGCCGCCGTCGCGCCACATGCAGACTGTGCGACAGCGGCGATCTCTCCCTTGTCCTGTCCTTAACTCCGACGCCGCCGGCAAATGCCTTCGTCACCGTCGACGCCCTGGACACGCTCCAGGAATGTTTCCCGCTCGATCTGCATCTCTGTGGCGCGTGCGGCCACCTCCAGCTTCTCCACGTGCTGGACCCGTCTTTGCTGTTTGCCGATTACGTCTATGTGTCGGGAACCTCGCCTTCCTTCGTCGCCCATTTTGAAGAGTATGCCGCGAGCATCATGGAAACCTACCAGCCGCCGCCAGGTGCCCTGGTGGTGGATATAGGCTCTAACGACGGCACCCTGCTGCGCTTCTTCCAACAGGCGGGAATGGCCGTCCAGGGGGTTGATCCGGCGCGTGATATCGCGCGTGCCGCGTCTGAGGCGGGAATCGAGACCCTTAATGCCTTTTTCGACGCTGTCTTGGCCGCGCAAATCCGTGAGGAAAAAGGCGCCGCCGCCGTGGTCACGGCCAATAACGTGTTCGCCCATATTGACGATCTGGCAGGCGTAGTGGCGGGGGTGCGGGCATTGCTGGACGAAGGCGGCGTGTTCGTGTTCGAGGTCTCCTACCTCGCCGACGTGCTGGAGAAAACTCTATTCGACACCATCTATCACGAGCATCTTTCCTATCACGCGGTGGCACCGCTGGTGTCCTTCTTTTCCCATCATGGTATGGAACTTATCGCCGCCGAGCGGGTAGATACCCATGGTGGCAGTCTGCGTGGCGTGGCGCAGCTCGCCAGTGGCGCGGGAGAGGTGGCGGAATCGGTGGCGGCCTGTCTGGAACTGGAAGAGCGTCTCGGCCTGGGGCGTGCGGAGACCTTTCATGACTTCGCGGAGCGCATTGACACCCTGAAAATATCTTTGCGCGACCTATTGTCTGGGTTTAAGGCCGAGGGGCAGTCCATCGCCGGGTACGGTGCGCCAGCCAAGGCCACCACCCTGATGTATCATTTCGGGCTGGGCCCGGATATCATCGATTTTATCGTCGATGACAGTCCTTTGAAACAGGGGCTTTATTCGCCTGGTCTGCATGTTCCGGTGCTTCCCTCGGGGGCCATAACCGAACAAGGGCCCGATTATCTGTTAATCCTGGCGTGGAATTTTGCCCAACCCATCATGGCCAACAATTCGGCATTCCATGAGGCGGAGGGGCGTTTCATCATTCCCGTTCCCGAACTGGAAGTAGTGTAAGATATGAATGGTTCTTATCTGGAAAGCGATATTGTGGAAATTGCCGATCGTCTGGGGGAAAAAGCGGACCTTCTTGCAGGCAAGACAGTGCTTCTCACAGGCGCGCGGGGGTTTCTCGGCCGCTACTTCACCGGAGTCTTCGCCCATCTCAACGAGAACAGGCTGGACAAACCCTGTTTCGTGATCGCGCTCGACAACCTGATTACCTCCGGCGAAGCCGGGGAAGCTATCCCCGACCTTCCCCATTTCACGTTTTTCTGCCATGACGTGATCGAACCCTTTGTGCCGGATGACAAGGTGGATTTTGTGGTTCACGCGGCGGGCATCGCCAGCCCCTTCCATTACCGCGCCCATCCCATGGAAACGCTGGAAGTGGCCATCTGGGGTACCCGCAATATGCTGAACATGACGCGCCGCGACGATGCCAGCTTCACTTTCTTCTCATCAAGTGAGATTTACGGCGATCCCGACCCCCGCCATGTACCGTCGCCGGAAAGCTACCGCGGCAACGTGGCGAGCCAGGGGCCGCGCGCCTGTTACGATGAGAGTAAACGCATCGGCGAGACCCTGTGCTACATCTATCACGAGTATTACGGGGTCCATGCCAACATCATCCGCCCCTTCAACGTGTTCGGCCCCGGCATGCAGAAGACCGATTACCGGGTGCTGCCTAATTTTGCAGCCCATCTTCAGGAAGGCGAGCCCCTCAACGTCTACGGCAGCGGTGCCCAGACCCGTACCTTCTGTTACATCACCGACGCCATGGTGGGATTCCTGCTCACCGTTCTTTCCGGCGTACCAGGTGAGACCTACAACATCGGCAATCCCAGGCCTGAGATTTCCATGCTCGATCTAGTGGCGCGGCTGACGGGGGTTCTCGGGCGCGAGGTGCCGCACAATGTGATCGAACACCCCGACAGCTATCCCGCCGACGAGCCCAACCGCCGCTGTCCCGATATCCGCAAGGCGGAACTCCAGCTCGGNTTCACCCCCCAGGTGGAGCTGGACGACGGNCTGGCGCGCTTTTTCACCTGGGCGGCCACAGCCTATGCGGGGCCATAGGAGTCACGGGGGCCTACGGGGCGGGTGCGGAGATGTCTGATATACAACTTGGCCTGATCGGCGCCGGACGCTGGGGCCGCATCTACATGAATACGCTGGACCACATGGCAGACGTGGCCTTAAGCGCGCTTGCCAGTTCCAATCCCCAAAGTCGTGATCTGGTTGGCGAGGATGTGGCCCTCCACGAGGACTGGCAGAACCTTCTTACCGCCGGTGGCATAGACGGGGTCATCGTCGCTACCCCGCCGGCAAGCCACACGGAGATCGTCCGCGCGGCGCTGGAGGCCGGCCTGCCGGTGCTGGTGGAAAAGCCGTTGACGCTGGACGTGGACGAGGCCAGAGCGCTCTGTGATCTGGCTGAACACAAAGACGGCCTGGNGATGGTGAACCATATCCACCTCTTCAGCCCCGCCTTCCGCGCCCTGAAAAGTGAAGCCGCCAAACTGGGCCCGGTGTGCCATATGGAATCGGAGGCCGGCAGTCAGGGCCCCTTCCGTAAGGCCACGCCCGTCTTGTGGGATTGGGGTGCCCATGACATCTCCATGTGTCTCGACCTCATGGGCGAAACGCCATCGGATGTCTCCGCCCATTGCTTGGAGATGCGGGAAACCGGGGAGGGCCCCGGCGCGGTTTTCGACCTGCGTCTCGGTTTCGGTGATGGGAATACGGACGGCGTGACGGCAGGGATACGCATCGGCAATCTGTTGCCCTGGAAACGGCGACGTTTCTGCGCCGCCTTCGACGACGGGATTCTGGTCTATGACGATCTGGCGGTGGACAAGCTCTCTTTCATTTCCGCATCCCATGAGACCGAAATACGTGCTATTGCCGTGGCGGCGGATCCGCCCCTGACTTGCGCGGTCAGGGAATTTGCACAAGCCATTGGCGCTGGTTCGCGGTCGCGGGAAAGCCTCCAGCTGGGGCTTTTGGTGGTGGAGACCCTGGCCCGCTGCGAGGTGGCGCTTGAAACGCCACAGCCGGGATGAGGGTGGTTTGTTATCAAGCTCTGCAATCAGCCCCAGACGCGTAAAGTGGATAGCGCTGAACTTGTTTTGTTTCCACCTCTTCCCGACACGCTAACGGAGATTAATTCAATTGCAAACACCTTGGTGGACATCCAAAGCATGACCTTATTCATGGGTTCAAGCATCTTTTCCGGCCAACGATCCTAAATTTCCACAGAAGGTACCCCAAGCGGCCAAACACTACGGAAAAGTCCAGAAATAAAAAATGTTGAGCTGCCCGGCGGACAAAAAACAACACCATGAACAGTGTCAGCAAAGGGCTGAACGTCTGGGTACTTTCCCGATAAGGTTTCACGAATCCGAGAAGCCATTCGAATAGAGGCCCTGGAAGCCTCGCAAAGGCAACCAAGTAAAGAAGCATATTGGCAAAGGTTGGCCTGACGGAGGTATAGCCCTGTTCAATACCTTCAATTTCAAAATCTAGTTCGTCTAATTGACGCCCCAATTCCGTATTGGGAATATTCCGCAAAGCGAAGATGTTTAAGGTAAATGGCCGCGGCATTTCCTGAACCAAGCGAATCGTCGCCTCGACATCTTCCTTGGTTTCGATAGGATTGTCTAAGATGATGTCATAGGCTGGCGGAATCATCTCCTTGGCAAAAGCACCGACAATCTGGATTGCCTCTTTGACAAGACCTGGGCGATTGGGGCGGCCATAGAACTTCAGGATGCGGTCGCTGCCGCTTTGAATCCCCATTCTCACCCGGGTTAACCCCGCGGTCCTTAGAATTTTGATTTTCTCGTGGCGTACATGAGCAGGGGTCAAGCCATGGATGATAAAAGGCAACCCCACACTCTGTTGCCAGGCCGCGCTAAACTCACGAAGAACCTCTTCCGGCAATGAAATAAAACAGTCGTCGTGAAAGGCGACGAATGAAATATGTGGATTTCTGCTTACGGCGGATACCACCTCATCGATGATATGAGAAACCGATGAATGGCGAATCTTGCCATACCCCCGGTCAATGTCCATGAATGCGACGTTGGCGCAATAGGAACATCTGAACGGACATCCCCGAGACCAAACCGTATTATAGGAAAGGGCATCAAAATCTAGATAATCCCCGACAGCAATGAGCCTGAACCCTACGCCCGGTTGATATATCTGTTCGGTGCCGTATAGAGGATGCGGTAGATTGTCCATGTCGGAAGGGGTCAACAGGGGAGAAAACGGTCCCTTGATAATATTCTCGCCATCGCGAAACCAGAAACCCTCCACATTCCTGTAGTCCTTTCCCGCTTCCAGCCGTTCAAGCAGCTTCGGAAAGGTTTTTTCGCCCTCATTGGTGCAAACCGCGTCAGCATGAGCGATGGCGTCCTCCGGGGCTAGGATGGCATGGACCCCTCCCCAAACAATAATCGCTTTGCTGTTGAGGGAACGGATACGGTTGATTAACCATTTAACCACGGCGGCGTCTTCAGTCATGCACGCCAGGCCGATCACATCATCCTCGATCAGTTCTTCTGCGATAGAACAGATGTCGGAATCGGACAATCCCTTCATCCCGTCTGGATTCAGGATGCTATTGATTCTCCGAAAATTCCTGGGAACAACGAAGTTCACCCGCGTGTGGGGATAACTTTCCCTGGAAATCGCGCCGATCAACCTGAAGCCGCTGTGGGATAGAATCATTCTAATGACGGTAAAATTTTGATAATGTCAACCCTGATCCATTGCCTGGCGGTGCCTCGGTGATTGCAAACGCCACTACCCGCTCGGCGGGCCGCAATCAAATGGACCCGGCTATCATACCGCAAGTTCCGCAACAACGTGATGCGGCACCATCTTCACGTCCCGGCCCACAATCTCGCCAACTTCATGCGGACCCTGGCGTTGCTAAAGGAAGTGGGGCATTGGTCGCTGACCTCGCTGCGAGGCGGTGCTGGAAACGCCACAGCAGGAATAAAGACCGTGTGACCCTTTCGCGGCGGGGATGGTTATGGCATTGATGTGCCGTGCTGCTTCCCCTAAAGTAGCGCCGCCTGGCCAAGGCCGGGTTTAACTATTTTTATATGGTTTTTAGGCGTTTACGGGCCAATATTGAGCTATATTGTTGGGCAAGCCGGTCCGAGGGGGCGTGCCGGAACTGCCTTCGGAACTAACGAGTGGAACGCATGAAGGTTCTTCTTATATTCAAGGATTCCGTCGCTGTGGAACGCATGGCGATTTGCTATATCAGCTCGGCGCTGAAGAAGGCCGGCAACGATGTAAAGCTCTGGATCATGAACGTGAATCCTGTCGAGCAGCTTCACCAATACATGTCCGAATACCAGCCCGATATTGTTGGCTATTCCNCCATGACCGGGGAACATATCCCGCTTGTGGCCCTAAACCAGGAACTCAAGGAACAGTACGATTTCTTTTCCGTGTTCGGCGGGCCTCACACCACTTTCGNCCCCAGTTTCATCGAAGAGGAAACCTCGTTNGATGCCGCATGCACAGGCGAAGGCGATCTNGTGTTTCCGGAACTGTGCCGGAGAATGGAGACAGGCGAGAAATACTGGCTGACCCCCACATTCGACGTCTGCCATGAGGGAAAGGTTTATAGAAATCCTCTTGGCGACTTGACGCCTACCCTTGAGCTTCTAGATTTTCCAGACCGCCAGATTCTCTATGACGCTGATCCCAGACTGAGCAAGCTGGGCACCAAGTATTTCATGGCTGCCCGCGGCTGCCCCTATAAGTGCTCNTACTGTTTTAACGTAAAATACAACGAAAACTACAAAGGTAAGGGCAAAGTGGTGCGCTGCCGTACTCCTCGTCAAATCATCGACGAGATCAAATGGGTCATGGAACGCTATCCTCTGGACCATGTGTCATTTCTCGACGACCTGTTTATCCTCAAGCCCAAGGAATGGCTAGTGGAGTTCTCCCGGCTGTTCAAGGAAGAGATAGGCCTGCAATGGTCCTGTACGGTGCGAGCCAACACGGCCAATCTTGGCGGCGAAACCACGATTTCTATGCTCAGTGATTCCGGTCTCTCTTGGGTCTGGATGGGCGTGGAAAGTGGCGATCAGAAGGTGGCCAACGAAATTTTAGTGAGGGGCCTCACCAATAACGAGATCACCGCGGCGACGCAGCTCTTGCACAAATATAATGTGGGAACCATCGCCCAGAACATCATCGGCCTGCCGGTCTCCAACCCTATCGAGACGGATTTGGTCACATTGGACTTCAACATCGCTCTGCAGCCATCTCTGGGACATCCGTCTATTCTCTACCCCTATCCGGGATCGCCTATCGAGGCTTATGCACGAGAACACGGTTATCTAGAAGGCGAGCCTGAGTATATGGAAACGACAAAACGTTCCTCTATGCTGAAATTCCCCTTGGAGGAGGACAAGCGCAAGCTTGAGAACCTGCACCATCTTTTCGGCATTATTGTCCGCTTCCCCATTCTTAGGCCCTACGTGGAATTCCTGATTAGCCTGCCTCTCACCATCCTCTATCGGGCCATTTTCTACCTGTGGTACGGGTATTGTTTTAAAATCAAACTGGCCAAGATTAAGAAACTCCACAAAGAGATTTCCTATTTTACGGGCCTCTTCTTCAGGATGCTGGCTAAGTCATAAACGATTCCCTCATCCGTTTGCCTCCGTTTGGGGGCAACGGGGTGTGGTCCTTGCCCCCCCGCCTGTGATCAGGTACTAATTTTTGGCGCAGCCATGCNGTTGCCTTCAGGGGGCTCTTTCACCATGACTTCTGCCTTCACCNGGAAATCCGTTGTCATCCTTACGGCGCAATATAACGACTGGATTTCCCTTGCCCATCTACTTCCCCTCATTGACGAACATCTGGTCNNCTTGGGGGTAAGGGCCTGCGNGGTGGTGGTGGATGACGGCTCCATTGATCNCGATGGCAGGGAATTGCTGGCTGGCCTTTCGCTTAAGGCGGTCGAATCCATCGAGGAAGTGGTGCTGGGCGATAATCAGGGGAACCAGCGGGCCATGGCCATTGGCCTGGCCCATGTGGCGAAACACCATCCCTGTGATTATCTTCTCCTCATTGACAGCGACTTTGAAGACGATCCTAAATATATCCCGCAACTTCTCGAGGCCTGCCGTTCCGACGGGGACGAGGAAATCGTGTTTGCCGAACGCACCAAACGTTCGGAAGGGATGGCCTTTCTCTTTTTCTACAGGCTGTACCAGAAAATCTACAAGGCCTTTACCCGCCACAATATCGCCGTGGGTAATTTCAGCGTGGTGCCGGGGCATCTGATCCATCGTCTCGCCTATGTGGGGGAGTTGTGGAATCATCTGCCCGCCAGCATTATGCGTTCCGGCCTGCCGTTTTCTTCCATTCCCACCCTGCGCGGGAAACGCCGCTACGGAAAAAGCAGCATGAATCTGGTGCGGCTGGTGGTCCATGCCTTCAGCGCCTTTTCTGTATTCGCCGACGTGTTCGCGGTGCGGCTTATTTTGTGGGCTCTGGGCTTTGTCTTCCTCTTCGTTCTGGGGGGCATGGTTCTGGTGTGGCTCAAATTAGGCGCCGGGGTGGCGGCCCTGGGCTGGCCTTCGCAGATGGTGGGGTTGCTTCTGCTGATCCTGATCCAGGTTCTGGGAATGTCCGTTATCCTGTTGTTTCTGGCCCTGTCCCTGCGACTGAAAGCGCCCATGATTCCGGCCCATGACTACAAAAAATTTATTTACGAGGTAAACCGGCTCCACCCGTCATGATGACCCTTATCTCCTCGGCATGGCGCGGCAATCCGGTTCTGTTCGCAGGCCTTATCTGGCTCACCGTTGAATTTTTTATCGCCGGCCCCTTTTCCTTTTTCCGCATCGGGGAAAACGCCGACGCCTATATCCCCCCCTTCATGGCCTATGGGGCGTCTTTCCTTGAGGGCGCCTATTGGTACCCTTCCATGGCGGGGGGCACCGACCGCCTCGCCTTGGGATTTTTCGGCGGGCTGGATACGTTTCTGTTCTGGCTGCTGCCGGGCTGGCTGGCCGCTCAGATTTTCGTGGTGGCCCAGTTTGTACTGGGCGGCGGCGCCACCTATCTCATCTGCCGCAAGCACCTCAAGCTGGGGATAGAGGCCGCCACCTTCGCGGGGCTGGCCTTTGCCCTGGAGGCGTCGCCGGGAATGCACGAACACAACACTGTCATGTTTTTCCCGGTGCTGATCTGGGCCATCAGCCGCGGCCTCGATGAAAGTCTCCCCGGGTTGCGCCGCGCCGTGTGGCTGGTGGTGGTTCCCCTGGCCTACGGCATGTGCACCCTGGTGGCCTATCTCTATCATTTTCCCTTGGTCAGCATTGTGTTGTGGTTTGTTGTGGTCACGCCCGCCCGCTCGCTTCGTCGGTGGGGAATGGTGGCGGTAGCGGTTGTCCTGGCCCTGCTGCCGCGCCTGCAGGACGCCATCGCCCTGGCGTTGCATGCGCCCTTTTCACACCGCATTCACTGGAACATGGAGATGTTCCGTCCTCCCGATATGGAGGCGTTCCTCTCATCCGTGGCTGGGTTTCCCTTGTCCGCGGAATTGAACTTGCTTCTGGTGTCTTTGGCGGTCTGCGCCTGGGTGTTACGGGGATATCGGGGAAATATGAGCGACAACAGATTATGGCGGGTGTCGGCTGTTTTCCTCTTTCTCTGGCTGGTCACTCCATTGCTGGAATATCTGCGGCCGCTGCTTTTGTACGTCTTTCCCTTTGCCGAGGGTTTCCAGATCAAACGTATCGGCCTGACCATTCCCTTTTTCGCCGCACTTATGGGGGGACTGGGCCTTGAGGCCCTGAGGGGCGCGTTGAAAGGCCGTTCGCTCACACTACCGAGGCTGGGGCCAGTGGGCGCCGGAACGGCGGTCTATGTGGCGGCGCTGGGGCTGCTGGCGGTGTTCTCTCTTGAGGTCAAATACAGTCATGCCCTTGAGTGGGTGAGATACGGAAATTACGTCAATAACTTCTCCCGGCGTGCCGTCAAGGATTTTGCCGCCGAGCGCCCTGTGGCCGATGATCCCTACCGTATTGCTGCCTACCAGCTCTACCCCGTCCCTTTTCAGGCCTACGGGCTGGAGACGGCGGGGGGATACATGAATATATATTCCCGGCGTTATAAGGAATTCTGGAACCGGGTGATTGAAAAGCGGGAGCGCCAGCGGGGCATCGAAGGCCAATTCATGAACTGGGGCAGCCGCGTCAATCTCAGCGCCGACTTGCACGAGCCCCGGCTCAAACTGGGTAATCATTATAATCTGTCCCTGCTTTCCTTGGCCAATGTGCGTTATATGTTCGCTCGCGACCAGTTGTTGGACCCGCAGTTTTCCGTCTTGGTGACTGCGGACAAACCCTGGAATCTGTCCACTGCCAGGGAAAAGGCTATGATCCATATCGCCGCCAATCTGGGCGGTGAGAACCCGCTCTATATCTACCGTAATGCCGACGCCCTTCCCCGTTTTTTCCTAGCTCCTTCGGTGCGAGAATTCGCCGATGAGTCCTCTCTTCTCGACGCCATGGCCAGCGCCGGTGTGGCGGCGTTGCGTGAGGGCGTTTTCGTGGAAAAAGGATGGCTGGAAGAAGATATGACCGCGGACCTGGGTTTTGGTGACGGCGCCGTGGAACTGGTG
>NZAO01000058.1 GCA_002686135.1 Rhodospirillaceae bacterium
GACAACGGGTCTGGCATGCACACCCACCAGTCCATCTTCAAGGGTGGCAAGCCTGTATTTGCAGGTTCCGGTTACGCCGACCTTTCGGAAACGGCGCTTTACTACATTGGCGGTATCATCAAGCATGCTAAAGCCGTCTGCGCCTTCTCTAATGCCACCACCAACAGCTACAAACGTCTGATTATGGGCTTTGAGGCACCGGTTCTGTTGGCCTATTCGGCGCTCAATCGCTCAGCGGGCTGTCGCATCCCCTACGACTCCAGCCCCAACGGCAAGCGTGTCGAAGTTCGCTATCCGGATGCTTCTGGCAACCCCTATCTGACGTTTGCCTCCATGCTCATGGCCGGACTTGACGGCATCGAGAACAAGATTCATCCCGGCGATCCTATAGACAAGGACCTCTATGACCTGTCGCCAAAGGAATTGAAGGACATTCCCACGGTCAGCGGTAGCCTCCGCGAAGCCTTGGATACCCTGGACGCCGACCGCGACTTTCTTAAGGCTGGCGACGTCTTCACCGACGATCTCATCGATAGCTATATCGAACTTAAATACGAAGAGATTGAAAAATTCGAACACGCCCCACATCCTGTGGAGTTCGAGATGTATTACAGCGTCTAAGGCCACACACGCCTTACCGTATCTTAACCCAAACAAAAGGCCCCGCTTAATAGTGGGGCCTTTTTTTATTCCCGGCATCATGGCGAAATCGGAATGACGGGTCTTATTCCATGGCCAGGGCTTTCCCGATCTCGTCGCGGTAGAGTCCGAACGCCTTGGCGTCGAGTCCCAGCAGGCTGCACAGGGTAACGATCTCGATCTGTTCCACGAGGCTGACCTCGCCGTCGGTCTCGCTCAAGGCAAGGCATATGCGAACCATCAGCTCCGCCTTTTCGGGGTCGGCGGCCACCGCCATGATAGCCTCCACGGCCGCGGCGTGTCCGGCCTCCGGCGATTGCTTGAGGGCTTCCACAAAACCGTTGAACAAGTTCACCCCTTCATGGGGATCGAAGACTTTCAGGGCTTCCAGAGTTTCCAGAACCTGGTCCACCCGCATCCGTTCATCGAAGGTAACCTCACCGTCGGAGGTGGCGACGATGGCGCTGGCCGCCATGGTGGCTTTCAGAAAGGGCAGGTTTTTATGGCGCGCAACCTGTTCTCGGTAGTGGTAAGTCAGGGTCTTGAGGAAGTTCGGCATAGCGGTGGGATCCCCTTCGTGAGCAGTGCGCGCAGGTTCTAGGCGCCTGGTTCTGGAAGATCTATGTCGAGTATGGCCATCTGGAAGGCGTAGGAAACATCTCCGTCTTCGTCGTCCCGGTAGATAATGCCGATGAACTCTTCACCGAGATTGACCTCCACCGAGTTGTCTTTCCTGCTTTGTTCCAGGAGATGAATCGTATCGTTTCCGAACTTTTCTCGCAGATAGGCCTGAAGACGCAGGATTTCTTCTTTGTCCACGGTCAACTCCTCCGGTCGTAACGTTTATGGGAAATGTTTTTTCTGGAAAGGGGACAGGACAACCCCGGGCAAGGTATGACACGCATCATGAAGGGTCCGGGACTATCATTCAAGACACCCTTCCGGCTTAGAAAGCGCCCTTATTTTCTCCGTCCGGAGCAAGAGATTCCGTGCTCTCGGACGGAGACTCCACCACCCGTGGCGCCGTTATGCCGGACTGGATGCGTTCGGCCTCGCGCCGGAGATGGAGGAAGGAACGGACACTGAACGGAATACTGAGGAAATAGGCTATCACGACGCCGATAAAGGTGGGCCAGAATTCGGCAACCAGAGTTGCGGCGAAAATACCTACAAACAAGAACGTAGGCAGCACATAGGGCTGGGGAATCTTGATCTGTTTAAGGGAATAAGTGGGAATGGTGCTGATCTTGAGGAACGCCGTCACCACGGCGAGGCTCCCCACCACAAGAACGCTGCGGATGGCCTCGAATTCTGGAAACTGAAAGGAAATCATCATAGGCAACAGGGCGAGGCCGGCGCCGGCGGGGGCCGAGACGCCGGTGAAGTAATTATAGGCCCAGGGCGGCATCACTTCGCCCTGGCGCGAGTTGAAACGGGCCAGGCGTAACGCCGAGCAGATGCAATAAAAGGTAACGATGATCCAGCCTTTTCCCCCCAGTTCCCACAGCGACCAGTGATACAGAACCACCGCCGGGGCGACACCGAAACTGACGAAATCGGAGAGAGAATCAAGCTCGGTGCCGAATTTGCTCCCGCCGCCGAGAAGGCGCGCCATACGGCCATCCAGATTGTCGAGAAACCCCGCCAGAATGACTGCCACCACCGCCCATTCCCATTTCGCGAGCAAGGCGAAGCGCATGGCCGACAATCCCGCACACAACGACATGAGGGTCAGTAAATTGGGGATCATCATGTTCAGGGATTGTCCCTTGAACCGTTTCCGGCGTGCCCGAAACATAAGTATGGGGCTCCTTCCTATATGCCAGCAAGACGCAGTGGCGCCTTGGCCAGGGCCTGAGAGCCGGCGATTATATCAAGGAAGACAATCATTTACCAAGATCGGCTATCACGGTCTCTCCGGCCACAGCGGTCTGGCCGGGAAGCGCCTTGGGCCGTGTGCCTGCGGGTAGATAGACATCCACCCGGCTGCCGAAGCGAATCAGGCCGAAACGGTCTCCGGCACGCACCTGCTGTCCCTCGGCCAGGCCACATTTGATCCGCCTGGCCACAAGACCGGCGATCTGGACAAAGGCGATTTCTGCGCCCTGATTGGTTTTCATGGATACCGACATGCGCTCGTTATGCTCGCTGGCCTTGTCCAGGGAGGCATTGAAAAACCGGCCTGGTCGATAAGAGATTTTCTCGATCACGCCGTGGGCTGGAATGCGGTTTACATGCACGTTGAACACATTCATGAAAATGCTGACGCGGGGACGCACCCCGTCGCCCATGCCAAGTTCCAGCGGCGGTGGCGCATCTTCGAACGGCAGCACCATGCCGTCTGCGGGGCTGATGACCAGCCCGGATTCTCCCGGCGTCACNCGCTCGGGGTCGCGGAAGAAATAGGCGCACCACGCGGTCAACACCACCCCGACCNACCCCAGGGGCTGGTGAAGAACCCAGAGTCCGGCGGTAAGAATTGCAAAAAGGGCAATAAACGGCCAGCCGGCACGGTTGATGGGAACGCATACGGTTTTTTTAATAACGGAATTCACAGACACCCACCTTTTAAAAGGGACCCGTCATTTAACGGATTGTCGTAGCAAAGTCGACGTCCCATGGATAAGAAGGGTCCTCAGGTGAAAACACGAAAGAAACCAGCACGCAAAGACACGACGAAAAAGATGGGCGCGGCCGAGAAAACAGGGCCTAAGAAAGCCCCGGAGAGAGAGATGAATAAAGCGGTGAAGAAAAATTTCTAGCCACCGGCACTTCCCTCCCCACCCGGCAGGGTGAACACCTGTCCTGGATAGATGAGATCGGGTTCGCGAATCTGCGAACGGTTGGCTTCGTAGATCACGTGGTATTTGATCCCATGGCCGTAGGCCCTGCGCGCCAGCCGCCACAGGCTGTTGCCTGGCTGCACCACCACGGTACTTTCAGCTTCCATCACCGGCGGGCTCCCGGCCCGTGAGAAGGGAAACTCCACCCGCTCCACCACCAGGCCATCGGGGGAAACTTGGTCGAGGCGCAGGTTGTAGACTCCGGTGGCCACGTCCCGGTCGGGAACCAGGGCCCAGAATCCGTCATCCCCTGCCACCGTCTCGCCCAGCAATACGTTGTCGAGATAGACCCGCAGAGAGACCTTGGGGACCGCCCGCCCGCTAAGCTGGATTCGGCCTGACGAATCGTAATCCACCACGTCCAGAGAGAGGGCGATATCGCCGGTCTCGCCCGAGGGTGATTGCAGCAACTGGCTGGCGCCGGAGCCGTCACGCCGGGTTTTTAGGATTAACACGTTGCCCGGCTCCTCGCTGGCGCGGCCGGCGATATCGCGGTCGGATTGGGGTAGGATCATCACCACCACCTCTTCGGAGAGCATCGCCTCGCCGCCGCCGAGCTGGGAGCTGAGGCTCAGCTCGAGGTCGCCCGGCGGGAACGGCGCTTCAGATACCCAGACCCATTCGCCGCGATGATCCGCTGTGACCTTGCCGATTTTCCGGCCCCGGTTGGAGATCGTCACCTCGGCGTTGGGGGTGGCCCGTCCCGCCAGCACCGCCTCGCCCTTGCGGTTGACCCGCACCACATCGAATGTGGGCTGCACGCGGATAACCGGTGCCACGGTTTGGGTCGGCGCCGGCATGAGCCCGGGTTCGGTCAGCTCGGCAGTTTCCGGCTGGACCGGGGCGGAATTGGCGGCAGCGGGCAATTCTGATTGGGCCGGCGCCGGCATGAGCCCGGGCTCTGTCAACTCGGCGGTTTCCGGCTGGACCGGGACGGAATTGGCGGTGGCAGGCGATTTTGACACCGTTTCCGGAGGCATTTCCCCGGAGCGGTAGAGATACATACCGGCGAAAATAATAGCCAGGCCCGCCAGGCCCACGACAACGGATTTGCTCACAATCCCTCGCAATGTCTTTTCATGGGAGGGGACCGAAGATAATACTCTCTCCCGCCCGTTGCAACGACGCCTTGCGCATGGCGACGCGCTCACCTAGAAGGGGCAGCGGAAATGCCATTCCCCTGCCCGAGGCCTGTAATTTCATGACTGTTCGTTCCCTTTGTGTCTATTGCGCCTCGTCACAAACCATTCCTGACAAACACCGCGCATGCGCCAGAGAACTGGGGCGGCTTCTGGCGGAAAACGGCATCCATATGATTACCGGCGGCGGCCATGTAGGGCTTATGGGGGAGGCCGCGGACGCGGCGCTGGCCGC
Organism: Rhodospirillaceae bacterium; assembly: GCA_002686135.1. Taxonomy (GTDB): domain Bacteria; phylum Pseudomonadota; class Alphaproteobacteria; order UBA11136; family UBA11136; genus UBA11136. The sequence goes on from NZAO01000058.1 coordinate 4,857, forward strand.
GGGCGGCGAAGTCACGGGCATTGTCCCCCACTTCATCAAACGGCTGGAGATGGTCCACTGCGGACTGACCCGGCTGATCGAGGTTGAAAGCATGCATGAGCGCAAGCAAAAGATGTTCGAAATGTCGGATGCTTTCACCGCCCTTCCCGGCGGGCTCGGCACCCTGGACGAGATTCTGGAAATCATAACCTGGAAGCATCTGGGGCTGCATGACAAACCCGTAATGCTGATCGAAGCCGGCGGCTATTGGAAACCGTTTCATAACCTTTTCGACCATATGATCGCCACCGGCTATGCCAACCGGGGATGCCGGGACCTGTACACCGTAGCGGCGGACCCCGAACAGGCTGTCGCCGTGCTGAAAGCCCACCCGGCTGCGCATAAAGGCGAAAACAGCAAGGGAGCGGGGATCGTTGCGTCCCCCGGCGGGGATGATAGGGTGAGGCGATCAGGATACACAAGGAAGCCCTTATGGCGAAAATCAAGGTAGCCGCCCCCATCGTCGAAATTGATGGTGACGAGATGACACGGATCATCTGGAAGTTTATCAAGGACAAGCTGGTCCTTCCCTATCTCGACGTGGAACTAAAATATTTCGATCTCAGGATTGAAAACCGCGACGCCACCGACGATCAGGTCACCGTGGATGCGGCGCAAGCCATCAAGGAACATGGCGTCGGCGTCAAGTGCGCCACCATCACCCCCGACGAGGCGCGGGTGGAGGAATTCAGGCTCAAAAAAATGTGGCGTTCACCAAACGGCACCATCCGTAACATCCTGGGCGGCACTATTTTCCGCGAGCCCATCCTCTGCGCCAACGTGCCACGCCTGGTGCCGGGATGGACCCAGCCCATAGTCATCGGCCGTCATGCCTTCGGCGACCAGTACCGGGCTACCGACTTTGTAGTGCCGGGAACGGGCAAGCTCACCCTCAGCTTTGTACCCGAAGACGGCGGCGAGACCATCGAGCACGAGGCCTTCGACTTCCCTGGTGCCGGCGTCGCGATGGCCATGTATAACCTTGACGACTCCATCCGCGGTTTCGCCCGGACCTGCATGAACTATGGCCTGGACCTGGGCTGGCCGGTCTATCTCTCCACCAAGAACACCATCCTCAAGGCCTACGACGGACGTTTCAAGGACCTTTTCGCCGAGGTCTTCGAGGCCGAGTTTAAGGATAAGTTCAAAGCCAAGGGCATTACCTACGAGCACCGTCTTATCGACGACATGGTGGCGGCAGCCATGAAATGGAGCGGCGGCTTCCTCTGGGCCTGCAAGAACTATGACGGTGACGTGCAGTCAGACACCATCGCGCAAGGTTACGGCTCGCTGGGGCTCATGACCTCAGTGCTGATGACGCCCGATGGCAAGACGGTGGAGGCCGAAGCCGCCCACGGCACAGTGACCCGCCATTACCGCCTGCACCAGGCAGGCAAGGCCACTTCCACAAATCCCATAGCTTCCATCTTCGCCTGGACGCGGGGGCTCTATTACCGCGGCAAGTTCGACGACAACCCGGAGCTCCAGACCTTCGCCAGGACCCTGGAAAAGGTCTGCGTGAATATGGTGGAATCGGGCTTCATGACCAAGGACCTGGCGCTGCTGATCGGACCCGAACAGTCATGGCTTACAACGCAAGAATTCCTCGACAAGCTGGATCAGGGACTGCAAAAGGCCATGAACTGAAGGGTGTCGTGTATCTCTTTCAATCAAAGTGCGTGGGTGTTCGGCAGAGAGAAAGTAAAGAAAAGGAACGAATATCGTGACCACCTAAGGGAGCAACTGAGTTTGATTACTAGCTGACGTAGGCATCTCCGTTGCGCACAGCGTTTTCCATCTCGATTTGGACCGTGAGTGATGCTCCCTCGGTGCGATGAACCAGCGTGTTTCGTAACCCTTTCCGGATCGAATGAACAGCCCCTTGAGACATCACACTTAGCCCGCCAACGCTTTTTCGATAGCCTCCAGCGCTTGCGCGGCCTTGGCACCATCGGGACCGCCGGCCTGGGCCATGTCGGGACGCCCGCCGCCGCCCTTGCCCCCAAGGGTTTTTGCACCGATGCGCACCAGGGACACAGCGTCGAATTTTTCCGTGAGGTCGTCGCTGACAGAAACCACCAGGGACGCCTTGCCCTCGTTCACCGCCACCAGGGCGACCACGCCCGAACCCATGCGCGCCTTCATCTCGTCGGCCATGGGTTTGAGATCCTTGGCAGGCACATCAGTAAGGCAGCGCGGGGCGAAGGTGACGCCGGCCACTTGTTTGTCAGCCCCGCCGTTACCTGCGCCATTGCCACCACCTCCGCCACCGCTGACCATGGTGCGCCTGGCCTCGGAAAGGTCGCGGTTCAGTTTTTTGCGTTCTTCCAACAGGGCCACGACACGGGATTCGAGATCACCAGGAGCCACCTTCAGCGCCGCGGCCGCCCCCATGAGCCAGGTTTCCTGTTCGGCCACGGCAGCCACGGCGGCCTCTCCAGTCAGTGCCTCGATACGGCGCACCCCGGCGGCCACGGCGGATTCACTGACGATGCGGAAAAATCCGACATCTCCGGTGCGGCGCACATGGGTACCGCCGCACAGCTCCATGGAATAGGGCGCGGCGGCGGCATCACCTTCCGCGCCGTCAACGCCNCCCATGGAGACTACGCGCACCTCGTCGCCGTATTTTTCCCCGAACAGGGCAATGGCACCATGCTCCACAGCCTCGTCGGGGGTCATGAGACGGGTGGTGACCTCGCTGTTGCCGCGGATACGGGCGTTGACCTCAGCTTCGACAGCCACAAGCTCCTCGTGACTCACCGCCATGGGATGGCTGATATCGAAGTGCAGCCGGTCTGGAGCCACCAGCGACCCCTTCTGGGTCACATGGTCGCCGAGCCGCCCGCGCAGGGCGCGGTGCAGAAGATGGGTGGCGGAATGGCTAGCGCGAAGCCGTGTGCGGCGCTCATAGTCAACGGCAAGGTCCACCACTTCGCCCACGGAAAAGGTCCCCGATGTCACCTTTCCTGTATGCACATACAGATTGCCCAAAAACTTGCGGGTGTCGGAAACCTCCATGCGGGCGCGCTTCTTGCCCTGCCCCGGACCGAGGATGACTCCATTGTCGCCCATTTGGCCGCCGGATTCGCCATAGAAAGGCGTCTGGTTGACGATCAGAGAAACCTCGCCATTGCCCGCCTCGTCCGTTTCTTTTCCATCCACCACCAGGGCCACCACCTCGCCCTCGGCGACCTCTACCTCGTAGCCGAGAAATTCCGTGACCCCCACACGCTGACCGATTTCGAACCATATTTTTTCCGTGGCCGCCTCGCCGGAACCGGCCCAAGCGGCGCGGGCCTCTTGCCTTTGCCGTTCCATGGCTGTGTTGAAGCCGTCCACGTCCACCCCGCGCCCCTGGCCGCGCAGCACGTCCTGGGTCAGATCGAGAGGAAAACCGTAGGTATCATAGAGCTTGAAGGCGGTGTCGCCGGGCAGCGCCGTAGCGCCCGTCAGCTTACCGGTTTCTTCCGCCAGCAGTTTCAGTCCCCGCTCCAGGGTCTTCTGGAAGCGGGCCTCCTCCAGCTTCAGGATTTCCGTCATCAGGGCCTGGGCCTGGACCAGCTCCGGATAGACCTGCCCCATC
>NZAO01000059.1 GCA_002686135.1 Rhodospirillaceae bacterium
GAGGGCGGCTACGGAGGGCTCGTCGGTTTCGAGCTTGAGGGCGGGACTGAATCCGGGCGCAAGTTCATCGATTCGCTCAAGCTTTTCTATCATCTTGCCAATATAGGCGATGCGCGCAGCCTCGCTATCCACCCGGCAAGCACGACCCATTCCCAACTCACGGAGGAAGAACAGCTCGCCACGGGCGTCTCCCCGGGCTATGTCCGCCTTTCCATCGGGCTCGAGCACATCGACGACATCATGGGCGATCTTTCCCAGGCGCTCGACAATGCATAAGGGCTGACCCCGGCTTTACGGATATAGGTGCCTTCTGGGGCGTCGACCTTGATCTTTTCAGTCCCAGGGCTTACCTAATTTCCGTCAGACGGCCGGATGGCCGCCTCCCGGCAATGGGGAAACCCGCCGGGGGGAGGAAAGTCCGGGCTCCACGGAAACACGGTGCCGGGTAACACCCGGCGGGGGTGACCCCAGGGAAAGTGCCACAGAAAGCAAACCGCCTGTTCCTTCCTTTCGGGGAAGAAACCGGCAAGGGTGAAAGGGTGCGGTAAGAGCGCACCGCGCGCGCCGGCAACGGCCGCGGCACGGCAAACCCCACCGGGAGCAAGCCCGAATAGGGACGGCAGGCCACGCCAGCGCGTTTCCGCGTTGCCGTCCGGGTAGGGCGCAAGAGACGTCCGGTAACGGACGTCCCAGATGAATGGCTATCCCCCTTTCGAGGGGACAGAACCCGGCTTACAGGCCGTCTGGCATTTTTATCCTTCTCCTTTTTGTCCGCCACCTTTTCCCGTGCCCCCGCGCACATACCTTTCCGTTGCTGTCCTGACAGTGTGGTTGCCAAGATAAAATCCCAACAAAAAATGAGAACATTTAATGAACACTTAGATGTTCATTTGCCGCCGTGAAAACGATGCTTACCTGAAAGTCCAAAATTCCCCCTACCCCTTGGGGGAGAAAATGAAAAACACCCCATCACTAGTAAAAAAAACCTCACCCAGTTTTTTATTGTGCTTTTCAATCCTTCCCCATAGGATACCATTAAATCCCATAGTATCCCATGCTTGCAGCAGGGGAAGCACATGGGGCCAAGCGAGGTTCCGCACGCCGCCATCCGGAACAAACCGGAGGAAACAAAAGGAGTGCGGCGCGGCGCATGTAAAAGGTGTTTTTTTACTTGGGGGGTCATATGGCACTGTTCCTGTCGACGACGGTGAACAAGGTCGACAAGAAAGGGCGGGTCTCGGTCCCCGCGCCTTTCCGCACCACCCTGGCGGGTCAGAGCTTCGCCGGCATCGTTGCCTTTCCCTCCCCCGAACTGGGCGCCATTGACGCCTGCGGCATCGACCGCATGGAGGCGCTCTCGGCCAGCCTCGACGAACCTGACCAGTATTCCCATGAAGAACTGGGCCTGGCCCGGCTTATCTTCGCCCAGGCCGAACAGCTTGCCTTCGACGACACCGGCCGGGTGGTGCTGCCCAGGCCGCTGGGCGCCCATGCCCATATCACCAGCGAGGTCCTGTTCGTAGGTAATGGCCCTACCTTCCAGATGTGGCAGCCACAACGCTATAAAACCTATAGCCAGGATACCCTCAAACAGGCCGCCAGCAAGGGCGTGAACCTGAGACTGCGGCCCATACCAAGGGGCAGAAACGGTCCCGGAGGCGGGTCATGACGCTCACGCCTCCGGCAAGGATCACCATGCACGCCTGTGCGAGTGCCTCCGGCGGCGTCTTCTGTCCCCTCCCCACCGCTCACAAGCCGGTCCTTCTCGACGAGGTGATGGAGGCGCTCGCCCCCCATGACGGCGGCGTATATGTGGACGGCACCTTCGGCGCGGGCGGCTACAGCCACACCATTCTCGAAGCCGCCGACTGCACGGTCTGGGCCATCGACCGCGATCCCGACGCCATTGCCGCCGGCGCCGCCATGGCAGAGGAATTCGGCGGCTGCCTGGAACTCATCACCGGATGCTTCGGTGACATGGACAAACTTCTCGCCGAACGCGGCGTGACCCGGGTCGACGGCGTTACCTTCGACCTCGGCGTTTCCTCCATGCAGCTGGACCAGCCGAAACGGGGGTTTTCGTTCCGCTATAACGGCCCCCTCGACATGCGTATGGAAGGCGCTGACGCCGCCGGGCCAAGTGCGGCGGATATGGTCAACACCCTTCACGAAAAGGAACTGGCGGACATCATCTACCAGTACAGCGGCGAACACCGGTCACGCCAGGTGGCCAAGGCCATTGTCAAGGCCAGGCGCGAGGCCCCCATCACCCGCACNTTCCAGCTGGCCGAGATCGTTCGCAGCGTNGTCGGCAAAAGCCGCGACGGCCTCGACCCCGCCACCCGNACCTTCCAGGCCCTGCGCATCCANGTCAATGACGAGATCGGAGANCTCGGCCGCGGGCTAGCCGCGGCGGAGAAGATTCTCTCTCCCGGCGGCAGGCTGGCCGCGGTCTCCTTCCACTCGCTGGAAGACCGCCTCGTGAAGGACTTCCTCAAACAACGCAGCGGTGCCACGCCGCGCCCCTCGCGCCACCGCCCAGAGACTGCCGGTCCCGGTTCTGCCCCAAGCTTCACCATTCCTTCGAAGGGAGTGGTACAGCCGGACAAGGCGGAAATCAAAGCCAATCCCCGCGCCCGGTCGGGCCGCATGCGCACCGCCATCCGCACCGACGAACCAGCCTGGGACACCAACCCCGGGCCAAACCCCAGAGCCCCAAACACAGGAGCTCCAAAACCATGATCCGACCCATGACTCTTTTCTGCCTGACACTGGCCGTGCTGCTCGGCTTTGGCCTATTTAAGGTCAAACACAAGGTGCAGATCCTTGAAGAAGAACTGACTCAGCTTCACCACGCCATTCTCACTGACCAGAAAGCCATTCACGTTCTCAACGCGGAATGGAGCTATCTCAACCGGCCCCGTCATCTGCAAAAACTCAATCTCAAATTTCTCGGCTTCACCCCGTTCTCCGCCGAGCGCATCACTACCATTGAAGAACTTCCCATGCGGCACGACCTTGCCTCATCGCAGCAAACGACCAGTGAAAATAAGAGTCTCGAGCAGAGCCTAACCTCCCCCCCGTCTTACGACGTACGACAGGCCATGCTCACCGGGGATGCGTCCGAAAAGGACGCATCCCCAGCCTCACTCGCGATCAATACCGGAGGCNCACCATGATACGACAGAATCCTCCTTCATATACGAAAGGCTGCCAGGCGCTTGANGGCACCGNCAAACAGGCGCTGGACACTGCGCGCAACCGTCTTTTGATGACCGGCGCGTTGTTTCTTATCGCCTTTACCGTTATCGGCGCCCGGCTCGTTGACCTGACCATGATGCGTGACGGCCACGAACCCCGTCTGGCACAGGCCGCGGGGCTGGGCATCCTGAAAAAGGAGCGCGCCGACATTATCGACCGTCGTGGCGTACTGCTGGCCACCTCTCTCGCCATGTCCTCCCTTTACGCCAATCCGCGCCGCATTCTCGACGCTGAGGAGGCCGTGGAAAAACTCAAAAGCACGCTGTCCGATCTCGATGAAAAACTGACCCAGACCCGGCTTACCCCCAGACGCTATTCCGTGTTGATTTACCGCCATCTCACCCCGCGCCAGAAATATGCGGTAAACCGCCTCGGCATTCCCGGCCTTTACTTCCAGCACGAGGAAAGACGGGTCTATCCCCACGGCAATCTGGCCGCCCATGTTCTCGGATTCTCCGGCATCGACCACCATGGCTTGGCCGGGATCGAGCATTCCTTAAACGATGAACTGCGCGAAAGCTCCGACCCTCTGAAGCTCACCCTCGATATCCGGGTCCAGAGCATTCTCCACCAGGAACTGTCCCGGGCGCGGGAAGAATACCAGGCCATCGGCGGCACCGGGATGGTCATGGACGCCCATAACGGCGAGGTCCTGGCGCTTGTCTCACTGCCTGATTTCGATCCCAACAACCCCGTAAACATCAACGACGAAGCCAGCTTCAACCGGGCCACACTGGGCGTTTATGAAATGGGGTCAACCTTCAAGATTTTCACCGCCGCAATGGCCCTGGAATCCGGAACTGTGGGCCTGGATGACCGCTATGACGTCACCGAGCCGATCCAGATCGGCAGCTCTACCATCCGCGACCACTACCCCAAACGTCGCTGGCTCACGGTTCCGGAGATTCTCATCCATTCCTCTAATATCGGCGCCGCGAAAATGGCGAGCGACGTGGGTACCACCAACCAGCGCGCTTTCCTGCACAAGCTTGGCATGCTCAGCCCCGCCACCATCGAACTTCCCGAAGTGGGGGCGCCGCTGGTGCCCTCGCCCTGGCGTAAGATCAACACCATGACAGTGGGCTACGGCCACGGCATCGCCGTCAGTCCGATCCAGCTCACCACCGGCATTGCCGCCATGATCAATGGCGGCCTTTTTTATCCGGCGACCCTGCTCCCCCACGTCAAAAGAGAAACCGGAACAGACGAACGCGCGCCGGAAAAAGGGGAACCAGGCTCGCACGTTCTGTCCCCTGACACCTCGGAACAGATTCGCCGTCTCATGCGTCTGGTGGTGGTGGAAGGCACGGGCAAAAGGGCGGCAGTGAACGGCTATCTCGTGGGCGGCAAGACGGGCACGGCCGAAAAATCCGCGCGCGGCGGCTACAGCGCCAAGGCGCTTCTTTCCTCTTTCGTCAGCGCTTTTCCCATGACCGCGCCGCGTTATGTGGTGTTCGTCATGCTCGACGAGCCCAAGGGTACCGAAGAAACCTTCGGATACGCCACCGGGGGTTGGGTCGCCACGCCCGTGGTGCGCCGCGTTATCGCCCGCACGGCGCCGATGCTTGGAATTCCGCCCGTTGATGAAAACACCCCGGAAATCCAGAGCGAGATGATGGTGAACATCACGCCCCGGGGACCAAGCCTTGCTTCTTTCTGAACTGATCCATGGGACCATGACAGACGCCACCCAGCAGGCCCTGACCACGGACCCGGACGTTTCCGGCCTGTGCGCCGATTCCCGCAAGGTGCGGCCGGGTGACCTGTTCGCGGCTCTGCCCGGCACCCAGACCGACGGCAGCGCCTTCATCGCCGAGGCCGTAGAACGTGGTGCCTTGGCTGTTCTTGCCGGGCAGAACACCATGCCCAGCCAAGGCGGCCCGGACGTGCCCATTCTTACCACCCATAACCCGCGCCGCGTCTTCTCCCTGATGGCGGCCCGGTTTAATCCCCATCAGCCCGATCACATCGCCGCCGTCACCGGCACCAACGGCAAGACCTCGGTCGCCGCCTTTACGTGGCAAATCTGGGAGCGCCTGGGGTGCAAGGCGGCGAGCCTGGGCACTTTGGGGCTGCACGCCACTATTGCTACCGACGGCTTGGACACGGGCGTGGGGCTGACCACGCCGGACCCGGTGGCTCTTCACGAAACCCTCTCGGCGCTTTCCCTGCGGGGGGTGGACCACCTGGTGATGGAGGCCTCCAGCCACGGGCTTAATCAGTGCCGTCTCGATGGCGTGCGAATCAGCGCCGCCGCCTTTACCAATCTCAGCCGTGACCATCTCGATTACCACGGCGACATGGAAAGCTATCTCTATGCCAAGAACCGGCTCTTCGAGGACATTCTCGAGGAGGGCGGCGTCGCCGTAATCAATGCCGATACACCGGAATTTCCAGACCTTGCGCGCATCGTCGCCGGGTGCGGCAACAGGGTCATGGGCTTTGGCCGCAAGGGCGCCCATATCCGCCTCGAAAGCCAGACACCGGGGCTTAACGGCCAGGTTCTCTCTATCGTCATCGACGACAACGCCTATCAAGTATTGCTGCCGCTGGTCGGTGATTTCCAGGCCAGCAACGCGCTCTGCGCCCTGGGGCTGGTTCTCGCCTGCGGCGGCAGCGAGGAAGCGGCGGTGACGGCGCTGGCCCATCTCGAAGGCGCGCCCGGACGCATGCAGCACGTGGCCGATCACGCCAATGGCGCGCCCGTCTACGTGGATTACGCCCACACCCCCGACGCCCTGGAAAACGCACTGCGCGCACTGCATCCCCATGTACGGGGCCGCCTGCACGTGGTATTCGGCTGTGGCGGCGACCGCGACGCGGGCAAGCGCCCTCTCATGGGGGAGGTGGCAGAACGCCTCGCCGGCACGGTAGTCGTCACTGATGATAATCCGCGCGGCGAAAACCCAGCCGCCATCCGCAGACAGATCCTTGCCGGAATTTTGACAAAAAGCGGTGACACCATCCGCGAGATCGACGACCGCGCGGAGGCCATTTCCGCCGCCATCGCCGCCCTGGAACCTGAGGACCTACTGGTGATTGCCGGCAAGGGACACGAAACCTACCAGATCGTCGGTGACGAAAGGCGCAATTTCGACGACGCCGCAGTGGCGAAGGCCGCCGCCGCAACCACTAAGAAAACGCCATGAACACGCCCCCTCCCCCCCTATGGACCCATGACGAGGCAACAGCCGCCACCGGTGGCCGCACCGCCGGGGAAAAGGCCGCGCCGTGGACCGCTGATGGGGTTTCCATCGACAGCCGCACGCTGGAGAAAAACGATCTCTTCATCGCCATCGCCGGCCCCAATTTCGACGGCCATGACTTCGTCGGCAAGGCCTTCGCCGCCGATGCGGCGGCGGCCATGGTGAGCCACCTTCCCGAGAGCCTGGAAGACTCCCGGCCCCTGCTCCTAGTGGACGACACGCGACAGGGCCTGGAAAATCTCGCTGCCGCCGCCCGCGCCCGCACCGCGGCACGCATCACCGCCATCACCGGCAGCGTCGGCAAGACCAGCACCAAGGAGGCCCTGCGGCTGGCTCTCGAACCACAGGGAGCCACCACCGCCAGCATAGGCAATCTCAACAACCAGTGGGGAGTGCCGCTGAGCCTCGCGCGCATGCCAGGCGAAAGTGTCTTCGGTGTGTTCGAGCTGGGCATGAACCATCCCGGCGAAATCGTTCCCCTGTCAAAAATGGTGCGTCCTCACGTAGCTATCATCACCAGTATCGAGCCCGTGCATTCGGAATTCTTCGCCTCCATCGCCCATATCGCCGAAGCCAAGGCGGAAATCTTCCAGGGCATGGATGAGGGCGCCGCCGTCCTGCCGCGCGAGAACCCCTTCTTTCCCGTGCTCGCCGAAACCGCCCGTGAACAGGGCGTCACCCGCATCATCGGATTCGGCGCCCATCCCGAAGCCGATGCCAGGCTGGTGGAATGCGACCTCCAGCCCCTGACCAGCCACATCAGCGCCAGTATCTGCGGCACCGATGTTAGCTACGAACTCAACATGCCGGGGCGCCACTGGATCATCAACAGCCTCGCCGCTCTGGCGGCGGTAGACGCGCTCGGCGGCGACGTGAGGGAAGCGGCTGAAACCCTGTCTTCCCTGGAAGCCATAGAAGGCCGAGGCCGCCATTTTCTTCTCTCCCTCGCCGGCGGCGAGTGCGAACTTTTCGACGAAAGCTACAACGCCAGCCCGACCTCCATGCGTGCCGCTATTTCCGTGCTCTCCCGTGCCCGTCTCGGGAAGGCGGGGCGACGCATCGCCGTGCTCGGCGACATGCTGGAGCTGGGGCAACGCTCGGCCTCCCTCCATGCCTCCCTCGTCCGCGATCTGGAACAGGCAAAGATCGACCTCGTGTTCACCGCCGGGACCGAGATGAAACACCTGCGCGACGTCCTGTCGGCGGAAATGCGCGGTGGCCACGCCGTCAGCGCCGCTGCCCTGGCCCCCATGGTCAAGGCGGCGCTCAAACCGGGCGACGTGATTACCGTCAAGGGCTCTTACGGCAGCCACATGCGCGACGTGGTGGCGGCGCTTACAGACCCCGACAACGCACCGCCGCAGGCGGCCAACGGGAATTGAGGCACGGCCATGCTGTATAACCTTCTCGTCCCCCTCGCCGAACAGATTAGCGCCCTCAACCTGTTCCGCTATATCACCTTCCGCACCGGCGGCGCGGTGATCACGGCGCTGATCATTAGCTTCGTCGTCGGCCCCGCCATCATCAACTGGCTCAAGCGTATCCAGGGCGAGGGCCAGCCCATCCGCGACGACGGGCCGGCGGATCATCTCACCCGCAAACAGGGGATCCCAACCATGGGTGGTTTCCTCATTCTCGTGGCGGTAGTCTCAAGCACCCTGTTATGGGCCGACCTCACCAACCGTTATGTATGGGCGGTGATCGCCGTAACTTTGGGCTTCGGCGCGGTGGGCGCGGCCGATGACTTCCTCAAGCTGACGCGGCGCTCGAGCCACGGGGTCCCGGGCAAAGTCAAGCTGGTGCTGGAAATAGCCATTTCCCTGGCCGTGGTCCTGTGGATCATGAATGTCGCCTCCCCCGCCCTTGCCACCGGACTCACCATTCCCTTCTTCAAAGACATCCTGCTCGATCTCGGGTGGATGTTCGCGCCGCTGGCGGTGTTCGTGGTGGTGGGCGCGTCCAACGCGGTCAACCTCACCGACGGGCTTGACGGCCTAGCCATCGTGCCGGTGATGATCGCGTTTGCCTGTTTCGCGTTCATCGCCTATCTCGTGGGCAATACCGTTTTCTCCAACTACCTCCAGCTCCACTATGTGATCGGCAGCGGCGAACTGACCGTGTTCTGCGGCGCGCTGGTGGGCGCGGGGCTTGGCTTCCTGTGGTTCAACGCGCCCCCGGCCATGGTCTTCATGGGGGACACTGGTTCGCTCTCCATGGGCGGGGCGCTGGGCACGCTCAGCGTCATCACCAAGCATGAACTGGTGCTGGCCATCATCGGCGGGCTGTTCGTCCTCGAAACCGTCTCCGTCATCATGCAAGTGGTCTCGTTCAAGCTCACGGGACGGCGCGTCTTCCGCATGGCCCCCCTACACCACCACTTCGAGCAAAAGGGCTGGGCCGAGCCCACCATCGTCATCCGTTTCTGGATCATCGCCTCCATCCTGGCGCTTGCCGGGCTGGCGACGCTGAAGCTGAGGTAAGGAGAAATGATTGCCATTCCTTCCATGTCGGGACGCAACATCGCCGTACTCGGGCTCGGCAAGTCGGGCATGGCGGCGGCGCGCGCCCTGATCCACAGCGGTGCCCACGTGCTGGCATGGGACGACGACGAGACCTGCCGCAACTGCGCTAGGGCCGAAGACATGCCGCTGGCCGACCTCATGGACGAGGATTTCTCGGACATGGCCGCTCTGGTGCTAAGTCCCGGCATTCCCCACACTTTCCCCGAACCCCACCCGGTAGTGACGCGGGCACAGGCGGCGAATTGCGAGATCATCGGAGAGACTGAGCTTCTCTCTCGCGCCGGCACCGGGGCTGCCTTCATCAGCGTCACCGGTACCAACGGCAAATCCACCACCACCGCGCTCATCGGGCATATTCTTGACCAGGCCGGGCGCAGCGCGCGGACCGGTGGCAATCTCGGAGTGCCCTCGGTGGCGCTGGATGAACCCGGACCCGGCGGCTACTACGTGCTAGAGATGTCCTCTTACCAGCTAGAGCTAGTCTCGACCCTGGTTTTCGACATCGCCGTCCTACTCAACATCAGCCCCGACCACACGGACCGCCACGACGGGCTGAAGGGCTATATGAGTGCCAAGGAACGGGTCTTCGCGGGCCAGGGCGCCTCCCATACCGCCGTCATCGGCATTGATGATGCCCACTCCCGCGGGCTCTTCGAAAACCTCAAGGCCAGCGGTGATGCGCTTACCATTCCCGTTTCCGGCGCCGACAGGGCTGCGGGTGGCGTCTATGTGGAGAACGGCTGGCTGGTCAACGACATCGAGGGCCGCGAGGAACGGGTCATGGAGATGACCACCGCCACCGCCCTGCCCGGCTCCCACAACGCCCAGAACGCCGCCGCCGCCTTCGCCGCCACTCGCGCCGTTGGGCTCGCCATGCCGCAAATACGCGACGGCATTCACAGCTTCCCTGGCCTGCCCCACCGCCAGGAGCCGGTGGCCCGCATCAACGGCGTCGCCTTCATTAACGACAGCAAAGCCACCAACGCCGCGGCCACGGCCCGCGCCCTATACTGTTACGACCACATCATCTGGATTGCCGGCGGCCAGGCCAAGGAAGGCGGCATTGAATTGCTGACCCCTTACTTCGGCCGCATTCGCCACGCCTTTCTCATAGGCGAGGCTGCAGACGCCTTCTCCCGCACCCTCCAGGGAAAGGTCGACGCCACCCTTTGCGACGATCTCGAAGGCGCCTTCGCCGGGGCTTACGAAATGGCCATGGCGCAAGCAGCGGAAGAACCCGAGGCCTCAGGGAAGGCCAGCGACGCACCGGTAGTCCTGTTTTCCCCGGCCTGTGCCTCATTCGATCAATGGCGCAATTTCGAGGCCCGCGGCGATGCCTTCCGCACCCTGGTCCACAAACGCGCAGGCATTGACGTCAACCTGGCAGACGGCCCCGCCCCCGGTCCCGACAGCAAGGAGACCACGCCATGAGCGGGTTCGCGCGCACCGATACAAGCGTCATCGGCCGCTGGTGGTGGACCGTGGATCGCTGGGCGCTGGGCGCGCTGGCCATTCTCGGGGCCTTCGGCGTACTTCTCACCCTGGCCGCGAGCCCGCCCGCGGCCGATCTGTTCGTGCACAGCCAGCTCGTGCTGATGCCGCTGGCGGCCTTCATTCTGGCCTCTGTGTCCCTGCTTTCGCCGAAAGAGGTACGGCGCCTGGCAGTGGTCGTTTTCATCGGCTCCTTGGTCCTCCTCGTCATGACCCTGACCTCGGGCGTGGAGATCAATGGCGCGCAGCGCTGGATCTCGATTGCCGGGTTTTCCCTACAGCCCTCGGAATTCGTCAAGACCAGCTTCATTGTCGTCGCCGCGTGGATGTTTTCCCAGGCAAGCCTGAAAAAAGGCTCTCCGGGAAATGTTCTGGCCGGCGGGCTGTTCCTTCTGGTGGCTGCCCTGTTGCTGATGCAGCCCGATGTCGGAATGGCGGTGGTGGTGACCGCGGTCTGGTTCACCCAGTTCTTCCTGGCCGGGCTGCCCCTGGTCTGGGTGGCCGCCCTCACGGTGATGGCCATTGGCAGCCTGGCGGCAAGCTATTTCACCTTTCCCCACGTGGCTAGTCGCGTCGACCGCTTCCTCGATCCTGCCACCGGCGATAACTATCAGGTCACCACCTCCATGGAGGCTTTCATGCATGGCGGGCTGACGGGCCGTGGCCCGGGAGAAGGCACCATCAAGGAGGTCCTGCCAGACGCCCACGCCGACTTCATCTTCGCCGTGGCCGGGGAGGAATTCGGCCTGCTGGCCTGCCTTGTCATCGTCGGCCTGTTCGCCTTCGTCATGGTCCGCGGCTTCAGCCGCCTGATGGAGGAAAACAGTCTTTTCGTGCTTCTCGCCGGAACCGGGTTGCTGGTCCAGTTCGGCCTTCAGGCCATCATCAACATGGCCTCATCCCTGCACCTCATTCCCACCAAGGGCATGACCCTGCCCTTCATTTCCCACGGCGGGTCGTCATTGATGGCGATGTCGCTGGGCATGGGCATGGTGCTGGCGCTGACCCGGCGCCGCAAGGTCCTGGGGGAAACGCCATGAACGCCTCGAATAACGCCCTAACCACCCCGCTGGTGGCGCTGGTGGCCGGCGGCACCGGCGGCCATGTCTTCCCAGCTCAGGCGCTGGCCCTGGAACTGGCCACGCGCGACTGCAAGCTGGCGCTTGTCACCGATAACAGGGGCGCCTCCTTCGGCGACCTTCCCGGCGAGGTGGCGGTGCACACCATCAGCAGCGGACGGCTCTCGGGCGGGGTTATTGAGAAACTGGGCGGTATGGCCGGGATCATGCGCGGCGTAATCGAGGCCGGGCATCTGTTGCGGAAAATCAAGCCCTCACTGGTGGTTGGTTTCGGCGGCTATGCCAGCGTCCCCACCATGCTCGCCGCACGGTGGCGACGTCTGCCCACCCTAATCCATGAACAGAATGCGGTTCTGGGCCGGGCCAACCGGCTGCTGGCTACCATGGCGGGGTCCATCGCCATTTCGTTCGAGGAAGTGGCGCGGCTGCGCAAACGCGACAGGGCCAGGGCCACGCGCACCGGTAATCCAGTGCGGCCCGCCATTTCCGCCATCCGCGCTATTCCGTACCCGTCTCTGAAAAATGACGAGACCCTGAATCTCCTGATCATGGGCGGAAGCCAGGGCGCCGCCGTCTTCGGGCGCGTCCTGCCCGACGCCATCGCCCTCATGCCGGCGGCTTCGCGGGGGCGGCTCAACGTCTCTCATCAATGTCGCGCCGAGGATATGGACAGGGTGAAAAATATCTACGAGACGCTAGACCTGGACGTAACCATACAGCCCTTCTTCGACGATGTTCCGCAACGCCTGCGCCAGGCCCATCTCGTCATCACCCGCGCCGGCGCCAGCACCGTGGCCGAGGCCACAGCTGCCGGACGCCCCGCCATTCTGGTGCCCTATCCCTTCGCCATGGACGACCATCAAAGCGCCAATGCCCGCGCCATCGAAAGCGGCGGCGGCGCCTGGGTACTGGCCGAGAACGACTTTACGGGTTTCGCCCTTGCTGGAATGCTCTGTTCCTTCCTCGAGAACCCCAAAATGCTGAGCGACGCGGCGGTGGCGAGCCGCGGGCTGGGGGTTCCCGACGCCGCCTCGCGGCTCGCCGACACCGCATGGGCGCTGTTGCCGCCCAACGGCAGGGGCCGGAAATCAGACGATGCGTCCCCTTCCCCAAGGGAGGCGGCGGCATGAAAGCCATTCCCCTACCCCTGGGCACCATACATTTCGTCGGCATCGGCGGTATCGGCATGAGCGGTATCGCCGAGGTCATGCATAATCTGGGCTATTCGGTACAGGGCAGCGACCTCCAGAAAAACGCTAATGTACAGCGCCTAGCCGATCTCGGCGTGCCGGTGATGACGGGACACGACCCGGAAAACCTTGGCGAGGCCTCGGTGGTGGTGGCGTCCTCAGCGGTGGACGCCGGCAACCCGGAACTTGCCGCCGCCCGTGGCGCCAAGATTCCCGTGGTACGCCGCGCCGAAATGCTGGCCGAGCTCATGCGCCTGAAATGGTCCATAGCCGTGGGCGGCACTCACGGCAAGACCACCTCCACCTCCATGATCGCGGCCATCCTCGACGCCGCCGGCCTCGACCCCACGGTTATCAACGGCGGCATCATCAACGCCTACGGTACCAATGCCCGCCTTGGCGAGGGCGACTGGATGGTGGTGGAAGCCGACGAATCCGACGGCACCTTCATCAAGCTGCCGGCCACCATCGCCGTGGTCACCAACATAGACGCCGAACATCTCGATTTTTACGGCTCCTTTGACAACCTGCACCAAGCTTTCGAGACCTTCGTCCAGAATATTCCCTTTTACGGATTCGCCGTGCTCTGCATCGACCATCCGGAAGTCCAGAGCCTGATCCCTCTGGTGTCAGGCCGCCGCATCATCACTTACGGGCTCAGCTCCCAGGCCGACATGCGCGCCGTCAATCTGGAAAGCGATTCTGAGGGCATGTTCTTCCAGGTGGTCCTCACCGACCGTGCTCACGAGACCGAAACCACGTGGAAGGACATGTTCCTGCCCATGGTCGGCGAGTACAACGTACAGAACGCCCTGTCGGCGCTAGCGGTGGGCCGGGAAATGGGCCTCGATCTCGATGTCATGCGCGAGGGCCTGGCCGCCTTTGGCGGGGTCAAGCGGCGCTTCACCAGAACCGGCGTCACAAACGGCATCACCGTTATCGACGATTACGCCCATCATCCCGTGGAAATCGCCGCCGCCCTTAAAGCCGCGCGCGCTGCCTGTGGCGAGAGCCGGCTCATCGCCGTGGTCCAGCCGCACCGTTATTCGCGGCTTAAAAACCTGTTCGAGGAATTCTGCACCTGCTTCAACGACGCCGATGTGGTGATCGTTTCGGAGGTTTACCCCGCCGGAGAGGAACCACTGGAAGGTGCCAGCCGCGACGACCTGATTGAGGGGCTGCACGACCATGGCCACAGGGAAGTTCTCGCGCTGGACGATCCTGCCCGGCTGGCGGAGACGATCTCCGGGATCACCCGCTCCGGAGACATGGTCATGTGCATGGGCGCGGGCAGCAGCACCGGCTGGGCCACGGCCCTGCCGCGGGAACTGGCGCTGCTTACCGGAAACGGCCCCGAAACACCAGCGAGGGCGTCATGACCCAGAGCGCTATGAAAAAAAGTTTCGAGAACGGCCTCGCATCACGCCTGCCCCCGGTTCGCGGCATCTATACCGAAAACGCGGCACTGGGTGCAAAAACCTGGTTCCGCACTGGCGGTACGGCGGAGGTCCTGTTTGACCCTGCCGACGAGGATGACCTGATTTCCTTTCTCAAGGAAAAACCAGCGGACGTCCCCTACACGGTGCTTGGCCTGGGCTCCAACATTCTCGTGCGCGACGGCGGCATCCCCGGTGTGGTGATCCGTCTCGGCACGTCGATTTCGAAAATCGAGGTGACGGGCACCCAAATCCGGGCCGGTGCCGGGGCCTTCGATCACAACGTGGCCATAGCCTGCCTCAAGGCCTCGCTCACCGGTCTCGAATTCCTGAGTGGCATTCCCGGCACCATTGGCGGCACCCTGCGCATGAATGCTGGCGCCTTCGACAGAGAGATGAAGGACATCACCATAGCCGCCGAAGCCGTGGATGAGGCCGGTGCCCTTCATCACCTGACCACCGGGGACCTCGCCTTCGAATACCGCAGCTGTGGCATCCCCAACAACTGGGTGTTCACCGCCGCCACCATGGAGGGCGAGCCGGGCGATGCATCGGAAATCAGCGAACGCATGGCCGGTATCCAAGCTGCCCGCGACGAAGATCAGCCACGCGGCACCCGCACGGGCGGCAGCACCTTCATCAACCCACAGGGGAAGAAGGCATGGCAGCTGATTGAGGCGGCCGGCTGCCGGGGTCTGAAAAAGGGCGGCGCCACGGTTTCCGAAAAGCACTGCAATTTCCTCATCAACACCGGGGACGCCAGCGCGGCGGATATCGAAGAGCTGGGTGAGGAAGTGCGCGAGCGCGTTCTGGTCAACAGCGGCATCGAACTCAAATGGGAAATCCGCCGCCTGGGCATACCGGCAAACGGGGAGGTCCAGCCATGAGCACGCATGTGGCCGTCATTATGGGAGGCTGGTCGGCGGAACGAGAGATATCCCTCATCAGCGGCGCCAATGTGGCTGAATCCCTGCGTAATACGGGCCACAGCGTCACCGCCATCGATGCCGCCCATGATGTGGGGGCGCTGCTGACCAGGCTCTTTCCCCGGCCCGACGTGGTCTTCAATGCCCTGCACGGCCACTACGGCGAGGACGGCTGTGTTCAGGGGTTGCTGGAACTGATGGCGCTTCCCTACACCCATTCCGGTGTTCTGGCTTCGGCCCTGGCCATGAACAAACCCATGGCCAACCGCCTCTTCACACAAGCTGGCATTCCCTGCCCCGAGAGCAAAATCGTCCCCCGCGACGAGGTGCTGGCCGGCGACGTAATGAAACGGCCCTATGTGATCAAACCCCTTAACGAAGGTTCCAGCGTTGGCGTACGCATCATCACCGGCAACAACGAGCCAATTCCCTTCGAGCACGCCTCCTGGCCCTATAGCGACGTGGTCATGGCCGAGACCTACATCCCGGGACGGGAACTCACCGTGGGCGTCATGGGCGACAAGGCGCTGGGAGTTCTGGAAATTCGGACCGGAGAAGGTTTCTACGATTACGAGGCCAAATACAGCGACGACCACATGGCCGAACATATCGTTCCCGCGGCGCTGCCCAAAAAAGACACCAAGGAAGCCATGCGGCTGGCGCTGCTGGCGCACCAGACGCTGGGCTGCCGTGGTGTGAGCCGGGTTGACTTCCGCTATGACGACACCGGCAAGGGCAAGGCGCGGCTGTTCATTCTCGAGGTCAATACCCAGCCCGGCATGACGCCGAAATCGCTGCTGCCAGAAATCGCCGCCGAGGCCGGCATCTCCTACGACGAACTGGCGCAATGGATGGTGGAGGAGGCCGCATGCGACTCCTGATCCCATCCGCCCTCTGGCGTCGTCTCTTTTCCCAGAGAAGAAACCAGCGCAAAAAAGCACCCTCCGCGCGTACCGCGCGCACAAAACGCACCATGCGCAAGGCGCCCCTGCGGACGCGCCATCCCGTTCTGTGGAAAGCACGGCTCGGCTTTCTGTTGATGGCGGTGGTGGCCGTGCCGGGCTGGCTGCTGTTTTCGCAACAGGCGGCGGAACTTGGCCGCGATCTGCGGGGGAGGGCCATCAACCTCTCGGCAAATGCCGGATTCATCATCCACGACGTGCTTATGGAAGGGCGTTCCGAGACCACGCGGGCGGCGGTTCTAGCCGCGCTTAGCGTGACTTACGGACAGCCCCTCGTCACATTCGACCCGGAAACCGCCCGCGAACGGTTAGAATCCATCAGTTGGGTTAAGAACGCCACTATCGAGCGCCGCCTTGGCGGAACCATCTATGTCCGCATCACCGAACGCCGCCCCATGGCCCTGTGGCAAAGGAAGGGCCGTTTCGTAGTGGTGGATGAAGACGGCATGATCCTTGCCCGTGACGGGCTCGGCCGGTTTTCCGATCTTCCTCTCATCGTCGGCGACGATGCGCCACAACATGCCCCGGAACTGCTTACGGTCATGTCCAGCGGACCAGACCTGAAAAAACGGGTGATGGCCGCCATCCGTGTGGGGAGGCGGCGCTGGGACCTGCAGCTGGATGCTGGCATTCGTGTGCGACTGCCGGTGGAAAACCAGAAACAGGCCTGGGAAACGCTCCGCAAACTGGAACAGCGTCACGAAATTCTCACCCGCGACGTGGTGGCGATCGACCTTCGCCTGCCCGACATGATGGTGATGCAGCTCTCGGCGGAGGCTATGGAAAAACTGCGCGAGCACGAAGAAGAAGGCCGTGACACATGAATATGAACGGAAACAGAAAAGGATACGGGGAACGTGCGTAACGGTTTGATCTCAGTCCTTGACGTGGGAACGACGAAAATCTGCTGTTTTGTCGCCCGCAGCGATGCCGGTAGCCAGGGCGGCCTGCGGGTGGTGGGCATCGGCCATCATGCGGCTAACGGCCTACGCGGTGGCGCCATCGTCGATATGGACGCAGCGGCCGATTCCATCGCCAGCGCCGTCCACGCCGCCGAACAGATGGCCGGGCAAACCATCCACGGCGTCATCATCAATATTTCCGGGGGCCAGCCGCTTTCGCACAATTTCAGCATCGAGACCACCATCGCCGGGCACGAAATCAGCGATGGCGACCTGCACCGGGCTTTCCAGCACGGCGTGGAAACCCACCAGCCCAAGGACAGAGAAATCGTCCATTCTATCCCCATCAGCTATTCCATCGACGGCAGCCGCGGCATCCGCGACCCACGAGGTATGTTCGGCGAACGCCTCGGCGTCAACATACACATGGTTTCCGTAGCCTCGGGCCCCCTGTGGAACCTCACTAACTGCGTCTCGCGCTGTCACCTGGAGGTCGAGAATATAGTGCTATCAGCCTACGCCTCGGGTCTCTCGGCCCTGGTCGAGGACGAAATGGACCTCGGCGTCACCTGTATCGACATGGGTGGGGGCGTCACCTCCCTTGCTGTCTTTTTCGACGGCAACATGGTCTTCACCGGCAGCGTGCCGCTGGGCGGGGCGCATGTGACCAGCGACATCGCGCGCGGGCTGTCCACCACCATGGCTAACGCCGAGCGCATGAAGACGCTCTATGGCAACGCCATCCTCTCGGACATGGACGACCGTGACTATATCGACGTCCCCCCCATCGGCGAAGAAGTCCACGCCCAGCCCAACCATGTGCCCAAGTCCTTATTGATCGGGATCATCAAGCCGCGGCTCGAGGAAATCCTCGAGATGACGCGCGACCTCCTGGAGAGGAGCGGTTTCGACAAGGTGGCCGGCCAGCGGGTGGTAGTGACCGGCGGCGCCAGCCAGATGCAGGGAATCCGCGATCTCGCGGCCATGATTCTCGACAAGAAAGTCCGCATCGGCAAACCGATGCATATCAACGGGCTCGCCGAGGCTACCGGCGGACCCTCTTTTTCAACCTGCGCAGGCCTTCTCGCCTACGCCCAACAGAACACCGCCGCCATGCCCGTAAGCGCACGCGGCTGGATGGAGAAGCCGGGCGATTTTTTCAGCCGCCTCGGCTTGTGGCTACGTGAGTGTTTTTAACCCTTTGCGCGGCCTTGCGCCGCCCCCTTTTCCCGGCCGGGGGATGCGGTCGGCAACACGTCTCTAATTTAAGAGAACAACAAGGAGTAAGTTATGAGCATCAATCTGAGCCTTCCTGCCAAGGAAGCCGAACTAAAACCCAGAATTACCGTCGTCGGCATCGGTGGCGCCGGCGGCAACGCCATTAACAACATGATCCGCTCGGGCCTCCAAGGCGTGGAGTTTGTCGCCTCCAACACCGATTCCCAGGCCCTTGCCCAGTCTGAAGCCTCGCGCCAGATTCAGCTCGGAGCCACCATCACCCAGGGGCTGGGCGCCGGATCGCGTCCCGATATCGGCAGGGCTGCGGCGGAAGAAGCCATTGACGAGCTCATCGAGCACCTCAACGGTACGCATATGGCCTTCATCACTGCCGGCATGGGCGGCGGCACGGGAACCGGGGCCGCGCCGGTAATCGCCAGCGCCGCCAGGGAGCTGGGAATCCTCACCGTAGGCGTGGTCACCAAGCCTTTCAATTTCGAGGGCACCACCCGCATGGATATTGCCGAAGGCGGTATCGAGGAGCTCCAGCAATACGTGGACACTCTGATCATCATTCCCAATCAGAACCTGTTCCGCGTCGCCAATGAAAAAACCACCTTCGCCGAGGCCTTCAATCTGGCCGACGAGGTGCTTCACTGCGGCGTGCGCGGGGTCACGGACCTGATGGTCAAGCCTGGCCTCATCAATCTCGACTTCGCTGACATCCGCTCGGTGATGACGGAAATGGGCAAGGCGCAGATGGGCACCGGCGAGGCCGAGGGCGAGAAACGCTCCCTGGAAGCCGCCGAAGCCGCCATCTCCAACCCCCTGCTCCAGGATTCCTCCATGAAGGGCGCGCGCGGAGTGCTCATCAACATCACCGGCGGGCTCGATATGACCATGTTCGAGGTGGACGAAGCAGCCAACCGCATCAAGGAGGAAGTGGACGAAGCAGCCAACATCATCTTCGGCACCGCCATCGAGGATACCATGGAGGGTCTGATGCGGGTTTCGGTGGTGGCCACCGGAATCGACACCGAAGCCGCCGCCGGCAGCGATAATGTGCATTTGTTCACCGATCATCCCAGGGTCGACAGCGTGCCCGAAATGCCGGCCATCGGTGACAAGCACACCCCCATGCGCGGGACGCAGCTGGTGACGGCGGAAACTGGCAAGGGCGGGGTCCTTCCCCTGCACACGGGTCCCGGTGGTCCCGGCCAACCCGGCCCCGCGCTGCAAACCACGGGAATAGCGGAAGAAACGGCTTCCGCTGATGACGGGCTCGATATCAGCCCGCCGCCGGGCCACGCACCCGAAGCCGAAGCCGTCAAGAGCGGGCCTGCCGCCATCCCGGCCTGGCTCGCGCGCAATAAGCCGCCCTTCATCTCGCCGCGCCCGGTAGAGGCTTCCGGTGAGGGCCAGGGCGAGGCCGGGCCATCGAAGGTCAATCCCTTCGCTGCCGCGGCTATGGCCAATGGCAGTCAAGAAAAGAAAGAACCAGGCCAGGGCCGCATCAGCATGTTCAGAAAACTGGCCGGCTCCCGGGGCAAGGCAAAGGAGGTCAGGGT
This sequence comes from Rhodospirillaceae bacterium, assembly GCA_002686135.1. GTDB lineage: Bacteria > Pseudomonadota > Alphaproteobacteria > UBA11136 > UBA11136 > UBA11136. The sequence goes on from NZAO01000059.1 coordinate 19,762, forward strand.
GGCCGAACCGGCTGGGCCGGCGCAATCTGCGGAATCTGTGGAGGCTCCGGCTCCGGCGGAGACTTCCGCTCCCGCCGCGGCCTCCGAGTTAACAGCGGAGTCGCACCCGCCCAATCCCCAGCCAAGACTGGACGGGATGGATACCGTGGACCGCATACCCACCTTCCAGGGCGATGAAGACCTGCTGGAGATTCCGGCCTTCCTACGCAGACAGGCCAACTGAAAAGAGGNATAATNGCAAGGAAACTCAANAACTTGCGTTGTAACAATATGTAATAAAGAGTGATTTGAGTGCTCTGGGGGATGCTGATACATATCCTCCNGAGCATTTTTTTATGTTTTTAAAGAGAGGGTTTGNAAGAAAACTTATTGGGATACCAAAGTTTTATTGAATTACTGGCCCTTCAATGGTTTCTCGGTAAATTTTTTTCGTTTTTCACGTTTTTCCATTCTTTTTAACCAGTTACACGGTCATTTCCCACAGGGGCATTTTAGATGAAAAAGACATCCAACAAAAAAAAATCCCCTAGAAAAGCAAGCGCCAAGCCGGCCCTGCAACGGACTCTGAAAAGCCCCATCAATTGCAGCGGCACCGCGATGCACAGTGGCGAAAACATCTCCCTCACCCTGCATCCCGCCAAACCCAGTACCGGCATCATCTTCCGCCGTAGCGACATCGGCGGCGGCAATGCCTGCATCCCCGCCCATTGGAGCCGTATCTCTGACACCCGGCTCTGCACCACGCTGAGCGATGGCGGCAACGTTTCCGTGGCCACGGTGGAACACCTCATGGCGGCGCTGGCTGGCTGCCGCATCGACAATCTGGTGGTGGAAATCCAGGGCGGTGAGATTCCCTCCATGGACGGCAGCGCTGCGCCCTTCGTGTTTCTCATCGAATGCGCGGGAATCATCGAACAGGATGCCCCGCGGCGCGCCATCCGCGTGCTCAAGCCGGTTTCCGTCTCCAACGGCGAGGGCTTCGCCTCCCTGACCCCAGCACCCGGTTCGCTGGAGGCCTTTTCGCTGAGCGTGGAAATCGATTTCGACAGCCTCGCCATCTCGCACCAGGACTATCTCTTCCATTTCTCCGGCAACACCTTTAAATCGGAAATCAGCCGCGCCCGCACCTTCGGTTTTCTCCACGAGGTGGATGACCTGCGCGCCTCTGGGCTGGCCCTTGGCGGATCCCTGGACAACGCCGTGGTCATCAGCGGCGACCAGATCCTCAACGAAGGCGGCCTGCGCTACGAAGACGAATTCGTGCGCCACAAGGTTCTCGATTCCCTCGGCGACCTCTACCTTGCGGGCTCCCCACTGATCGGCCATTTCCACGGCGTGCGCTCCGGCCACAAGCTCAACCGTAGCCTGCTGGAAGCCCTGTTCGCTGACGACGAGGCCTGGTGTCCCTGCAAAATCAGCAATAATTTTCCCCCCACCGGCGAGGTGGACGCGCCGCCGCAAATCAAGGAGCCNACGCTAGCCGCCACTGCCTGACCCTCTTTCTTTCCCCCTCACGCGGTCACCGCGCAACCGCCCNCCCATTACCGATTCTGGGGGGGCTTTTTTGTGCTTTTTTCATCCTTTTAATTTCTCCTATTTTTTCATCTCTGGACCCATATGAGGCCGTGCCAGGGCGGCGGATTTCATGATATTGTCCCGCCTTAGCGCAACGTCCATGATATACTTCTCCTGTCGCTGCCCCCTGGTTTATGACCCCCCCGTTTACAACACAGAATGACGCCACACCCCATACGCTCCTTTAAAGCCGTTCTTGCCCTCGTTGCCTTGCTTGGCCTGGGCAGCCTTCTGCCCGCCTGCGAGAGCGACGACGAAATCATCTATGCCGAACAGCCGGCGGAATCCCTCTATAACGAGGCCATGAACGAACTCATGACCGAAAGCTACATCAAGGCGGCGGAGCTGTTCGACGAGGTGGAGCGCCAGCACCCCTATTCGGCCTGGGCCACCAAGGGCCAGATCATGGCTGCCTTCGCCCGCTACAAAAAGAACGAATACGACGAGGCCGTCATCAGCCTCGAGCGTTTCATCAATCTCCACCCCGGTCACGTGGACGTGCCATATGCCTATTACCTCAAGGCGCTGTGCTATTACGAGAGGATCACCGACGTCTCGCGCGACCAGAAGAACACGGAACTGGCGCTGGAAGCCTTCGAGGAACTTCTGGTCCGCTTTCCCGAGACCAAATACGCCGAGGACGCCATACCCAAGCTCGACCTCATCCTCGATCATCTGGCGGGCAAGGACATGACCATCGGCCGCTATTACCTCCAGCGCGAGCATTACCTCGCCGCCATTAACCGTTTCCGCTCCGTGATTGAAAATTACGAGATCACCACCCATATTCCGGAATCCCTGCACCGGCTGGTAGAATCCTACCTCGCCCTGGGCATGGTCACCGAGGCCCGCAAGACGGCCGCCGTTCTCGGCTATAATTTCCCTAACAACCCTTGGTACTGGGATAGCTACGCCCTGCTTGAAGACAACAATCTGCTCGAGAGCCACGAGACCTTCAAATCGGAGGTGGAGCGCCGCTCCATTCTCGCCCAAAAGGAAGGTGGGGACGGCGAGGAAGGAGAGGAAAAATCCTATTTTTCCCAGGTNTGGGACTGGATTTTCTAGNGCGGGTCGGNAAAACANATGCTCGCCAGNCTCTCGATCCGCAACGTGGTCCTNATCGACCAGCTTGACCTGAGCTTCGAGGCCGGACTCTGCACGCTCACCGGCGAAACCGGTGCCGGTAAATCCATTCTCCTCGACGCCCTGGGCCTGGCGTTGGGTTTCCGGGCCGAGAAAACCCTGGTCCGTGCCGGCGCCGACCAGGCCGCTGTCACCGCCGAGTTCCGACTCACAGGCGACCATCCCGCCTTGGTCATGCTCTCCCAACAGGGCATGGAGGCCGAATATAACCTCCTCCTGCGCCGGGTGCTGGGGGGTGACGGCCGCAGCCGCGCCTTCATCAATGACCAACCCGTGAGCGTCGGCCTGTTGCGCGCCGTCGGCAGCATGATGGTGGAGATCGAGGGCCAGTTCGCCGAACAGGGCCTNCTCGACCCCGCCACCCACCGTCAGACTCTGGATGCCTATGGTGACATCGCCGCCGTGGCCGAAACCACAGCCGCCGCCTGGTGCAGCTGGTGCGAGGCCGTGGCAGCCCATGAAGCCGCTGCCCGTAATCTCGAAGCCGCCCTAGCCCGCGAGGCCGAGCTTCGCCACCATTTGAGCGAGATCGAGGCACTGGATCCCAAGGCGGGTGAGGAGGCCGAACTCGATGACCTGCGCTCGCTGCTGGGCCACGCGGAAAAGCTGGTCGAGGCGCTGAACGCCGCCTGCACCGAAATAGAAGGCGAGGCCTCATCCGGTCGTGGCGTGGAAGACTCCCTCAATACGGCGCGGCGTCATCTGGAAAAGTTAGTGGACAAGGCCCCGGCCCAGCTCAAACCGGTTCTCGACACGCTCGAACGTGCGGCGCTGGAGGTCACCGAGGCCCTGGCCCTGCTCCACGATTTCGGCGGCCAACTGATGAGCGATCCCGCCAAACTCCAGGAAATCGAGGACCGTTTCTTCGCCCTGCGCGATCTCGCCCGCAAGCATAGCGTCACCGTGGACGATCTGCCGCGGCTGCGCGAAGACCTNGCCGCCCAACTCGAGGCTCTTGCCGGCGGNNNNGAAAATCTCGACCGCCTCGCCGAAGAAGTCCGCGCCACCCGCGGCGCCTTCGAGGCCGCCTGCGGCGANCTCTCGAACAAACGCGCCGCCGCNGCCAAACAACTCGACAGGTCAGTAGCGGCAGAACTTCCCGCCTTGAAACTGGAAAAGGCCGTCTTCGCCACCCGTCTCGACGCGCTCGACGAGGCCCAATGGGGCGAACACGGNGCCGAGCGCGTCAGTTTCGAGGTCGCCACCAATCCCGGCACCCCGCCCGGCCCCATCAACCGCATCGCCTCAGGCGGCGAATTAGCCCGCTTCATGCTGGCCTTAAAAGTGGTGGTGGCGAACAGCGGAACCGCCGCCACCCTGGTCTTCGATGAGGTTGACAGCGGCGTCGGCGGGGCCGTGGCCGCNGCCGTAGGCGAACGCCTCTCGCNGCTNGGGGAGGGCCGCCAGGTTCTGGTCATTACCCATTCGCCCCAGGTCGCCGCTCGTGGCGCCAGCCATCTGCGCATCATCAAGGAAGGCAAGGAGCCCACGGATACGGTGGTGACGCTGGTGGATGCCCTCGACGCCACCGCCCGGCGCGAGGAAATCGCCCGCATGCTTTCGGGCAAACGGATCACCGACGAGGCCCGCGCCGCCGCCGACAGCCTCCTGCAATCGGCCTGAGGCCATGCCCCCTAAAAAAACGTCCAAGAAAACACCCGCCCCTCCGCCGGTTGAAGACCTGACCCCGCTCGAGGCGGCAGAAGAACTCAAGACCCTGACCCGGGATATCGCCGCTCATGACATGGCCTACTACCAACAGGACGCGCCCCTCATCAGCGACGCCGAGTACGACGCCCTACGCCAACGCAATGCCGCCATCGAGTCCAAATTCCCCGATCTCATCCGCAACGACAGCCCCTCGCGGCGCGTGGGCGCCGAACCTTCCTCCGGCTTCGCCAAGGTCANCCATTCCAAACCCATGCTCTCGCTCGACAACGCCTTCGACGAAGCCGACGTCACCGCCTTCATCGAGCGCATCCGGCGTTTTTTGGGCCTCGATGAAGGCGAAACCGTGGAACTGGTGTGCGAGCCCAAGATCGACGGCCTCTCGG
>NZAO01000060.1 GCA_002686135.1 Rhodospirillaceae bacterium
TGCCGAACGCCTAAACGTGGACGGCAGTGATTCATGTGACGTCACTTTGCTGGACACGGTCCCTTTTGAACATCATTCTTTTGAAGATAATTCCGGCACTTCCTCGCGCGGGTCGGAATCGGAGGAACGCATTATGACGGAATCGAAAGCACGTCCCATTTCTCCTGATATTCTTCGGCTCTTCTGGCGGCAAGCGCGGATGCTCTTCCCCGGCCTTCTCATCCTTGCCGCTTCCCTTGTCCTGCCAGCCCTTCCGGTACAGGCCCAAGATGACGGCCTGCGCCCGCTTCTGGAGCGTCTTGGACGCCTGGAACGTGACATCAACCTTTTGCAGCGCCAGGTCTATACCGAAGGCGCGAAGGGTGCCGCAGGCAAGGCCCTTAAACGGACCACGTCTCCAGCGGCTGGAAATCTAGCCGGCGCTGGTAGCGACACGCCGTCCAATCTGGCGGTTCGGATGGAGACCCAGTTTACCGAGCTCGAGGATGAATTGCGCAAGGTGACGGGTCAGTTCGAGGAACTGACCTTCAGGATCAACCAGGTGCAGACGCGCCTCGACAAACTGGTGGGCGATATCGATTTCCGCCTCACCAATCTGGAAAAGACGGCGCCACAAGCCATGGGAGCTCTGACAGGGCCCGGCGCCGATGGCGGCGTGGTTGTTCCGGGGCCGGGTAAGGTGATCGCCGAACGTTCCAGCGAGGAAGGCGTTCTTGGCATCCTCAAGGTTCCCGTGGACGAGGAGGGTAAGCCCATAGAGGCACCGGCGGTGGCAAGCCGGGACGCCGCATCCCGACAACAGGAACAACAGGCGCTGTTGCCCGACGGCACGCCCAAGGAACAGTACGAATACGCCCTGGGCCTGCTACGCCAGACCGATTATCCCATGGCAGAAAAGTCGTTCCGCGCCTTCATCGCCGCCCATGGCGATCATGAGATGGTGGCTAATGCCCAGTACTGGCTCGGCGAAACCTTCTATGTGCGCAAGGACTACACCAATGCCGCGGTTATCTTCGCCGAAGGCTATGAGAAATTCGCCAACAGCCCCAAAGCTCCGGACAATCTTTTGAAGCTGGGCCTGTCGCTGGCCAACATCAACGAGCAACAACAGGCCTGCAGGGCTTTCTCCGAGCTGGAGCGGCGTTTCACCAACGCGCCCTCGGTCATCATGAATCGGGCCTTAAAGGAGCGTAAAGCCATCGGTTGTGCCGAGTAATGCCATCCGGCCAGCCACCTTGCGCTGTCACGATGCCCCTTAAGGGCAGGGAATTTTCTGCCCTGATGAAAGGTCTTGGACCATTTGAGCCTGAGCCATGCGTGGCGGTGGCCGTTTCCGGCGGCTGTGACAGCATGGCCCTGGCTCTGCTAGCTCATGACTGGGCACAAGGACGGGGCGGCCAAACCGTGGCCTTGAGTGTGGATCACCGGCTGCGGTGGGAATCGGGGGCCGAGGCCCGGCAGGCGGGACGCTGGCTGAAGGCGCGGGGGCTGACCCACCACATTCTGTCCTGGACCGGGGACAAGCCACGGCATGGCGTTCAGGCGGCGGCGCGTGAGGCGCGTTACCGGTTACTTTTTGACTGGTGCCGTCGCCACGGTGTTCTCCACCTCTTGCTGGCCCATCATCAGGAGGACCAGGCCGAGACGTTTTTGCTGCGGCTCGGCCGTGGCAGTGGCGTTGACGGGCTGGCAGGTATGGCGCCGCTGTCCGAAGTCCCCACCATGCGATTATTACGCCCTTTGCTGGACGTGCCCAAGGCGCGGCTGGTCGCCACCCTGCAGTCCCGTGGTCAGGAATGGGTGGAGGATCCTTCCAACCGCGACCTTGCCTATGCTCGCGTGCGGATGCGCGCCCTGATGCCGGACATTGCCCACGAAGGATTTGGCGCCTCACGGCTGGTCGCCACGGCGGGGTTGATGGCGCGGGCGCGCCACGCATTGGGAGAAAACGTGGTGGAGCTGTTGTCACGGGCGGCGGAAATTTATCCCCAAGGCTATGTAAGGCTGGACAGGGTAGCGCTAGCGGCGGCGGAGACGGACGTATCCCTGCGGGTGCTCTCCAGGGTTCTCACCTGCGTGGGCGGAAGGGCCTATCCCCCGCGATCGGCGCGTCTGGCGAGACTCCATGGAGAGCTTCTTTCGAAAAAGAAAAGCCAAGCGCAAACCCTTCACGGCTGCCGTCTAATTCCCGAAAAGACGAAAAAAGTCATGACTGTACTTGTCTGCCGCGAGCCCGCCGCTGCCGGTGAGCGTCTGGCGTTAATGCCGGGGATGCGGACGGTATGGGATGGACGTTTTGTGTTCGAAACCGGCAGAGCCGGGAAAAAGGTTCAGTCCCGGGCCGGCAAAACGAAACAGGTGCTGGTTCTTGCTCGGTTGGGCCGCAAGGGCTGGTCCCGGATCGTGGGGCGGGCGCCGGAATTGCGTAATTCCATGATTCCCTGGACGGTGCGCCTTTCCCTGCCGGCGCTATGGCGGGGGGAAAAGGTGGCGGCGGTGCCGCATCTGGGTTATATGGATGAAACCGTTGATCAGCCTGGTTTCGGGCTCCGCCTGAGGGGCTTCTGTCCGGCCAATTCCCTCGCATAATCGGGGTTTTTAGAGTTGCGTAGGCGGAAATGCGCATTATCTGTTATCCTGTTCCTAGTTTTGAAGGAACGGACGGTATAGAGCGATGTAGCAAATGCCCATGGTGAATGCGGGCGTACAAGGTAAAGACAACGTGAATAATCTAGGAAAGAATCTGGCCCTCTGGGTCATCATTGGGCTTCTTCTGGTGGCGCTCTTCAACCTGTTTGAAGGGGCGTCCAACCGCGAGCCGACGACGAAACTCGCTTTCTCCGAATTCCTTAGCAATGTGGAGAACGGTGAGGTCAGCGACGTGGTCATCCGCGGTAACGACGTTTCCGGGCATTTCAGCGACGGCCGCGGGTTCACCACCTATGCCCCCGATGACGCCAGGCTGGTGGATCGTTTGGCGGAGAAAAATGTTCTTATCCGTGCTGCGCCGCAAGAGGGTGCTTCTCCCGGCCTGTTCGACATCCTGATTTCCTGGTTCCCCATGCTGCTGCTGATCGGGGTATGGATTTTCTTCATGCGCCAGATGCAGTCGGGAGGCGGCAAGGCCATGGGGTTCGGCAAATCGAAGGCGCGCCTGCTTGCCGAGGGCCAGGGCCGGGTCACATTCGAGGACGTGGCCGGCATTGATGAGGCCAAGCAGGAGCTGGAAGAAATCGTTGAGTTCCTCAGGGATCCGCACAAGTTCCAGCGCCTCGGCGGCAAGATACCCAAGGGAGCGCTTCTGGTGGGGCCGCCGGGCACCGGCAAGACCCTACTTGCGCGCGCCATCGCCGGCGAGGCCAATGTGCCTTTCTTCACCATTTCCGGCTCCGATTTCGTCGAAATGTTCGTCGGCGTCGGCGCCAGCCGCGTACGTGACATGTTCGAACAGGGCAAGAAGAACGCACCCTGTATCATCTTCATCGATGAAATAGACGCCGTGGGCCGCCATCGTGGCGCCGGGCTCGGCGGTGGCAATGATGAGCGCGAACAGACCCTCAACCAGCTGCTGGTGGAAATGGACGGTTTCGAGAGCACCGAAGGGGTGATCCTGATCGCTGCCACCAACCGCCCCGATGTGCTCGATCCGGCCCTGCTGCGCCCCGGCCGTTTCGACCGCCAGGTGGTGGTTCCCAACCCTGACATCATCGGCCGTGAAAAGATTCTCAAGGTCCATATGCGCAAGGTACAGATGGCTCCCGATGTGGACGCGCGGGTGATTGCCCGCGGCACGCCAGGTTTCTCCGGCGCCGATCTTGCCAACCTTGTTAACGAGGCGGCGCTTCTAGCGGCGCGGCGCAACAAACGTCTGGTGACCATGTCCGAGCTGGAGGAATCCAAGGACAAGGTGATGATGGGCGCCGAACGCCGTTCCATGGTCATGTCTGATGAGGAAAAGAAATGCACAGCCTATCACGAGGCGGGCCATGCGCTGGTGGGGATTCACGTTCCCGGCAACGATCCTCTACACAAGGTCACGATCATCCCCCGTGGCCGCGCCCTGGGGGTAACCATGAACCTGCCCGAGCGGGACCGTTACAGCCTCTCTAAATCCCAAATGAAGGCCAAGGTCGCCATGACCTTCGGAGGCCGCATCGCCGAGGAACTCATTTTCGGGCCCGAGAACATCACCACTGGGGCGGCCAACGACATCAGCCAGGCCACGGAGATGGCCCGTTCTATGGTGACCAAGTTCGGTTTCAGCGAGAAGTTAGGGCCGCTGCGCTATGACGAGAACGAGGAAGAAATTTTCCTTGGTCATTCTGTGACCCAGCGCAAGAACACTTCCGACGCCACGGCGAAACTGATCGACGACGAAATCCGCAAGATCGTTGATGACGGCGAGTCCAAGGCGCGCGAGGTTCTGACCGGGAACATGGACGAACTTCATGCTCTTGCCAAAGGGCTTCTCGAATACGAGACCCTGAGCGGTGAGGAAGTGGACGCACTTCTCAAGGGCGAGCCGGTCGCGCGTCCCGACGAGGATTCCACCCCGCCTGAAGGTGGGCAGAGTTCCCCTGTTCCTTCCACCGGGAAAAAAGGCAAAAAGGGCAAGGCTGGCGGTATGCCGAAACCCGCGCCGCAGCCCGGCTCCTGACCTTTTCGTCCGGTTCCATTGTGACGTCTCTGTAATGCTTTCCACATGACGGCCCGCATGCGTAGCCTCCACTTGCGTCCTTTGGGTATTGTCGGCGGCGCGGCGGCTGCCGCGGCCCTGGAATCAGGCGCCGGTCGGAGGCTTGCCGGGGGCCGTCTTGTCTATACTGCCTGCGGAGTTTTCCTCATCAGCAAAGGGGAAGACGGCAAGAGACAGTTAGAAACTTCCCGTGTCCTACCTCTGGTCGAAACCATTGCTTGGGCCGACAGGGAGGGGAACGATACGGCTACTGCCGTGCATGACTGGTTGAAGCGGGTGTCGGTTTCACCACCCCCCTTTGCCGGCTTGGCGCTGGACTGTCCGGTGGGATCGCTTCCCCTAATTATGGGCATCGTCAACGTGACCCCGGACAGTTTTTCCGATGGCGGTGACCATGCCGATCCCGAATCCGCCATTGCCCACGGTATGGAGATGTGGCAAGCGGGCGCGGATATCCTCGACGTGGGCGGTGAATCCACCCGTCCGGGCGCCGATCCGGTGGCGGTAAAAGAAGAGATGGAACGGATAACGCCCGTGGTGCGCGGCCTGGCCGAACACGGCGCGCGGGTTTCCATCGACACCCGGCACGCGACGGTGATGGCGTCGGCGCTGGAAACCGGCGCGCAAATTATCAACGATGTAAGCGCGCTCACCGGCGATCCCGAAAGTATGAGCATGGCGGCGAAAAGCGGCGCGCCGGTGATCCTCATGCATATGCAGGGCGATCCAAAAACCATGCAGGACAATCCCCGCTATGGCTTCGCCCCCACCGAGATCTATGAATACCTCTCGGCGCGGATCGAAGCCTGTGTCGCCGCCGGAATCGATGCCGCCAATATTCTTGTGGATCCGGGGGTGGGATTCGGCAAGACCTTCGACCATAACGTGGATATCCTGGATTGCCTGTCGCTGTTTCACGGGCTGGGCCGTGGCATTCTGGTGGGGGTGTCACGCAAGCGTTTCATTGCCTCGCTGAGCCGCGAAGAGGTACCCAAGGATCGGCTTCCCGGCTCCCTGGCCGCGGCTCTGGCGGCGGTGGATCAGGGAGTGCAGATGCTCCGTGTCCATGACGTGGCGGAAACCCGCCAGGCGCTTTCCGTGTGGGATGCGCTCAATTCAGTTGGCGAATAAAAAGGAACCAGCTTGACGGGTGGAAGGAGACAATTTCCCCCCTTTGTGTAAAACGAATCTGGTATAACCTTTAGCGGCAGCTTTTTTCGGAGCGTCCATGACTCGTGACATCTTCGGCACCGACGGCATCCGCGGCACCGCCAATATGGAACCCATGACCGCCGCCACCGCCTTGCGCGTGGCCATGGCCACCGGCTACCGTTTCCTGCGCGGGAATCATCGCCATCTTGTGGTCATCGGCAAGGACACGCGGCTTTCGGGCTATATGCTGGAGCCGGCCATGACCGCGGGCTTTATCTCCATGGGCATGGATGTGGTGCTGGTGGGACCACTGCCCACCCCGGCGGTGGCCATGTTGACGCGGAGTCTGCGCGCCGATCTCGGCGTGGTGCTATCAGCCTCCCATAACCCTTATCAGGATAACGGCATCAAGCTGTTTGGCCCCGAAGGCTACAAGCTTTCCGACACGGTGGAGCGCGAGATCGAGGGGCACATGGATAACGGGGTGGAAGCGCACCTGGCCGCGTCCGACCAGCTGGGCAAGGCCATGCGCCTTGACGATGCTCAGGGCCGCTATATCGAATACGTGAAGAACACCTTTCCCAAGGGGCTGCGTCTGGACGGCATGAAGATTGTCATCGACTGTGCCCACGGCGCCGCGTACCGGGTGGCGCCACTGGTGCTCTGGGAACTGGGCGCGGAGGTGATTCCCATCGGCACCCAGCCCGATGGTTTCAACATCAACCACGACTGTGGTGCCACCGAACCCCAAGCCATGTGCGCCGAGGTGGTGGAGAGCAAGGCGGATATCGGTATTGCCCTCGATGGCGATGCCGACCGCCTGATCATCGCCGACGAGAAAGGCGAGATCATCGACGGCGACCAGATCATGGCTCTGGTGGCCATGGACTGGAAAGACGCCGGCCATATCAGAGGCGACGCCCTGGTGGCCACCGTCATGTCCAATATGGGGCTGGAGCGCTATCTGGCCAGTCTCGATCTGGGGCTGGTACGGGCCCAGGTGGGTGACCGCTATGTGGTGGAAACCATGCGCAGCGGCGGCCACAATGTGGGCGGTGAACAGTCGGGACACATCATACTCAGTGACTACAGCACCACCGGGGACGGTCTCATCGCTGCTCTCCAGGTGCTTTCTGTCATCGTCAAGACGGGCCGCCCCGCAGGCGAGGTGACCCGCCGTTTTGATCCCTTCCCCCAGGTGCTGCGTTCGGTTAGCTTCAACGGCGCGGAGCCGCTGGAAAACAGCGAGGTCAAAGCGGCCATCGCCGAAAGTGAAGCAAAACTGGGCGGTAACGGCCGGCTCGTCATCCGCAAGTCGGGAACTGAGCCCCTGATACGGGTCATGGCCGAAGCCGAGGACGAGCGCCTGGTGGGAGGTGTCGTGGAACGCATCGTCGAGGTCATCGAACGGGTATCTGGTTAAAGCGGGCGGCTGACATGGGCGACATCAGAGGCCGCGTTCTTATTGTCGCCGGAAGCGACTCCAGCGGTGGCGCGGGGATTCAGGCCGACATCAAGACGGTCACGGCGCTGAGCGGCTATGCGGCTGCGGTGGTGACCGCCCTTACCGCCCAGAACACCGAGGGCGTGGCCGAAATCCGCCCGGTGGACACCGACTTCGTGGCCTACCAGATGCGCCTGGTTCTCGATGATATCGGCGCCGACTGTATCAAGCTGGGTATGCTCTACAGCGCCGAAACCATTGCCGCGGTATGCGATGTGGTGGAAGAGGCGGGGCAGGGGGTTCCCCTGGTGGTGGACCCGGTGATGGTGGCTAAGGACGGCCACCTCCTGCTTGAGGAGGCGGCCCTGGATGTGCTGAAACAACGGTTGATCCCTCTCGCCACCATGTTTATGCCGAATATTCCCGAAGCCGAGACTCTCNTCGGCATGACTNTGCGCGATGTGGACCATATGCGCCACGCCGCNGGCANANTNATTACGCTGGGAGCNCGGGTGGTGATGCTCAAGGGNGGCCATNTGGNGGGTGACGTGCTGACCGACNTGTTNTGCTGGGAGGGNGGTGAAGAGGTNTTCGAGGACCAAAGGGTGGACCGCGATGACACCCATGGCACCGGATGCACTTTGGCTTCGGCGGTGGCGGCGGGGCTGGCCCAGGGNATGGNGGTCCATGNCGCNGTGGTGCGCGCGCGCAACTATCTGAGNGAAGCCATTCGCACCGCCCCGGGCTTGGGCCATGGCCNGGGCCCCCTCAACCACCTCCATAACATCCCCTACTATACGGGGTGAGGATCGGGGCGGGNGNTAGCCGCCGGCCGCTGCTTNCCGTCCCGCCGCCTAGTATCTGCCGTAGGAGGCCTGGGTCAGGTAGAACCCAATGAGAAGGGCGCATATACCTGCAATGCGCANGCTTTTGTCGCTGCGGNTGAGGACNCCGAAAANTTTTTNGAACATATTCGGGNAGATGATGAGAAAGACCCCNTTGGCCGTGGCCAGCCAGCCGATGATGCCGACGNTAATACCGAGCGCGCCTCGCCATTCCTCNTGAAAGGCGAGGACCACAAGCCCGAACAGCAGGGCCATGATACCCCCGGTATAACANAGGGCGGGGCTGGCGNAGANTTCCGCGGCCATGTCGCGGTAGGCCCCGGGCCGTAAGAACATGCTNAGCNCGATGACCNCGTAGAACACACCCAGNGTATGGGCGACGATATCGATGGTGGACATGGTTTCCATGACGTCCTCCTCTGTTCAGNCCTTATTCCGCTTTGACCTTGCCATAGATATTACCGCCTTCCTGNAGGAATTTCTCCGACATTTCCGCCATCCCCGCCTTGGCCTCGTCGCGCAGTTCGCGGGTGATCTGCATGGAGCAAAATTTGGGCCCGCACATGGAACAGAAATGGGCCAGCTTGGCACCCTCGGCGGGCATGGTCTGGTCGTGATATTTCTCGGCGGTAGAAGGGTCGAGGGAAAGATTGAACTGNTCACGCCAGCGGAAGTCGAAGCGGGCGCGAGACAGGGCNTCNTCGCGCAGCCTGGCGCCGGGGTGGCCCTTGGCGAGATCGGCAGCATGGGCCGCNAGCTTGTAGGTGATGACCCCTTCCTTCACGTCGTCGCGGTCNGGCAGGCCNAGATGNTCCTTGGGCGTCACGTAGCACAGCATGGCGGTNCCNAACCAGCCGATCATGGCNGCGCCGATGGCGCTNGTNATGTGGTCATANCCNGGNGCGATGTCGGTGGCCAGTGGCCCCAGNGTGTAGAAGGGCGCTTCGTCNCAACAGGCAAGCTGGCGCTCCATATTCTCCTTGATCTTGTGCATGGGTACGTGGCCTGGCCCTTCGATCATGGTCTGGACGTCGTATTTCCAGGCTATTTTCGTCAGTTCNCCCAGGGTCTCCAGCTCCGCGAANTGGGCAGCGTCATTNGCGTCGGCGATGGANCNGGGGCGTAGGCCGTCGCCNAGGGAAAANGCGATGTCATAGGTNCGCATGATNTCGCAGATATCCTCGAAGCGGGTATAGAGGAAACTCTCCTCATGATGGGCCAGACACCATTTGGCGAGGATGGAGCCGCCGCGCGAGACGATTCCCGTGACCCGTTCGGCGGTCAGTGGAATATGAGCCAGCCTGACCCCGGCGTGGATGGTGAAATAGTCCACCCCCTGTTCGGCCTGTTCAATCAAGGTGTCGCGGAAGATGTCCCAGGTCAGGTCCTCGGCGACGCCGCCCACCTTTTCCAGGGCCTGGTATATGGGCACGGTGCCGATAGGCACCGGTGAATTACGGAGGATCCATTCGCGGGNGGCGTGGATGTTGCGGCCTGTGGACAGGTCCATCACCGTGTCCGAACCCCAGCGAATGGCCCATGCCATCTTGTCCACTTCCTCGGCCGCCGAGGAGGCGAGGGCTGAATTTCCGATATTGGCGTTGATCTTGACCAGGAAATTGCGGCCGATGATCATGGGCTCGCTTTCGGGATGGTTGATGTTGTTGGGAATGATAGCGCGGCCGCGGGCAATCTCGTCGCGCACGAATTCAGGCGTTACGAACTCAGGCAGGGCGGCGCCGAAGGAGTCTCCGTCATTGGCGTCGGCGGCCTGTTTGCGGCCTTCGTTTTCACGCAGTGCCACATATTCCATCTCCGGGGTGACGATTCCGGCGCGGGCATAGGCAAGCTGGGTTACGGCGACGCCCGCCCTGGCGCGCAGAGGTTGCCGGAGATGGGTGAATTGCGGAACACCGGGCAGTTCCCCGGCCTTATATCTGTCATCGAGTGCCTGTACGGTAAGGCCTTCGTATTCTTCCGTATCGCCGCGCGCCGTGATCCACGGTTCGCGCAAGGGCGGGAGGCCTCGTGAAATATCAATCCTTACCTGGTTGTCGGTATAAGGGCCCGACGGATCATAGACCAGGAAGGACGGCTCTCCGGCGGCGGGCTCAAGCGCGATTTCACGCATGGGGACCTTCACATCGGGGCGTGACTTCGATGTCACATAGATTTTTTGTGATCCCGGCAGGGGGCCGGTTTCCACATCGGGACTGATTCCCACACTGTCACTGGGCGTGGGAAGAGGGGTGTGTGGGGGGCCGCCTTCAGGCATGGGAATCTCCTTGCGAAAGACAAAGTGCATCAGGAGATCCGGAAAGCGTCGGGATGGCATAAAGGCGAAGCCGCGGTACGCCGGTCTGTTCCATTCCCTACGCCGGTATAAACCGGATCAGGTTCAAAGGGTCATTTCGTGGATAACCATCAACAGCCGGCAATCGACGATATCTCAGCCCCGCAATGGGTGGGACACCCCCAGAAACAGGCCCATGCTGTTACATGCGGGGCTCCGGGTCAAGCTCATTATATACATAATTAAATTGTTGTTTTTTATTTATAACAAATTATTTAAGGAAAATGCTTGCGCCCGGTGGCCTGATGCCTTATTCCCCACGGTTCCGGGCCACAGAGATGTGGGCGGGGGCCAAGAGGGGATAAGGGATGACAGGCTACAATTGCCACCTGAGAGATAATCCGGCTGCAATGCGGCTATCGCCGTGACCGGTCGGGTGGTAATCTGTCCCCTCCCGCCGGGAACGCCGGTTCCGGCATGCCTTCTCCCCCACATTTCAACTGTATCATGGGAACCAAACCGTTGAGCCGTCATGTTTATCATCGACCCTAACATACAAGTCTGGATGACGCTGTTTTTCGTCGTCGGGGCCATCGGCCTCTATACGGTGGAGAAACTGCCCATGGAATACATCTCCATCGCGCTGATGGGGGTGTTGCTCCTGTTCTTTCAGATTTTCCCGGTGCCGGGACCCGATGGCCGTAATCTTCTTGATGCGGCGCGAATACTCGAGGGCTTCGCCAATCCGGCGTTGATCGCGGTGCTGGCGCTTCTCGTGGTGGGCCAGGGGATGGTGAATACGCGGGCGCTGACCCATGTCGTCCAGTCGGTTTTTCTGCTTGGTGGGCCACAGCCGGCGCTGACCAGGATTCTGGCCCTGATCTTCGTTCTCGTCATCAGCGCCTTTCTCAACAACACGCCGGTTGTGGTGATCTTCATTCCCATCATGCAGGCTTTGTCGGACCGTCTCGGTGCATCGGCCAGTTCAGTGATGATGCCGCTTTCCTTTGCGGCGATTCTTGGCGGGATGACCACCCTGATCGGGTCGAGTACCAATCTTCTGGTTTCCAGCTCCTTAATCGAGCTGGGGGAAACTCCCTTTACCTTTTTTGAATTCACGCTGCCGGGACTCTTTCTGGCCTCGGTGGGGCTGATCTATGTACTGTTCATCGCGCCGCGGATTCTCCCGGACCGGGCCACACTGGCGAATACGCTGATGGGTGAAAGCGGTAAACAGTTCATCGCCCAGATTACGGTTCTTGAGGATTCAAAACTGGTGGGGGAAGAATCCGCCGCCGGCATTTTCCCCAGCCTGCGCGATATGACGGTGCGTCTGATCCTGCGCGGTGAGCACGCCGAACTGCCGCCCTTTGACGGTTTTGCCCTGCGTCCGGGAGACGTTCTGGTGGTGGCGGCCACCCGTAAGGCCCTGACCGATGCCCTGGGGCGTGGCGCCGGGGTCATGCATACGGAATTCAGCGTCCCCGATGACGGAGAGGAGGCCAAAGAGCTTGGCCTTGGCGAAGGTGACCAGGTTCTCGCCGAGGTGATGGTGACGCCGGCTTCGAGACTGATCGGGCAGAACCTTGAACAGATCGGCTTCCGCTACAAGTTCAGCAGTATCGTTCTTGGCCTGCAGCGCCGCTCGCGCATGATCCGCACGCGTATGACCGAAATTCCCCTGGAGGCAGGCGATGTGTTGTTGATCCAAGGCGGATCCGAATCCGTCCAGGCCCTGCGCGGCCATCGCGACCTTCTGTTAATGGAATGGTCGGCGATGGAACTGCCCGCGCCCAATCTGGCGCGGCGCGCCAACCTGATTTTCCTGGGCGTTGTAGGCCTGGCTGCGTCCGGCATCCTGCCGATCGTGGTTTCCGCTTTGCTTGGCGCCGCGGTGATGCTCTTCACCGGTGTTCTCAATATCCGCCAGGCGGCCCGTGCCGTGGACCGAAATCTGGTACTCATGGTTGCCACCGCCCTGGCTTTGGGAAGTGCCATGCAGGAAACGGGCGCCGCGGCCTTCATCGCCGACGGCGTCATCGGTATATTCGGTTTTTCTCACCCGGCGGTGGTGCTGTCGGTCTTTTTCTTGCTTGTGGCCGTTATTTCCAATGTCATCAGCAACAATGCCTGTGCCGTTCTTTTCACGCCTATTGCCGTAGGGATCGCCGCCGGCCTTGGCGTGGACCCGAAGATTTTCGCCGTGGCCGTGGTGTTCGCCGCCAACTGTTCATTCGCAACACCGGTGGGCTACCAGACCAACCTCCTGGTCATGGGGCCGGGCCATTACCGCTTTTCCGATTTCGTGCGCGCAGGGTTCCCGCTGACCGTGATTCTGTGGCTGGTATTTTCCTTCTTCGCCCCTTGGTACTACAGCCTCTAGCCGGTTTGTGGGGAGGCGGTAAAATGTACCGCCGGTGCTTTCCATTTGCTGTGTGGCGTCAAAAGGAGTACTTAACCAGCGCTTGTTCGGAACGCGTTTCCCGTCTCTGGGGGGCAACCGCCGTTCCGTCCATGTAGTGCCAACGGAAACTTGTTAGGTCCATGAACGAACTTCCCAATAAAGGTCTTTTGCCGGAAGGTCTGCGCGATGTACTGCCGCCGGATGCCGCCTTCGAGGCCGACGTGACGAGCGGCCTTATGACCTGTTTCGCTAGCCATGGGTATGAGCGCGTCAAGCCGCCCCTTATCGAATTCGAGGATAGCCTCCTTTCCGGTGTAGGCGCGGCGACGGCGCGCGACACCTTCCGTCTGATGGACCCGGTTTCACAACATATGATGGGCGTGCGGCCGGATATGACGGTCCAGGTGGCGCGTATTGCCGCCACCCGGCTGGCCCTTGCGCCGCGGCCCTTGCGCCTGTGTTATGCGGGGCAGGTGCTGCGTGCCAGGGGCAACCAGATTCAGCCCGAACGTCAACTCGGCCAGGCTGGAGCGGAACTAATCGGTTCGGCGGCTGCGGCTGCGGATGTGGAAGCAGTGCGTCTGGCCGTGGAATCCCTTGCCGGTATCGGTGTCGAGGAAATCACAGCAGACCTCAACATGCCGACGCTGATTACGGCGCTGATGAATGATCTTGAACTGGATGAGGCGACCGCCGAGGGCCTGCGCGCGGCGCTGGACCGCAAGGATGCCACCGCCGTGGCGACAGTGGGCGATGAAGCGGCGGGGATCCTGCGGTCTCTCCTCGGCGTTGCGGGGCCGGCTGACGATGCCCTGGCGGCAATTGAGAAGCTAGAGCTTCCCGCCAGGGCGGCGCGGGAACGTGACGCATTGCTGGAAACGGCCCGCCTGATTATCGAGGAACTTTCCGATGTGCGGCTGACAGTGGACCCGGTGGAGACCCGTGGATTCGAATACCACTGCGGCGTCACCTTCACCCTGTTCGCCCGCAGCGAACGCGGGGAACTGGGCTGGGGCGGGCGCTATATGGTTGATCGAGGGGATGGCNGCAAGGATAGCGCGGAGCCGGCGACGGGATTCACCCTGTTCATGGGCGCTGTCATGGGGGCGTTGCCTGGACCGCAGCTCGCGAACCGGGTCTATCTTCCCTTTGGGACTCCGCAGGCGGTTACCGCCGGACTGCAGGGTGAGGGCTGGGTCGTGGTCGGAGGGTTGGAGCAGGTTGCGAACATATGTGCCGAGGCCCGGAGGATGAACTGTTCTTACGTTTTTCAGGACGATGACGTGGTCGCTGTGGACAAGGTGTCATNACGGCGGTCTATTGCGGAATTTTTTAATCGGTTAAAGGAACGATATGGCGAATGTGGCGGTAGTCGGCTCCCAGTGGGGGGACGAAGGCAAAGGAAAGATCGTGGACTGGCTCAGCCAGCGCGCCGATGTGGTGGTGCGCTTNCAGGGCGGGCACAATGCCGGCCATACGCTGGTTATTGATGGCGAAACNTATGCCTTGAGCCTGTTGCCATCGGGCGTGGTGCGCACGGGAAAGCTGTCGGTTATCGGTAACGGAGTTGTTGTGGACCCCTGGGCTCTTCTTGAGGAAATCGAGGCCTTGCGTGAACGGGGGGTGGATATCACTCCGGACAATTTGAAGCTGGCGGAGAACGCCACGCTTATTCTTCCCTTTCACGGCTATATCGACCGCGCCATGGAAGAGGCCCGTGGGGCGACGAAGATCGGCACCACCGGCAGGGGTATTGGGCCGGCCTATGAGGACAAGGTGGCGCGGCGCGCAATCCGGGTCTGTGATCTCGCTGACACGGCCTGCCTTGCGGAACGGATGGAACAGCTTCTTTTCCATCACAATGCCATATTACGGGGCCTGGACGCCGAGGAAATCGACGGTAAGGCGCTTATGGCCTCGCTTAAGACGCTGGCGCCAAAAATCCTGCCTTTTGCGGATCGGGTATGGGAACGGCTTGAATCGGCACGGCGCGACGGAAAGCGAATTCTTTTCGAAGGTGCGCAGGGGGCCATGCTTGACGTGGATCACGGGACCTATCCCTTTGTCACCAGTTCCAATACGGTAGCGGGACAGGCAGCCGTCGGCGCGGGGGTGGGTCCCGGCAGTGTTGATTACGTGCTCGGGATTACCAAAGCGTACACGACACGGGTGGGCAGCGGACCGTTCCCCACCGAACTCGACGACGAAACCGGCCAGGGGCTGGGCGAGCGGGGCCAGGAAATCGGCACCGTGACGGGGCGCCCCCGGCGCTGCGGATGGTTTGACGCCTTGATGGTGCGCCAGGCGGTTAAGGTATGCGGCATCCACGGTATTGCATTGACCAAGCTCGACGTTCTCGACGGTATGGAAAGCCTGAAAATATGTACCGGCTATGATCTCNATGGGGAACGCATCGCCTGTCTGCCTGCCGCCATTTTGGCCCAGGCAGGCGTGGAGCCTGTCTATGAAACCCTGGAGGGCTGGACGGACAGCACCCGTGGCGCGCGTTCCTGGGCCGACCTGCCGGCCACGGCCATCAAATATATTCGCCGTATCGAAGAACTGATTGAAGCCCCGGTGGCATTGCTGTCCACCAGCCCCGAGCGTGAGGATACGATCCTCGTGCGTGATCCCTTTTCCGGCTGACTGTCGCACGTTTGCCCTGGCATGTAAGGGTGGACATGGCGGGACGCTGACCGGTTCAGCGGATTGAGTTCCTTAACGGGCACCAGAAAGAACTTGTGGAGGAATGGGGCAAGGAAATCACAACCCAGCAAAGGCCCACCTGATAGCCGGGCCCGGTCCTTATTCACTTCCTATGATGAGCCCGCGCCTAGTTTCCTAAGCATTGTTCCATGGCGTGGTTACGCACGGATTTCTGCAACTTTTCAAAGGCCCGGACCTCTACCTGGCGAATCCGCTCCCGGGAAATGCCGTAGCGTTTGCTGAGTTCTTCAAGGGTGCGGGGCTTGTCGCTGAGACGCCGCTCGGTCAGGATATGGCGCTCTCTTTTGTTGAGGCTGCCCATGCCTTTTTGCAGAAGCTGGCGCCGGTTGTCCAGTTCCTCCATATCGCCCAGAGAACTTTCCTGGGANTCACGGTCATCGGCAAGCCATTCCAGCCACTCGCCTTCGCCGTCAGCTTTCAATGGAGCATTGAGAGAACGGTCGGGAAAGGTCATNCGCATGTTCATGCTGATGACGTCCCGTTCCGGCACGTTCAGGCTCTCGGCGATTTTAGTCACGTTNTCGGGGCATAGACCGTCTTCGTCGAAGGCCTTNAATTTCCCTTTCAGGGAGCGCAGGTTGAAAAACAGTTTCTTCTGCGCCGCCGTGGTGCCGATCTTCACCAGGGACCAGGAATGTAGGATATATTCCTGGATGGCGGCCCTGATCCACCACATGGCATAGGTGGCGAGTCTGAAACCGCGGTCGGGGTCGAAGCGTTTGACCGCCTGCATCATGCCTACATTCCCCTCGGAGATAAGCTCGTTCAACGGCAGTCCATAGCCGCGATAGCCCCTGGCGATCTTGGCCACGAGCCTGAGATGGCTGTTGACCAGTTGATGGGCGGCGTCATCATCCTGGTTTTCCTGCCAGCGCTTGGCCAGATCAAACTCTTCTTCCGGCTTGAGCATGGGATATTTGTGGATTTCCCGAAGAAACTTTGAAAGACCAGCTTCATTACCCACCTGCGAAAATTGTGCTCTCGACGCCATTGNGAAACTCCCGGATCTCTGNTTCCCGANATCGTGGTTTCCGATTCTTAGGAAAAGGAAATGACGATCTCCCCACNGGNNACAGATAATAACCAAGTNTTTCACTCNGGTATAGTAATTTTTTATATATCGTCTAGGTAAAACATTAACTCCTTCATATCTAATGGTATTTCTTGCTCAAATTTTAGATTTTTGGCGCTTGTAGGATGTTCAAAGGCGATNATGGCGGCGTGGAGNGCCTGGCGTTTAAAGGTGGCGATGGCGGTTGATGCATCACCGGAAATACCCGCCGGACGCCAGGCCCGCCCATAAAGCTGGTCACCCACCAAAGGATGTCCAAGCTTCGTCATATGTACCCGGATCTGATGAGTACGACCGGTAGCGGGCCGGCATTCTAGAAGACTGGCCGCAGGTTTTTCTCCTTTACCCAAGGTGCTGACAAGGCGATAGCGGGTAAGGGCGGGTTTTCCTCCCCGTGCCAGGACGGCCATTTTTTTTCGGTTTTTCGGGTTGCGGCCGATATTGCCGCTGATTTCACCTTGTGGGGGGCTGGGCACGCCACGCACCACGGCCAAATAGGCGCGTTCCATGCTGTGACTGGCGAATTGCTTGGCCAGGGCGGCATGGGCGATGTCGGTCTTGGCGGCCACCATGAGGCCGCTGGTATCCTTGTCGAGGCGGTGGACGATGCCGGGCCGTTTGATGCCGCCAATGCCCGACAGGGAGTCTCCGCAATGGGCGAGAAGGGCATTAACCAGGGTGCGGTCGGGATTACCGGGCGCGGGATGTACCACCAGACCCGGCGGCTTGTTGACGACAATGAGCTGGTCGTCCTCATACATGATATGGAGGGGAATGTCCTGGGGCCGGGGCGCCGCCTCTTTGGGTTTCGGCACGATGATACGGAAGTCCTGGCCGGATGTGACCTTGCACGCGGGGTCTCTGAGGACCGCATCCCCGCATGTCACATGACCGTCGGTGATGAGCTTTTTCAGCCGTGAACGGGAAAGCCCAGGCACGGCCTGGGCCAGGAAAGCATCCAGCCGTGCCCCGCTATGGTCTTCGCTGGCCCGGACGTGGTATCGGTTTGTTTCGGTATCCGCCGTCATCCTGTAACAGAGACTGGACCTAAAACATGCAGGCGCTCAAGGCCCTCGTTATCGGCATGGGAATTTTAATTCTGGTGGCCATGGCGGTGCTCGCCGTCACCATTTACAAACGGGCCACGACGCCGGGCGGTGAAACGGCGATGGGAGATGGTTCACGGGCAGGGGGTCTATCGGGTCTTTCTTTAGGCACTTTTGGTTCTGTGGACCTGCCCGTTCCCGCAGGTGCCCAAGTGGAGGAAGTGGATAGCGGTGATGGCCGCCTCACGCTGAGGCTGCGTCTGGATGACGGCAGCACCAGCATTATGGTGGTGGACCTTTCCAGCGGTGCTCTGCTCGGCACTCTCGTCCTCCAGCCTACTCCGGAATCCGGCCCCTGAACTGGAGGTCCGACATGACCTCCTTGCCCGAGGTTCTTCTTTCCCGGGCGGTCCTGCGATGTATCGAGACCCAGGCCGAGGCCGCCTATCCGCAAGAATGCTGTGGTTTGTTGGTGGGAATCCGTAATGCGTCCTCGATCACAATCAGCCGCGCGGAAGCTTCTGCCAATGTGGCGGGCAAAACGGCTGGGGTGGATACCTGCCGCCGTTTCGAGGTCGATCCGCGTCTGCGGCTGGCGCTGATGCGTGAGCTGGAAGAAAGCGGGGAAACCATCGTCGGCCTTTACCATTCCCATCCAAATCATCCCGCCAGGCCCTCCCGGCATGACCGCCACAGCATCTGGGAGCCGGAACTCCTGTGGCTTATCACGGCGGTGGAGAAGGGAAAGGCCGGCGTCACCACCGCTCACCTTCCCGACCTGGACGACCGTGATTTCCATGCCCTGAAGCTGCGGGTTGTGGATGGGAAAGATTAAGGCGGCAGGCAACAAGTGGGTTGCCGGAACCGTAAGGCGTTTTTAAGCTCCTTGCGCCGCTTGCCCCGAAGGCTGTGGGGGAGAATAGGCCTTGCTCACGAAAGC
>NZAO01000061.1 GCA_002686135.1 Rhodospirillaceae bacterium
AGGGCCATTCCTCGGGCATGGTGCTGATCGCTAGTATGTACTATCAGGGTCGGGGCGTAGCCAAAGACAATATCAACGCCTATATGTGGGCGGAACTGGGGGTTATCTACGCCAAGGATGACGAGGAATACGACAAGGCCATCACCTTCCGCAACGAGATCACCCCCCATATGACGGAGGAGGACATCGACGAGGCCCACCGCCGCACCAAGGACTGGCAGCCGGGCAAGCCCCTGCCCCCAGAGGAAAAGACGGAGGGGGCTCCGGACGGCAGGAAAACGGGGGACGAGGAGATGTCCGTGGAAGAGGAGATATGAAAGCGGCGAGAATTCATCTAATGGAAGTTCTTCTGCCTCTTGCGGCAGTGGCCCCGATAACGGGGGGCTGTGAGCACCTGCGGCTCGGCGGCAGCGGTGACAGTCTGGAAGACGTGCGGGTTGGGGTTAAGTTCTAGGGGAAGGAGAAAAACATGAACCGCGGCATGATTGTCATCGGAGTGCTGTTGGTGGGCCTGGTGATCGCCATGATCTATCAGCAACAAAAAGGGGTGGAGCGGCCCTGGACCCAGTGCAGGGAAAGCATGGTGACGCAGATGCTCACCGGCGAGTGTACACCCTCCCAGTTCTCCGCCCCCCATATGCGCGGCCCGTTGCGGGACGCGCCCCAGGAGGACACCCCCCAGAGCGAAATTCCTCAGGGCAAAATTCCCCAGACCGGCGGCTATGAAGGCGGCGGGCTGGAGGATATGTGAGGGCCGGTAACGGGTCGGGAGGAACGGACATGGCCATCAAGGACACACGTTTCGGCTCCAATGAGAATTATGTTGAGGCCGGGAATGAGGGTGAGAACAACCGTGGCCAGCACGAAGGTGAGATAAAGATCAGGAGACATCACTGGTTTTCATCCCTTCACGCTTAAGGTCTCGAAAATACCGCCCTGGGGGGGCAGCCCCAGGATATGGGCGCGGTGCCACAGGGCATAAAAGAGCAGCGTCCACGCCGCCTGACCCTTGCGCTTGCGCGCGGCCCCGGCAAAGAGCGCCGTCACTGCGCCCTTATCACAAAGCGCCGCCACGCCTTCCTGCGCCGCCACCAGCGGCCCCAGTCGCGCGCCCTCACGCGAAATCCATTCGCCCACCGGCACCGTGAAGCCGCGCTTGCGCGAGAAGGGCTTGGCCTCTGGCAGATGTTGGGCCAGCCAGCGCCGCAAAATCCATTTACCAAGACCCTTACGTAGCTTCAGGGAATCGGGCAGGCGGAACCCGGCGTGCGCCACCTCGCGGTCGAGGAAGGGCGTGCGGCCCTCTACCCCGTGATGCATAAGACAGCGGTCGAGCTTGGCCAGCAGGTCGTTGGGAAGCCAGTCGGCGCAGTCGGTGGCCTGGGCGGCTTGCAGTTTTGAGCGTGACCCGTCCCGGGCGTGAATCTCCGCCGCGGCGACACCGTCGCGCCAGCCCCTTGGCTCTTGCTTGAGAACGCCCAACCCGTCGAAAATACCGCGCGACCGCATGACCCGCCCGCCGAGCCAGAAGGGACGCAAGACACTGCGGTATCTGCCGTAACCGGCAAACAGCTCGTCCCCACCCTCACCGCTGAGTACCACCTTGAGGCCTTCCCCGGCGGCGCATTCGGCCAGTTTATAGGTGGGCAGCACAGCGTAATCGGCGGCCGGATCATCCATCACCGCAGCCAAGCGCGGCAGCAGACCCCAAAAATCGGCCTCGGTGAACGCCACTTCCACATGTTCGGCTCCGGTGAGTTTCGCCAGGCAGCGTGCGTGATCACGCTCGTCCGTGGCGGCGCTTCCGGGAAAACCCACCGTGAAGGCCCGCACCGGCGTTTCGTTCACCCGCGCCATCATAGCCAACAAGGCGGAAGAATCGATGCCGCCGGAAAGAAACATGCCGTAGGGAACATCGGCGCGCTGGTGGAGGCGCACGCTGTCTTCCAGGGCGGCGTCCAGCCGTTCCAGGGCGGGGCCTTCCTCCATTTCCTCCGGAGAACCTTCGGGCAGCGCCGCGAAACGCCGTCGGCCCACGATCCGTCCGCCCTCGACCACCAGCGTTTCCCCGGGTAAAACCCGCAACACCCCCGCCAGCGGCGTCTCGCGGCCGGTGGAGAACTGAAGCTGCAATACCTCGTCGCGGGCGCCGGGGTGTTCGGCCGCCGCCACCAGCCCGGCGGCGATCAGCGCCCGAGGTTCGGAAGCAAAGGCCAGTCCCTGCGCCGTTTCCGCGTAGTAAAGCGGCTTGATGCCAAAGGGATCGCGACTCAGCACCAGCCGCCCGCGCACCGGATCATACAGAGCGATGGCGTACATGCCGCGCAGATGATCCGCATAGTTGAGGTCGTGGCGGCGATAGAGGGGCAGCGGCGTCTCGCAATCGGAGCTAGTGGTGAAAGTCACGCCACTTAAAGAGTCGCGCAGTTCCACATAGTTATAGATTTCGGCATTGGCCACCAGCGTCAGGTCGCCATCCCCGTGCAGAGGCTGGTCCCCGGTTTCGAGATCGATGATGGCGAGGCGGCTGTGCACCATTCCCACATCGCCCGCCACATGCCACCCACCGCCGTCGGGGCCGCGATGGGAAAGGGAAGCGGCCAGGGCGTCGAGAATGGTGGGATCGGCGGGGGCGCCGTCCGGGGTCATGAGGCCGGCGATGCCGCACATCAGAGAGCGACCTTCTTGAGGAACCTCATATAGCAGCCCACCACCACGGATTCGGTAAAATCTTTCTCATAGCGCTTGCGCCCGCCCTGAACGATATTACGCATCAGTCCGGGATTCATACACAGCCGCTTGATAGCCTCGGCCAAGACGCGCGGTTCGTCCACGGGCACCAGAAGACCGCTGTGATCATGGCGGATCAGGGCGCCCGGCCCCTCGCTCTGGGTGGCGATCACCGGCATGTCATGGGCCCATCCTTCGATCACTACATTGCCCAGAGGCTCGTGGCGCGAAGGACAGATAAGCATGTCCGCGGCCCCGAACAGGGGCGTGGGATCCCCGCACCAGCCCAGGAAACGAACACGGGGCCGTACCCCCACCTGTACCGTCAGTTTCTCGAGCTCAGCCCGCAACGGACCCTCGCCCGCAAGCCAGAGATAGACGTGGGGCAGGTCGGCTATGGCCCGGATCAGCACGTCATAGCCCTTGTTTTCATGGAGACGGCCCAGGGCCAGGATAAGCGGTGCCTCCTGCGGCGTGGTGTGGAGGGCGCGGGGCAGGGGTTCGGTATCGTTCACGGAAACGAAGTTGGGCAGATAATGGACGCGGTCCTCGGGCCAGCCGGATTCCACAATATGGCGGACGATGTCCTTGGTATTGCCGATGAGATGGTCGCAGGCCTGATAGTTCTTCATTTTATAATAGCCGCCGAGCCGCCCCACATGAACGAATTTCCCCTGCGCGGGCGGGCAGAAACGGGTGGCCCGGTTCATCCATGTCACCACCACCTGGAGCTTGTAACGCTCCACGGCGCGGCGGAAGCCATAGCGGGTGATAGGGTCTAAACGCCCGCCGAAAGGAAGCTCCACTAGTTCTACCCCGCGCGCGCGAAGAAAGCCGGCGCGCTCTGGATTGCGGCGAATCAGCACCTCCTGCTCCAGCCCAGCGTCATGCAATGCCGGAACCAGCCGCTCGAAGAACGCCTCCGCGCCGCCATGCTGAGCCCCGGCCATGGCCTGTAATACTCTGGTCATGGCAGCATTTCCTCGAAGGCCGCCGCCGCCTCGTCCCAGCCCCAGCCGCGCTGGCGCTGTAACGCCGCGTCATGTTGGCCGCGCCATAGATCATCGTCGCGCAGCAAGGCCACCCCATAGCGGACGAAGTCCGCGTCATTAGACGCCACCGCGCCGGTGATGCCGTCAACCACCCGTTCCGCCACGCAACCGATATCCTGGACCACCGCCGGGACGCCCACCGCCTGCGCCTCACCCACGGCGAGGCAGAAGGTTTCCCCAACGTCACCGCGATAGAGAAGTACCCGCGAACTAGCCAGTTCCGCCGCCAGTTCGGGTTTCGCCACCGGATCGCGCAGCACCACCCCGGCCTCGCCCAGGGAACGCGCCTTTTCTAGCACCGGAGCCATGCGCCCGGCCTTGGCCTCACCCACCGCGCCATAGGTGCGAACGCCAGAGAAGATATGGAGTTCTGCATCCGGCACCTGAGGCCGGATGTCTGCCACCCAGAGATCAAGCAGCCAGTCGAGGGAACGCATGGGGTTGGATGTAAACACCACCCGTGGCGGTGGTGGAATCTCGGAGGAGGAGGCGGTGCGGAAGACCTCGTCGATGCCGTAGGGAATCACGTGGCGGCCGCCTACGGGCACCCAGGAGGGACAGGAGGCGGCATGATGATGGCCCGAAAACACGATCTCTGGCCGCCATTTCAGCAACGGCCACAGATAACGCAATTTCAGCAGATAGCGCGCCGGATTATGAATCCAGAATATCCGCCGCCGCGCCCGGGGCAACAGGGGAATGAGAGTGTGCCCGCGATTGGCGATATAGAGATCGGCGTCGCCGGAAAAGTCCCCGGCCTCGAGAGCCGGCACCAGCGGCGCCCAGTCCACCCCGCGGGAGTTCAGGGGAGTCTCGCAGTTGTTACGCACAAGAACCTCGTGCCCGCGCGCCGCCAGGGCGTGGGCAAGGCCGATGAAGGCCGTATCTGCGCCACCGATGGGAGCGTTCTCTGGTGTACGGCCATCGAAACGAATGCCGTCATCGGCCATGACGATACGCGCCATCAGCTGTCACCGAACTCATCGCCATAGCGGGCCTTGAGATAGGAAAGGATGGGAAAGAGACCCGCCAGAAGGGCAACGAGGAATCCCAGCTCGCCTTCGCGGTAGCCGCGCCGGCCCATATAGCATTTCCAGAAGCGGGAAAAAATCCGCCGCACATTGGCGCCGAAACTGCCCAGATCGCCCGAATCGCGAAGGTCCAGGGCGCGCGCCGTTGAATAGCTGTCGAGGCGTTTGATCATGTCGGAAATATCCCTGTCCACGAAATGCTGGAGCCGCTGTTTCAGGGCCGCACCCTCTTTACCGTCGAGAATCAGAGAAGGATGTACCCGCTGTGCGCCCACCCGTTTCACGCCCTTGCGGGTGAGGCCGGGAAAGGCGGAACGGCCAAAGGACGCGCCCCAGCCATAACGCACCAGTCGCTCCCCCACATAGTTGTCCACGGGAATCAAATGCCAGTCAGCCGGGGAGGTGGAGATGACCTGGCGTATTTCCACCGCCAGTTCTGTGGTTACCCGTTCATCGGCATCCACTTCCAGAACCCAGTCGCCCTTGCAGGCGGCGAAGCCGGCATTGCGGCGGTCGCCTTCAAGCTCCCACGATCCTTCTACCAAGCGGCCGGTATAGCGCGCGGCGATGGTCTTAGTGCCGTCGCTGCAGTCGTCGAGCACCACCACGATCTCGTCGGCGAATGCCAGACGATCGAGGCAGTTCACGATTCGGTCTTCCTCGTTATGGGCCACCACCAGCGCCGAGAGTCTGCATTCGCTCATGGCGTTCCCGTCTCTGGCACTCTGCCGCTTTCACCCGTCATGAGCTCCCTCCCCCTTCATCTGCGCTATGCTAGACGAAAGCGCGGGATCACGAAACACCGTCGCCGTCCCGGCATCGCTCCCACAGTTCGGCGGCGGCGGCGATAACGGCATCCACCGAAAGACCCACCATCAGCGTTCCCGTGGTGCGATGGTTGAAACCAGGCGCTTCCACCAGCGCATCATAGCTTTTCCGAGTGCGCACCACCGCCGCGCGCGGGCCCGTGGGCGCGTAATGGCGGTCCTGGCTGGGGCCGAACAGGCCCAAGGTAGGCAGCCCGGCGGCGGCGGCCATATGCATCAGGCCTGAATCGTTACCGATATAGAAATCACAGCGTTCGAGACAGGCATATGCGGTTGGCAGGTCGACCCGGCCCATTAGATCGAGACGGCGTTCCTGCGGTACCGAATCGAGGACCGGCGTTGCCGCCGCATGCTCGTTTTCAGCACCGAACACGGCCACCAGCGCGCCGGGAAAAAGCCCATCGGCACCGGTGAGGCGGGTGATCAACGTCACGAAATTTTCAGCTGGCCACTGTTTGCCAATCCAATTGGTGGTGGGGCCGATCCCCAAGACGAATTCGCCCCCGGGGACCAGGGATTGCGCCACATCCTTTGTTTCTGGAGAGACCTCCAGGCGTGGCAGGGGCGGTTCCTCGATCTGCAGCACATGGGCAATCTCTTGCAGGCGGTGCAGGGTGGTGGTGCGCCGCTTACCGCGGAAGATACACCGCCGCCAGGTGGGCAGGAACCACGCTAGACCGGTGCCACGCAAATCCACCACCATAAACCACCGGGAAAGGACACAGCGCAACCACAACCACAGCCAATGGCCGACTCCGGCGAATTTACGCAGGGGGATGACCCGCACCACGCCCGGCAGGGCCGTAAACAGGGGCGCGGGGACCTCGCCACAGGCCACCGTGATGCGGCAGTCGGGGTAACGGGTGGCGAGATGGGCCAGAATCCCGGTGGACAAAACTGCGTCGCCGATACGGGTGGCGGTGATGAAAAGGATGTTCTTCATGGCCCTGAGTTATAAGCGGCAACGCCCCGCCACGCAAAGCCGCCCTTGCCAAAACCATCCTCCTCCCCTAACTGATAGAGGCTCTTTTGTTTCAACCGTGGAAGTTCTCATGAGCGATACCACCGCCATTCTTCTCGAAAACAGAGGCGTTCTTGCCGTAAGCGGTGGGGATGCGCGGGAGTTCCTTCAGGGACTGGTTTCCAACGACCTCAACCGAGTCTCACCCACACAAGCTGTCCACGCTGCCTTGTTAACGCCCCAGGGGCGTTATCTCCACGATTTCTTCATCGTCGAAAAAGACAGCAGGTTTCTTCTCGACTGTGAGGTGGGACGCCGTGATGACCTCTTGAAGCGCCTGAAGATCTATATCCTGCGCTCGGAGGTAGAGTTGGCCGAGGTGTCTTCCGATTATGCCATTGTCCTCTTTATGGGCAAGGACGCGAGTGAAAAACTGGGGCTTTCTGGAACTCCGGGCCAGGCTACGGCCTTCGGCGGCGGTGTAGCCTATGGCGATCCACGGCTGGCAGAGCTGGGTGCGCGCGCCCTGCTGCCCTGCAACAAGGCCGAAGCGGCCCTGGAGGATGCCGGGTTCGCCCGCGGCGAGATGGAGGACTATGAGAGGCTGCGCCTGGAACTAGGGGTTCCAGACGGGTCGCGCGACATGGAGGTAGAAAAGGCCCTGTTGCTGGAGAACGGGTTCGACGGACTTCACGGCGTGGACTGGGAGAAAGGTTGTTACATGGGTCAGGAATTGACCGCCCGCACCAAGCATCGGGGGCTGGTGAAGAAGCGCCTGATGCCGGTGGCCGTGGACGGCCCCCTCCCCGCGCCTGGCACGCCGGTGATGCTGGGCGAAAGCGAAGCGGGAACCGTGAAATCGGGGCTGGACACTTGCGCGCTGGCCCTGCTCCGGCTTGAAGCGGTGGAGAGCGCGCAGACCCAAGGTGAGACGTTGACGGCCGGAGAGGCGCGGCTAACACCGCAACAACCCCATTGGATGAAATTTGAAACGACGGAAGAGGCCTGAGCCGCTTTAACCGTTGCGGATGCGGCCCGAGACCCTGGGCGAAACCGTGCCGTGGCGGGCCAGATAGACCATGAGCGCCTGGGCCATGGTCCTACCTTTCGATCTTGGAGAAATCGGCCACCGCCCCCATGACCGCACCGATACGGGAGAGCAGCTTGAGCCGGTTGGCGCGCAGGGCCGCATCCTCGCAATTGATGGTGACGTGGTCGAAGAAGGTGTCCACGGAGGGGCGTAATGTAGCCATGGCGGTCATGGTGGCGGTAAAATCCTCGGCNTTGAGTTTGGCCGCGCTTTCCTTCTCCACCGCGCCCAAGGCTTGCGAAAGGGCTTTTTCCTCCGCCGTTTCAAGACGTTTTCTGTTTACCTTGCCGCCATAGGACTTGCCGTCCTTCTTCTCCTCGATGGCGACTATATTCACTACGCGGTTGAAGGCGGTGAGCAGATTAGCCCCGTCGTCGCTTTCGAGGAAGCTGGAGAGAGCTTCCACGCNGGCCATGAGGCGGACCAGATCATCCTCGCCGCCTAGCGCGAAAACGGCGGCGATGAGGTCGTGGCGCACGCCTTTTTCCTTCAGATGCACCTTGAGGCGGTCGGCGAAGAAAACCAGCAGATCATCGGGGTCGAGCCGCACCCCCTTGCCATAGAATGAGGCAGCCCTGGAGAAAATCGTCGCCAGGGGAATGCGCAGATGGTTCTCCAGGATCAGGCGGATGACGCCGAGCGCGGCGCGGCGCAGGGCGAAGGGGTCTTTCGAGCCGGTGGGGGTCTCGCCGATGGCGAAGAAGCCGACCAGGGTGTCTATCTTGTCGGCCAGCGCCAAGGCCACGCTGACCGGCGCGGTGGGGCAGTCGTCGGCGGGGCCGGCGGGGGCGTAATGACCGGCGATAGCCTCGCAGACCGGGGCCGGCTCGCCGTCATGGAAGGCGTAATAACGGCCCATGACTCCCTGAAGCTCCGGGAACTCGCCCACCATGCCGGTGACGAGATCGGCCTTGGCGAGACGCCCGGCACGTGATGCATGTTTCCTGTTCGCGCCNGGGATATGGGCCGCCAGTTCACCNGCCAGCTTGCCCAGACGCTCGGCTTTGTCCGCGAGCGTTCCCAGCCTGGCGTGAAAAACTACACCCGCCAGCGCGGCGGCGCGGCTTTCCAACTTGCGTTTACGGTCGAGGTCCCAGAAGAAGCGGGCGTCGGCAAGGCGTGCCCGCAGTACCCGTTCGTTGCCGGCGATGATGGCTGCCCCCTCGTCGTCGGGCCTCGTGCCCGCCACCACGATGAAACGGGGGGCGAGGTTGCCATTGGCATNGAGCAGGGAGAAATATTTCTGGTGATGGCGCATGGTGGTGGTGAGCACCTCCGGCGGTAGGTCCATGAACTCATCGTCGATAGAACCCATGAGTGCTACCGGCCATTCCACCAGCCCCATCACCTCGCCCAGCAGGGCGTCATCATGCCACAGGGTGAGCTTTTCCTGGGCGGCAAGGTTTTCCGCCGAACGCAGGATGGTCTCGCGGCGGCGCACCGGGTCAAGTATGACCGAAGCCCGTTCCAGCTTTTCCTCATACTCGGCGAAACTCCCCACGGTGATGAGGCCGGGACTGAGGAAACGATGTCCCGCCGTCATCTTGGAAGCCGGTTTATTTCCGAAAGCTACGCCGCCTACGGTTTTGCCGTCAAACATGCATAATATGACATGTAGGGGCCTTACCCAGCGCTGGGAACCGGCTCCCCATCTCATGGATTTTGGCCAGGGAAAGCCTTCAAAAACGTCATTGAATACTTCCGGCAACACCCCCGCAGTTGAACGCCCTTTTTTTTTGCTGACGGCGAAGTAGAACCTGTTGCCCTTGATGTCGCGAACCTCGCACTGGTCGGGGGACTCGTATCCCACTGACTTGAGGAACCCCTGTACCGCCTGATCCGGCGCATCCACGCGCGGGCCTTTTTTCTCCTCGGTGACGTCGGGCTGGGTCACAGGGATTCCATCCACCACTAGGGTGAGGCGGCGCGGGGTGGCGAAGGCGCGGGCGGAATCGAAGGAAAGCCCCNCCACCTTCAGCCCGTCGCAGACNAGGCGCTTGAGGTCGTCCGCCGCACGCGCCTGCATGCGGGCGGGGATCTCCTCGCTCAGGAGTTCCAGAAGCAGTTCGGCCATGAGCTAGGCCATCTCCTGGGTGTTGAGCCAAGCCTCGCAGCTGCCCTTGGCCAGTTCGCGCACACGGCCGATATAGGCGGCGCGCTCGGCGACGGAAATAACGCCGCGGGCATCGAGCAGGTTAAAGAGGTGGCTGGCTTTGATGCACTGGTCGAAGGCGGGCAGCGCCAACTCTGCCCCCAGCAGGTTCTGGCATTCCTTCTCGGCGTCCTTGAAGTGGCGGGCCAGTGCCTTGGTGTCTGCCAGTTCGAAGTTATAAGCGGAGAATTCCTTCTCGTTGCGCAAGAAAACGTCGCCATAAGTGACGCCGTCATCGTTCCAGCGCAGATCGAACACGTTCTCCACGCTCTGCACGTACATGGCCAGCCGTTCCAGCCCGTAGGTGAACTCCACCGAGACAGGATCGCAGTCGATACCACCCACCTGCTGGAAATAGGTGAACTGGGTCACTTCCATGCCATCCACCCAGACCTCCCAGCCCAGCCCTGAGGCCCCCAAAGTGGGGCTTTCCCAGTCATCCTCCACGAAACGGATATCGTGGCGGGCGGAATCGATGCCGAGAACCTTGAGACTCTCCAGATAGGTCTCCTGGGCATCATCGGGAGAAGGCTTGAGCATGACCTGGAACTGGTAATAGTGCTGGAGGCGGTTGGGGTTATCGCCATAGCGGCCGTCGGAGGGGCGGCGGCAGGGTTGCACATAGGCCGCCCGCCAGGGCTCCGGCCCCAGGGCGCGCAGACAGGTGGCGGGATGGAAGGTGCCNGCCCCCATTTTCGCGTCATAGGGCTGTAACAGGACACAGCCCTGGGCGGTCCAGAAGTTCTGCAGAGTCAGGATCAGGCTCTGGAAACTGTTGGAGGTATCGGGTTTCTTAGGAGCCATGAAATCGCCACCATAGGGGGCTAGGGNGGAGAGAGTGGAGCCGGGAAAAACCTACTGGCCGCATGGGTTCCGGTCAAGCAATGGTCGTGACCTGGTTTGGAGCCAAGCGGGTGCCAGAACGGACATTAGACGGGCTTGAGAAAAAGACAGTCCTCATGCTCGCAAGGCTCGCGTGATTCCGCCGGACGGTAAACCCCGCACACCGCACAGGCCGTCATGTCCTCGGCCTTGGGCCCGGATGGCGGCAAGACGGCGGCNGGGCCGGCCTGGCGTTCATCCTCGTCGCGGCCCCGCTTCATATTGACCCAGAGAAAGACTAGCGGTATGGCGATGAGAAGAATCTCGGAAAAAGAAAGGCCGAACATCAGGGCGCTCTACAGATCACAGTTCCAGCCCCTTNCCCCCACGCAGCACGGCTTGCGCTTCGGCNGTAAAGGTACCGTCGGAGTCATCGTTGTGCAGAACCAGACCCGGTGCCATGCGCAGGGGCGCCGATGACCCCTTGCGCGCGCTCACCAGCACCCTTTTGGCGGCCTTGCCCGCGCGCGGCCACAGCGGAAAGACCACGATACCGCCNACCTTTCCTTCCANGGCGCAGAGCAGCTCTCCCAGACGCTCGGCGCGGTGGATGAAGGTGATGCCGCCATCCGGCGCAGTCATAAAGAACGCAAAGGAAACCCAGTCGGCGAGCCGGGCTACGCCCTCCACATTGGCCTCGCGCTTGGCCCCNTGGGGCGGAGGATCGGCGCTGTGGGCATCGAGAAAGGGCGGGTTTACCGCCACCTGATGAAAGCTACCAGGTTCGAATTCGCGAGGCGGATCGAGGATGTCCCCCGTCACCACCCGTACCCGGTCCTGGAGGCCGTTGCGGGCCGCGTTTTCCTGCCCCAGCGCCGCAAGTTCCGCGCGGGATTCCAGCCCGGTCACAGTGATGCCGTCCACCCGTCGCGCCAGACACAACGCCACCGCCCCCACTCCGCAACCGGCGTCGAGCACGGACTCACCGGCGTGCGCAGGCACCGCAGCGGCCAGGAATACCGGATCAATGGCTGCGCGATAGCCGTCCACGGGCTGGCACAGAACCACCGCACCGTCGAGCAGGGAGTCCTCGCTTACCTCTTCTACTTTTAGGGACGACACAGCGCACATTCCACCCGTCCTTCAAGTGTTTCCGTCGGCGAACACCACGTCCTTGCCGCGGGCGCCGGCCTCGTCGAGAAGGCGGCAGGCGCGCGTGTGGTCGCGGTCGGAAACCATGAGGCGGCGCGGCAGGGCGCCGATACTGCCTTCGAGAATGCTGGTNTGAGCGTCGAAGACGGTGGCCTCGATGTTCTCTCCGGCAAGCACGGCGGAGGCCCAGGAAAGAATAACCAGATCGTTGGTGCGGAACAGTTCCTTCATAAGGTCTCCACCTGTGTATTTCCGCCGGAGCGGTGCAATGCCGCAGGGGTCATGCTTGGTCTTGACCGCAAGGGTCAGGATTCTATGCTGGCGTGACGCAAGGCGCCCGTCAAGAAAAGGCGCACGGGGCCGATTGTTCCGAGTCCTTTCAGGAGGATATGTTCGTGGCCGTTATCATCAACCTCGACCAGGAGAGAGACCGGCTTCCCGAAACGGCGCTTGACCGCCTGACGGAAATGGTGAACGACGACCTTGTCCGGGTCAACGAGATCATCCTGCAACATATGGAAAGTCCGGTGGCGCTGATCCCACAGCTGGCCGGGCATATCATCGGCGGCGGCGGCAAGCGGCTGCGTCCATTGCTGACCCTGGCTTCGGCGCGGCTGTGCGGCTATGAGGGCCGTCATCACTTGGGCCTAGCCGCCAGTGTCGAGTTTATCCATACCGCCACCCTTCTCCATGACGACGTGGTGGACGACAGCGGCCTGCGCCGGGGACAGGCCGCGGCCAATACGCTGTGGGGCAACAAGGCCAGCGTCCTGGTGGGGGATTTCCTGTTCAGCCGCGCCTTTCAACTAATGGTGTCGGCGGGGTCCATGAAACTTCTGGATATTCTTTCCTCGGCTTCCGCCGTGATCGCCGAAGGCGAGGTTCTACAATTGCTGACCACAGGTAATCCCGAAACTTCCGAGGCCGCCTATCTTGACGTGGTGCGGGCGAAAACGGCGCGGCTGTTCGCCGCCGCCTGCCGCATTGGCGCCGTGGTGGCAGAACGCCCTGCCGTAGAGGAAGATGCGCTCGAGAGTTTCGGGCTCAATCTCGGC
Source organism: Rhodospirillaceae bacterium (assembly GCA_002686135.1). Lineage (GTDB taxonomy): Bacteria > Pseudomonadota > Alphaproteobacteria > UBA11136 > UBA11136 > UBA11136. The sequence continues at coordinate 12,873 of NZAO01000061.1, forward strand.
ATCGCCTTCCAGCTTATGGACGACGTGCTGGATTATTCGGCGGCCAGCGACACCCTGGGCAAGACCATCGGCGACGACTTCCGCGAGGGCAAGATGACCCTGCCGGTTATCCTCGCCTATTACCGCGGGTCGAGGGCCGAGCGCCAGTTCTGGCGCCGCACCCTGGAAGAGATGGAACAGGGGCCGGNNGATCTGGAAAAGGCCGTGGCCTGTATGAAACGGCACGGCACCCTTGACGATACGGTGGAACGCGCCCGCCATTACACGACTCTGGCCCGTGACGCTCTGGCGGTTTTTCCACAGGGGACAATGAGGGAGGCACTGTTAGGTGTGGCCGATTTCTGGGTCGAACGCGCCTATTAAACCGTGCCTGCCCGTGTGGGTTCGCTTGCCGCTTGCTTGCANCCGACTGGCGTTGGCGCTATANCCCCCCCCGNCCTGAACANGGCCTTGGATACAAGGTCTCCCCCGGACAGGGCCTTCAACGCAAGGCTTCGGGGAAACATCACGTGCCGTCTTGCAGGCGGCAGTCAGGGCATCGGAGTGTAGCTCAGCCTGGTAGAGCACTACGTTCGGGACGTAGGGGCCGGAGGTTCAAATCCTCTCACTCCGACCATTTTTTTAAATAGTTAGCCTAGTCACTCAAGAGGCATTAATTACAGTTCGGTAACGGCAAGGCTACCAGGTCACGCCACATATCATCCCATCCCTCAGTGTGGGAGACGCCGGAAACCCTTCGGACAGTAATACAATCGGTTCTACCGGCGCTGTTCCGATAGACCTCAGCGACAATATCGCCAACAATATCATCATCCACACCAACGTAGTGGACCTGGGGAATGACGGAGACTTTTGCCGCAACGTCAACCGCATTTAGGGATCCCGTGAGCGGCGCCACCTTTTTCTGCTGGTTCAGTGTGACGTGGTCCAGGTTTCCGGCTACGGTACGGATGCCCACCACGTCCGAACGAAGCGACGCGACGAGAACCGCCACGGCACCACCACCTGAGAATCCTACCAGTTCGACGGCAGTCGCACCCGCCAACTTCTTGGCCTGTTCAATGACAGCTGACGTTGTTTCAATCACTTCCGGGGCAAATCTATGGCTGGTCCAATACCGCTTGGTACATTGGCGGTTGCTACCTACCCCAACGTATTGACAGGGCCGCCCGACGTAGAAAACCGCTGGTGAATGGTCGGAGGCGGCTAGCTTGAGCGCAACCGGGTTGTGGGGCGTCGGATTCGGTGAAATTCGGCCGCGGTTGATCCAGGCGAATCCGTCGCCTTCAATATACACCCGCAACGGACCAGTTGATCGCCCAAGGCGGTGATAGGTCTGCAAGGCAAAGGTTCCACCCTTCAGGATCTGCGGGGTCAGCCCGGCGTCTCTCGCCAACCGGTGGGCATTCTCCAGCCTGTAATCAACTCCGGCGCAGCCGGCCACTGACAGGAGAGAGAATAAAACGGCCGTGGCCACCCCCAACAACCAGGACCTTTTGATTAATCGCATTGCCTTTGGATCGGTCAGTTCCACCAGAGTTTTCCGCATCCCTTCTGTCCGCTTCAAGGCTTCCTGACATCATCACAGAAGTACCATATGTCTGATCAAGAACACTAGTCTTGAAACAGAAAGTGACCCCGCCGTGAAGGTGGGGCCACCCAATCAAACAGCCAACTTTTTCTATAGAAGAGGTTAGAAGTTAAGCCTCGCCTCGAGGCGGCTAGTGTGGGCGATATAGTCGTCCTTTAGGTCGGCATCGTAATCAGCACTCAAGTCCCATTTGCCGGAAGGGGTTGAGTAAGTGAGACCGGCCCCAACGGAGCCTGCGAGTTCATCAACTTCCGCACCTTGAGATGAGAAAGTGACAGACTGGCTGATGAACCTGGAGACAGAGTCTGCCCGATCCGAGGCTAAATCGTAGGAGACGCTGGCCCGCATCTGTGGTGTCAACACACCATCGTTCACACTGTACGAAGACATGTAGTCCAGGCCCACGATGATGAGAGCNATATCTGTGTCCTCGGGNTCNACCACCANGTTCAGCGTCCCTGCACCATTTTCGGTGTAGTCCTCATTCCACACATGGGTGTATTGGAAGGCCGCATTCGGCGTGAACACATGCTTACCCTTAACCAGTGGCACACCCCCACCAACATGCGCCGTGACTTGGTGGGTGTCGTAGTCGCTCCTAGCGAATGTAGTCAGCGCGGCCCCGGTTACCCGGGTGGAGTTCACGGCACTTGAACCGTAGGATAACATACCCACAAGGTAATAAGGACGCACCGGCGTACTGCCGATCATGTCGGAGCTATAGTCGCCGTAAACCGCCACCTGCTTGCTCNNGATGTCGCTCTCGCTGAGGGGGGTGTCGACGANGCCGCTGAGACCGTCACCATCAACAACAGTTCTTGCGAAGTTAAAACTGATGCCAACCCTGCTCTTATCGGTGACCATCCCATCCATGCCAAACGCGCCGCCCCAGGTAATGGAGTCATAGCCGTCGACGGTGGCACCGCTGCCATCAGTTCGGCTACCCTGATCNGCAATACTGTTGTAGCCTCGCACCCACACCGCCTTTCTCATGGCTTCGTCACCGCTTGAGAAGCCCGTTCCATCAAAAGCCAAGGAGGAGTCCGCATGCTCCGCGTCAAGCGATTTTCTTTGGTAGCCCTCCGAAACTTGGCCGACAGGGATATTCATATTCGTGAGTTGCGAGGACGTTTCCCCGAGTGACATCCGCATCGCCACTAATTTTGCTAATCTTGTCATAATGGTGTTGGTGAACAACATGTTGGTGGCGCCTANCGCATCGGTACCACTTTTTGCAGTCTCTTTACAATCGCCGGTGCAGGTGACGGGGTCTGCTCCTTTTTCCTGAGCCATTGCACTCCCTGAGAAANCCAGGCTGCCAATCGCGATCCCNATGGCCAAAATCGCCACCATCAATGGGGCGCTCAACGNGCTCAACGGTAATTTATAAAAATCCCGGAAGTCTTCGTTACTTGTGCGACNCATCGNGTTTNCNCCAATTTTNTCTGGCGACGACTCGAGAACACTCCCATTTAGACTTGAGAACACNNCCATTTAAGAGTGTATTTANGCAACANCCNGCCCGGCCTAGAATCTACTCTCTGTATAGGAGATAGGAGNGTAATCCGAGGAGATAAGTCAATATGCTNCGGTCAAAGNTTGAAGGAGAANTCTACTACTGTAACTAAATAGCAACACAATCTGCCCCATCTGAGTGGTCCAATTTGAATGCTAGCGCATGACCACGCCCCGGTCTATCGGGACAATGCCAACAGTCATGGAACTGTGGCCAGTCGCGCTGGTGTCTGCCGGGCGTTGGGGAAGTTATTTTTTCAGAATAAACACACCACCGTCCAAGGGCTTGGCATAACATGGCTGACATAGCAGAAGCC
>NZAO01000062.1 GCA_002686135.1 Rhodospirillaceae bacterium
TACGGATTTGTCGCTCTGGGACCCGCCAACAGGATCGCGGTAATCGACGCCAAGACCCTGGAGATCATCAAATATATTCTCGTCGGCCAGCGCGTCTGGCAGCTTGCCTTGACCCCCAATGAGAAACTGCTGGTCAGCACCAACGGCGTCAGTAATGACGTTACCGTCATCAATGTGGAAAAACTCAAAGCCATCAAATCCATCAAGGTTGGAAGGTTCCCATGGGGCATAGTGATCCAACCCTGACACAGCACCAGAACAGGGAAGGCACGGCGGCATTGGAGGTCTCCGGCCTGACCCACGATTTCGGGTCCACGCGGGCCCTCGGTGACGTGGCGGTGGCGATTCATCCGGGTGATTTCACGGTGCTGCTGGGCCAGAACGGGGCCGGCAAGACCACGCTCTATTCCCTGGTGACGCGGCTCTATAACAATCGAACTGGGGCCATCGAAATCTTCGGATACGATGTGCGGCGCGACTCATCCCAGGCCCTGACCAGGATCGGCGTTGTTTTCCAGCAGCCCACGCTGGACCTCGACCTGACGGTGGAACAGAACCTTCATTATCACGCCGCGCTGCATGGAATCAGCCGCGGCCAGGCCCAGGAAAGACTCGAAGAGGAACTCACCCGCAGTGGTCTCATCAACCGCCGCCATCACAAAATAAGACAGCTTTCCGGCGGCCAGCGCCGCCGGGTGGAAATCTCGCGCGCCCTGATGCACCGTCCGAAAATGCTTCTTCTCGACGAACCCACCGTGGGGCTCGATATCGGCAGCCGTCAGGATATTCTCGACCATGTGCGGAGCCTGTGCCGCGAGGATGGTCTAGCGGTGCTGTGGGCTACGCACCTGATCGACGAGATCGACGAAGGGGAACAGGTTGTAATCCTGGATGAAGGCAAGGTTCTGGCCGCCGGTGGCGTGGAGGAAGTCTGCAAACAGGCGGGAACGGCGACAATCCGCGAGGCGTTTACCACCCTGGTGGGGAAAGAGCCCGAAGTATGACGCCCATTCACTATTTTCGTTGTTTCGTGGGCATCGTCTGGCGCGAGGGCCTTCGTTTCGTGCATCAACAGGAAAGGTTCCTTTCCGCCATGGTGCGCCCCCTGGTCTGGCTCTTCATCTTCGCCGCCGGGTTCCGGTCGGTTTTGGGAGTGTCTATCATTCCGCCCTACGAGACCTATATTACCTACGAGGTCTATATCGCGCCCGGCTTGATGGCTATGATCCAGCTTTTCAACGGCATGCAGAGCTCGCTCTCCATGGTCTATGACCGGGAAATGGGAAGCATGCGCACGCTGCTGGTGAGTCCTCTTCCACGCTGGTTCCTGCTGGTCTGCAAGCTATTGGCGGGGGTGGCGGTTTCCGTGATCCAGGTCTACGCCTTTCTGGTGATTGCCTGGTTCTGGGACATCCAGCCGCCGCTCGTTGGCCTGCTGACCGTGCTGCCGGCCCTGATTCTGTCGGGCCTGATGTTGGGGGCGCTCGGCATGTTTCTGTCCTCGGCCATCAAACAGCTTGAAAACTTCGCGGGGATCATGAATTTCGTGATTTTTCCCATGTTCTTCGCCTCTTCCGCCCTCTATCCCCTGTGGAAAATGAAGGAATCCAGTCTTTTGCTCTACAATATCTGCTGGGCTAATCCCTTTACCCATGCCGTGGAGCTGATCCGGTTCGCCTTTTACGGCCAGATCAACTGGCTGTCCCTGGCCTATGTGGCGGTGGCTACGGTGGTGTTTCTGGGGCTGGCGATTTATGGCTATGATCCGGGACGCGGGCTGATCACCCGCAAGGCCGGGGCCTGAGCGGAACCACTATGAAAATTGCGGAAAAATCAGCGGAGAAACACGTGAAACATTTTCTAAAACTGACCCTGTTCACCATTGCCCTGTCTTTGCCTGTGACGGGCGCTTCCGCTAAGGGCGACCTGGCCGTGAAGGCTAAAATGCTGAAGCTGGAGTTAGGCTCGGAAAAAAGCGACTACGCCATGTCGAGCAAGGAATTCCAGCTTGAGACCGGCCAAGCCTATCGTCTCAAGATCATCAGCAGCGGTCTCAAGGAATATTCCTTCGAAGCGCCCGAGTTTTTCGCAAATATCTGGGTGCGGAAGCTGGAAGTGGAGGACGTGGAGATCAAGGCCCCCGTGATCGAGGAGCTGTCCTTCGAGGAATACGAAGAAAGCGAGGCGGAACTCTTTTTCGTGCCCATCAGGACCGGCGTTTACGAATTCAGCTTCGAGGGGTTGGAAGAAAGGGGCATGGTCGGTAAGTTCATCGTCAAATGACACCACCATTAAATGGCGGCGACGTTTTTTAAATTTCATAACAATACAGGTGGAAAAGTGCAGTTTTTAAAATTTACTTTCTTATATGCGGCCATTTTCAGTTTTGTCTTGTCCGTCGCCCGTCCTGGGCTGGCGCAGGAAGACTACGAATCCGAATGGCCCTGTGTTCAGCGCCTCGTTAACGGCATTCCCCTCGCCACCGTTTGGCAGGGCCCCGCCATAAAGGAATTCACCGCTACCTGGTGGGAAGACGAGACGCTTCCTCCCCTCGTCAACGAACTTCTCGACGAAACCCTGACCGAAGAAGAATCCGTGGACATTATCAATGGCTATGTGGAAACCCTGGGAAAAGACAAAGACAAGAAGCTGTTAGCGCTTTTCTCCGGGCTGTTCCTGAGGTCCAGCGAACTTCGCGCCCGGCAGATAAGGGGCATTAAGGAATTTTACCGCCGCCAGATAGAACGGGCGGAACGCATTGGCCTGATGGCCAAGGAATTGCGCAAGATGGAGCAGGAAGGCGTTGGCGAGGAAAGTCCCGAATATATGGGTTTGTCCGAAACCCTTATCTGGAACACACGGATTTATGATGAACGCAACAAACTCATCGACTATGTCTGTGAAGAGCCGGTTTTCCTTGAACAGAGGCTGGGCATTCAGGCCAGGATCATCCTGAAAAACATACAATAATCCATCATGGTCGATGGCGGTCTTCTCTCTACATAACCTTAGGTATGAGGGGTATCCGTGTCTCGGCAAGATCGTAAGAAGCGCCAAAAAAAATTAAAAGGGGTCTCCAGGGAAGTTGATGCCCGCGGATTGGACGCCGAACCGAATCTCATCCACATTGCCGCGGCATAAACCGCCATATACGCGAGAACGGCAGCGACACCGTTCCGCTCCACGAAATCGAGAAGAAATTCCCGGTTGTCCCGGAAGGTTTCAAAGGCCAGGTATTCCGCGCCGCCGAGAATGAAGAACGCCCCCAGCCCACCGGCAAGAACGAGGATGGGCAGTATCCTTGTGAAGGAAAATCCCTGAATATGTTTTTCGGCTCTGCTCACAATTTTTCCCCAGCAAAAAAGTAATCCGCACTCAGAGCATTTCCGTTTTTTACTTAAGCACAGCATTCCCCTCCCAACCATTCACCTTTATGTGAGACGGGAGTGAGAGGAAGGGGCCTAAATGCGCCCTTTGCGGGGAAATCCGGCAGTGAGTAACATTGACTTCCCCGGCTCCAGACTTTATACAGCCGTCCTTGTCCTGAACTCCCAAAATATTTCGGAGTCGACCCTTGAAACGCACCTATCAGCCAAGCGTTCTCGTTCGTAAGCGCCGCCACGGTTTCCGCTCCCGCATGGCCACCGTAGGTGGCCGCAGGGTGCTGGCGAAACGCCGCACCAAGGGCCGCAAACGCCTGTCCGCCTGAAATCCATGTCCCCCGTTATCGAGCGCCTCAAACGGCGGTCGGATTTCCTCCGCGTCGCGGCCGTGCGCTGTAAATCGGTAACGCCCGGCCTGATTCTCCAGGCCATGGTCCGCAAGGGGGATTCTTCCGGCGCCTCCATGGAGAAAAACGTGCCCATACGTATCGGTTATACCGCCAGTAAAAGGGTGGGCGGCGCCGTGGAACGCAACCGGGCACGGCGGCGTCTCCGCGCCGTGGTCACCAAGGTCATCCCCGATCACGCCAAGCCGGGGTATGATTTTGTCCTGATCGCCCGCAAGGGGACCCTGACCCGTCCTTTTCCCAAGCTTCTGGATGATCTTGTGACATCCTTAAAGCGGCTTGAAGCCTATCACACCGTTTAAGATATCCGGTGCCCGCATGAATCTTGTACAACACCTACTGCGTGTCCTGATCCGTAGCTATCAGATACTGATTGCCCCGATCCTGCCGGGAGGATGCCGGTATGCACCAAGCTGCTCGGAATACGCGCTGGAATCGGTTGCCCGCCACGGCGCCGTAAAGGGAGCCTTTCTCACCATCGCCAGGATTGCCCGCTGTCACCCCTGGGGCCGCCACGGCCATGACCCGGTGCCACAGACGTTGCAGACCTTTGTGCCTTTAAGCCGGGAGGGCGATGGCCGTGGATGAGCAACGCAATCTTTTCCTAGCGATACTTCTGTCATTGTTGATTCTGGTGGGGTTCCAATATTTCTTCAGCCCGCCGCCGCCGGTCGAGGATGCAACCGTCTCGCAGGAGGCGAGCGAGGGCGGCATGGTGCCGGAAGCGCCAGTCCTGGAAGGTGACGGCGGCGGCATCACACCGGCGCCGTCTTCAATGCAGCCTGTGGCGTCCCCCACAGAGAAAGACGAGCACCCTTCCCTCACCCGCGAGGAAGTCCTTTTGCAAAGCGGACGGGTGCGGATCGAAACTCCGCAATTGGTGGGCTCGCTGGCGCTGACAGGCGCCCGGCTCGACGATCTGACTCTTGTCAAATACCGCGAAGCCCTATCACGGGAGAGCCCGCTTATCACCCTTCTTTCCCCGCCCGGCACGCCGGATGCCTATTTCGCCCGCCATGGGTGGACAGCGGGAGCCAAGGGCGTTGCGGTCCCCGATAACAAAACGGTCTGGGGATTGAGCGACGGCAAGGTCTTGTCTCCGGAGAATCCCGTCACGCTGCGCTGGGATAACGGACAGGGGCTAGTATTTGCTAAAACCTTCGAGGTTGACGATAACTTCATGTTCACCGTCACCCAGAGGGTTGAAAACACGGGCAGTGAGAAGGTCTCGCTGTATCCCTATGGGTTGATCTCACGCACGGGAACGCCCAGCACCCTGGGCTTTTATATCCTTCACGAGGGCCCGCTGGGAGTCTTCGATGGCACCCTGGAGGAAGTGGATTACGATGAACTTCAGGAAGAACACCGGATCGCCCAGACCACCACCGGGGGCTGGCTGGGGATAACGGACAAATACTGGCTTGTAGCCCTGGCCCCGGACAGGGGAAACCGGGTCAACACCAAATTCAGATACGACAATGTGCAGGGCAGAAACAAATATCAGGCTGATTACCTAGGTCGGGAATTCGTTCTGGCGTCGGGCGGCAACGCTGAGGTTTCCAGTAATCTCTTCGCCGGAGCCAAGATTGTTGAGCTTCTCGACGCCTATACCACCACCTACGGCATTGACCGGTTCGACCTGGCGGTTGATTTCGGCTGGTTCTATTTTCTTACCAAGCCCATCTTCTACGCCCTGAATTTCTTCAACCGGATTTTCGGCAACTTCGGCCTCGGCATCCTTGCCCTGACCATCATCTTCCGGCTACTCATGTATCCGCTGGCCAACAAGTCCTTCCGGGCCATGAACGCCATGAAGAAGCTGCACCCGCAGATTACTGAACTGCGGGAGCGGTTCGGGGAGGACAAGGCGCGCATGAACCAGGAAATGATGGCGCTCTATAAGCGGGAGAAGGTTAATCCCGCGGCGGGCTGTCTTCCCATGCTGGTTCAGATTCCCATCTTCTTTTCCCTCTATAAGGTGCTGTTTGTGTCTATCGAGATGCGCCAGGCGCCATTCTACGGCTGGATCGCCGATCTTTCCGCGCCCGACCCCACGTCGCTCTTTAATCTGTTCGGGCTTCTTCCATTTGATCTGCCGTCTTTTCTGCATATCGGCGTGTGGCCCATCCTCATGGGGCTCACCATGTATCTCCAGCAGAAGCTCAATCCACCCCCGGCCGACCCCGTTCAGGCCAAAATCTTCATGTTCCTGCCTTTTATCTTCACCATCCTTCTCGCCAATTTTCCGGCGGGACTGGTAATTTACTGGGCCTGGAACAACGTGCTGTCCATCGGCCAGCAATGGTTCCTGATGAAAAAGATGGATGCGCCAGCAAAGAAAAGCTAAAGGCGGGGGAATAGATCATGTCCGGCACGGATCGGGATACACAAGATACGGTGGACTCGGCGGCCGTGATCACGCCTGAATCTCTGGAAAAGGGGCGCATTCTTTTCGCTGGAGAATGCCGTTTCGTCGCCGGCGCCACGACGGCGGACAACCTGCCCCCCGGCACCTTGCCGGAAGGAGCCTTCGCCGGCCGTTCCAATGTGGGCAAGTCGAGCCTTATCAACGCCCTGACCGGACACAACACCCTGGCCAGGATTTCCCAGACGCCGGGGCGCACCCGCCAGATCAATTTCTTTGTCCTTAACGACCGGATGATGCTGGTGGACCTGCCTGGTCATGGCTATGCCAAGGCGCCGAAACACGAGATTTACAGGTGGACGGAGCTGACCGACGCCTATTTTCGCGGCCGGGCGACTCTACGGCGGCTCTACCTTCTCGTGGACAGCCGCCACGGTGCCAAGAAGGTGGACCGTGATCTGATGGACCGTCTCGATGCCGCCGCCGTTTCCTATCAGATGGTGCTGACCAAAACCGACAAGGCCAAGGCGAAGGACCTAGAACAGATAAAGGAACGGCTGGGTGAGGAAATACGCCAGCGCCCTGCCGCCCTTCCCTGCATCATCGCCACCAGCGCCCGAGAGAGCAGCGGCATACCCGAACTGCGCGCCATGCTGGCGGGGCTGTGCGAAGCCGGGTGAGGCATGGGATAACACCTGTGGGGTGGGATATGGAGTGGGATATTTACTAAAAAAGTAATTTATTTCGTTGACATTTATTACTCAATTCGTAAATTTCTCCCATGCCCAAGATTGCCGACCGCATCATCGCCCTGTGTGGCGGGCCGCAGACCATCTCCGAATGGCTCGGTATCAGTCCCACCAGTGTCTATCGCTGGACCTATCCCAGGAGCAGCGGTGGTAGTGGCGGGCATATTCCGCAAAAACATATCGAGCCACTTCTGGAAGCGGCCGGGCGCCGTGGCATTCCTCTGACATTGCAGGATTTCTTCGATGACGCCCCGCTCCCGTCCGCGGGCAAAGAAAAGAAAACAACCCCGGCACCGACGCATATTCACGACGCCTGGCTGGCCAAGGCGCACACGCTGTCTGAAGCCCTGCCGTATATGCGCAATTACGCAGGCAAGACCTTCGTCATAAAGTTCGGCGGCCACGCCATGGGAAAAGCGGAGCTGGCGAAACTGTTCGCCCGCGACATGGTCATGCTCAAGCAGCTGGGGATCGATCCCATCGTGGTGCATGGCGGCGGACCACAGATCGGCTGCATGCTGGAGCGGCTGAAGATCAAAAGTTCCTTCGTCGACGGGCTGCGGGTCACCGACAAGAAAACCGTGGAAATCGTCGAAATGGTGCTGTCGGGCTCCATCAATAAGGACATCGTCTGGGCCATCCAGTCGGCCGGAGGCAACGCCGTGGGCCTGTCCGGCAAGGACGGCTGTCTTGTCATGGCTAAAAAACTCCGCCGCAAAAAGCGGGACGAGGACTCTAGTATCGAGAATGTCCTCGATCTCGGCTTCGTCGGCGAACCGGCGGCGGTAAACCCGCATATCCTGGAAACCTTGAAGCAATCGGACATCATCCCGGTGATTGCCCCCATCGGAGTATGCCCTGACGATATGACCTATAACATCAACGCCGATACAGTGGCCGGAAGCGTGGCCGAAGCCATGACCGCCAAGCGCCTACTGATGCTGACCGATGTGGTGGGGATCAAGGACAAGTCGGGAACCCTGATCCCGGAACTGAGCATCAGCCAAGCCAAGAAACTGATTGCCGACGGCACCATTGAGGGCGGCATGATCCCCAAGGTGGAGACCTGTATCCTGGCGGTGCAGGGCGGTGTGGAGGCTGCCGTTATCATGGACGGGCGCGTGCCCCACGCCCTGTTGCTGGAAATTTTCACCGAACACGGCGTCGGCACGCTGGTGCGCCGCGCCTGAGCCCAAGTTACCGGCCTGGCCGCGCTGTTACTCGGGCTGAGTCTTGGAGGCGGGGCCCATCCCGGATTGGAATCTCTCCAGGCTCTCCGTCTCACCTTCCCCATCATTAGGCTCTTCCTGTTGCGGCTCCTTCACCATCCAATCGAGATCGGGAAGCGTCTGTTCCGAAGCGGTTTCGTCATTGTCTTCACCGCCGTCATCGCGGACCCAGTCAGACTCGAGAAGCCCGTCATCCTGTTTAGGTTTTGCCTCGCCTGACCCTCCACCCCGGACTTGCCANGGCCGCGGCACTCAATCAGACTGGCGGGGCGTTATCTCACCTAAAAAACCCACGGGGAAAACCCACCGACCATGCCCGCAAAGACTCCAGCCACGACAAAAGAGCCCCCGCCCCGTAGCGGAGAAGCCCCGGNGCCCGTTTCCGGCCTTTCCNTNGAGCATGTGGANAACTGGATTTTCGACCTCGACAACACGCTGTATCCNGCGGATTCAAACCTTTTCGCCGTGATAGACCAGCGCATGAAAGCCTTTATCAGCGCCGAGCTTGGAATTGAGGCAGATGACGCCTTCAGGGTCCAGAAGGACTATTTCAGGAAATACGGCACCACNCTTCGCGGTCTNATGCTTCACCATGGCACCAACCCCCACGCCTTCCTCGATTATGTTCATGANATTGACCTCACCCTGCTCNCCCCCGATCCGGAGCTGGCCCGGTGCCTGAAAAAACTTGGGGGGCGCAAGATCATCCACACCAACGGCTCCGGGGGCCACGCCAGAAGGGTTCTCGAGCGGCTGGGTATCGGGGAGTTCTTCACGCACGTGTTCGATATCATCGAGGCGGATTTCCTGCCCAAGCCCGAACCCGCCGCCTATCGCCGTCTTCTTGAACGCTTTCGGCTGTGCGCGGAAACCACCGCCCTGTTCGAGGACATCCCGAGAAATCTCGTCGCGGCCGCAGAAATGGGCATGACCACCATCTGGGTCCGCAACCACACGCGCTGGGCGGAAGAAGCAGAAAGCCACGACCATATTCACCATGTCACCGATGATCTNACGGGCTGGATCGGCGATCTGGTGGCGGCCCGCGCCCCGCAAGGCGAAGCGCCGGCTTAGTCCCCCTTTGCCAAGGCGTTGACAGGGAAAGTCCGCTGCCGCATGTTCCCACCTTCTTTTCCGTCTCTTTCCGCCTTGGAATTTTTATGACGTATTCAAATTTGCAAAAAACCATCGACGATGCTTGGGAATCACGCCAGGAAATCGATATCTACACCAAGGGTGAAATTCCCGAAGCCGTAGAAGAAACGTTGAATCTTCTGGATTCGGGAACCCTCCGCGTGGCCGAAAAAGATGATGACCAGTGGCATGTCAATCAATGGCTGAAAAAAGCCATTCTTCTTTCCTTCCGGCTTAAGGACAATGTGGTGATCCCAGCCGGCCAGTGGGACCCCGGGCTGGGCAAGTCGGGATGGTACGACAAGGTCTCCTCCAAATTCGCGGGCTGGAACGAAGAACGCTGGCAACAGGCGGGATTCCGGGTCGTGCCCAACTGTGTGGTACGCCATTCCGCCTATATCGCGCCCGGCGTGGTGCTGATGCCGTCCTTCGTCAATCTTGGGGCCTATGTGGATNCCGGCACCATGGTGGACACCTGGTCCACGGTGGGGTCCTGCGCGCAGATTGGAAAGAACTGTCATATTTCCGGGGGCGCGGGGATCGGGGGCGTTCTGGAACCCCTTCAGGCAGGGCCGGTGATTATCGAGGATGACTGTTTCATCGGNGCCCGCGCCGAGGTCGCCGAGGGCGTCATCGTCGAGACCGGCTCGGTGCTGTCCATGGGTGTTTATATCGGTGCTTCGACGAAAATCGTCGACCGCGCCAGCGGCGAGATTCACTTTGGACGGGTACCCCCTTATTCGGTGGTGGTCTCGGGGTCCATGCCGGGCAAGCCGCTGCCCGATGGCTCCCCCGGACCGTCCCTATATTGTGCGGTCATCGTCAAACAGGTGGACGAAAGGACCCGTTCCAAAACCTCGATCAACGAATTGCTGCGTGATTGAGGTGCGTTAGAGACCCATATGAGAACCGNCCCTCTCGATCTGGCCCGCGCCCTCATCCGTTGCCCCAGCGTGACACCCGAAGACGGCGGCGCGCTGGCAGTTCTCGAGGAAGCGCTGAAGAAACTGGGCTTTACCTGCCATCGGATGACCTTTTCCGCCCCCGACACGCCGGATGTGGACAATGTGTACGCCCGCATTGGCGATACCGCGCCTAATTTCTGTTTCGCCGGGCATACCGACGTAGTCCCGGTTGGAGACGCGCAAGGCTGGAACACGGACCCCTTTGCCGGCGAGATTGTCAAGGACAGGCTTGTGGGACGCGGGGCTGCCGACATGAAAGGCGCCATCGCCTGTTTTGTGGCCGCCAGCGCCCGTTTTCTNNATCANCGCGNCNNNGNNTTTCCCGGCTCTNTAAGCCTNCTCATNACCGGNGACGAGGAAGGCCCGGCCGTCAATGGCACNGCAAAAGTCCTCGACTGGATGAAGGATTGCGGTGAAACGCTGGATGCCTGTCTGGTGGGCGAGCCCACCAACCCCGAATATCTGGGCGAGACCATAAAAATTGGACGGCGCGGCAGCCTCAACTGTCATCTGACTGTCATGGGAACCCAAGGCCATGCGGCCCATCCCCAGTGCGCCGACAATCCCATCCCGCGCCTGCTACACATGCTTAGCAAGATTACCGAACGGCCGCTGGACGAAGGGACCGAACATTTTCAGCCCTCGAATCTTGAGATCACCTCGGTGGATGTGGGGAATCAGGCCCCCAATATAATCCCGGCGCGAGCCGTGGCCCGGTTCAACATCCGATTCAACGACACCCATAGCGGCGCCGCACTGGAGCAATGGCTGCGAAAGAGCTTCGATTCCATAAATGGGGACTATCAATTGGATATTGAGATATCTGGCGAAGCCTTCTTCACCCCGCCTGGCGATTTAAGCAAGCTGGTTGAGAATGCCGTTTCAGACGTTACCGGGAAAACACCAGAACTCAACACTTCCGGCGGCATTTCGGATGCTCGGTTCATCCGTCATTTCTGTCCCGTTGCCGAGTTCGGACTTGTGGGAGCTACCATGCATAAAACAGATGAAAGCGTAGCCATTGAGGACCTCGAGGCGCTTACGGAAATTTACTTCCACGTCCTTGACGGATATTTTCCGGCCTCCTGAGGCCGTGGAACATAAATAATGACCCTCTGTGAAATTGCCACCGGCATCTAAACGCCCAGGAGTTATTGCTTCTTTTTCTCTTCGTAAATAGCTTCGAGAAAATACAGCCCTTCCGGCGGAGCGGTGGGTCCGGCNGCACTACGGTCACAGGCNGCCAACGCATCTACCACCTCCCCGGTGGTCCATTTACCCTCCCCCACCCAAGCAAGAGTNCCTGCGATNATACGCACCTGGTTGTGAAGAAAGGACGGAGCGCGTAACAACAGCTGGATTTCCTCGTCCTGACGCGTAACCGCAATATGGNTCATGGTCTTTTCTGCCGATTCCGCCTGACAATGGACAGAACGGAAAGAAGTAAAATCATGAAAACCCACAAGAGCCATCCCCGCTTCGGCCATAGCCTCGCTGTCTAGAGGCACGATCACGTGCCAAGCCCGCCCCTTATCCAAAGTCAACGGCGAGCGGCGGTTTATGATACGGTAGAGATAGGCCCGCTCAGTAGCCGAAAATCGGGCGTGGAAATCGTCATCCACCAGCTCGGTAGCCAGGATTGAAATGGTGGCGGGTTTGACGTGAAAATTGAGGGCATCGCGGATAGTATCCACCTCAGCCGCCCCCGCGAGATCGAAATGGGCCACCTGGCCGAGTGCATGAACACCGGTATCGGTACGGCCGGCACCGAACAGTGTGGTTGCTTCGCCACAGAACTTCTTGATAGCTTCTTCCAGAACTTGTTGCACCGACAGGCCGTTTTCTTGGCGCTGCCAGCCCACAAAACCGCCGCCGTCATATTCTATGGTCAGCTTATAACGCGGCACAGATGCTTAGCCTTCCGGCAAGACGGTGTGTGCNGGAACGGGAAAGCCGCGCAGGAAGCTCTCAACTCCCATGGCCGACTTTCCGGACCGTTGCAGGCGGCAAATCCGAAGCACCCCTTCGCCGCAGGCAATGGTGAGCTTGTCGTCCAAGACCGTGCCTGGTTTCTCCCCGCCACCTGCCAGGTCCTTAGCCGAGAGAACCTTGATACGCTCGCGTTTTCCCGCGGTCTCATATTCGAACCAGGCGCCGGGCCAAGGCGTGAAGGCGCGCACCTGGCGCTCCAGTTCACTCGCCGGACGCTGCCAGTGAAGCCGGCCTTCGGCGGGGGTCAGTTTTTTGGCATAAGTGATCCCTTCCTGAGGTTGCAGGCGTGGCGCTAGCGTACCATCCGCCGCGGCTTCCAAGGCCATAACCATCAGTTTTGCGCCCAGTTGGGAGAGTTCGTCATGGAGGCTCCGGGCCGTGGTCTCCGGGGTTATGGGGACGGAGTTAGCCAACAGAATATCTCCAGCATCAAGCTCTTCCGTCACTTTCATAATGGTGNCGCCAGATTCCTCATCCCCTGCNAGGATAGCGTGTTGTATAGGTGCAGCGCCGCGCCAACGGGGCAACAGCGACGCATGGACGTTAAGACAGCCCAGAGACGGGGCGTTGAGGAAGGCGGCGGGCAGGAGCAATCCATAGGCCGCGACCACGGCGGCATCCGCCTTGTACGCGGTGAAGGCCATCTCTTCCTCCGGACCTTTTAGGCTCTCCGGAGTATGCACGGGTATTCCCTTCGCTTTGGCATAGACATGAACCGGGGCGGAGTGCTCCTTCTGTCCTCTGCCAGCGAGACGGGGGGGCTGGCTATAAACGCATTTCACCTCATGACCAGCCTCAAGAAGGGCCGCTAGCACGGGGACAGAAAAATCCGACGATCCCATAAAAACCAGACGTAAATGGTGCTGGGCCATNGCTGGCCTCCCGGAAAATTAGAGGATGGGAGCGGTTACCGCGGCCTTGGCGGAGGTACGCTTACGCGTCTTGGTCAGNTTGCGGAGAATGATGTTCCGTTTTACCGCCGTCAGATGGTCGANAAACAGAATGCCGTCGAGATGNTCCATCTCATGCTGGATACAGATGGCGAGGAACCCCTCGGCGTCCATCTCCTGGACTTCATTATCCCGGTCGAGATAGCGTACCCGCACCGCCGCGTGGCGGATGACCTCAGCAGAGTGCTCGGGTATTGAAAGGCAGCTTTCCTCGGCAGAGAGAAACTCCTCGGAAGACCAGATGATCTTTGGATTGGCTACATATAGGGGGTTGGGCGTTTCCTCCCCTAGGGAAAGATCAATCGCCAGGACCCGTCTTGCCACGCCCACTTGGGGCGCGGCCAAGCCGACACCATTATAGGCGGCGCATATGGTCTCAAAAAGGTCGTCCATAAGTCGGCGCACTCCGTCGTCCACCCTCTCGACGGGGGCGGATTTTACTTTCAGGCGCGGGTCGGGCGCGGTGATGATGTCCAGCTTGGCCATAAAAAATGCCGTTATTAAACAGGATCCACATATTCTAGTTATGCTGCAGCTTTCTTACCGTCAAGCCCTTCACCGGGAAGGAAGCCGGGGANGCTCTTGAGAAACCTGATGATTCAGCCTAGGTGACGCCATAGCCCGTAGCGGTTTAAGGACCAGAGAGGACAGCATCCCAGCATCTGTTTATGGGGTAGAACATGGCCGTGGAAATTGTCGAGAATGCCCACTTTTCCTCCGAGATTTACGGCAAGCACGGTTTGCGTCCGCCTTTCCGGGCGAGGACGTCGTGTGGGTGGCATGTCGAGCAGGATGAGCCGCAAGTCATGGTGGGCAAGGCCGAAACGGCGCAGCAGTATATATTTCGCCACCGCAAAGTCCCGGCAATCACCCTCGCCGTGGAAGAGCGCGCGCGGCGGACGCCAGGGCGTGGTAAACGTTTCACTCCATGCGCCAGGCTGGTAGCGGCAGCCATTTACATATTCCTGGACAGTACGAAGAAGTCCCGCAACCCTGGTCTCCCCGGGTCCCAAGAAGCGGCGGGGCGAAATATTCAGCGCCGCCATATTGGCGGCCACGGCGGAGCTTGGCATCACCAATTTTTCGCGACTATTGAAAAGGGCCGGAAAGGGAGCGGTAAGAGCCTGGGCCGGGATAGCTCCTGAAGACATCGCTGCCACTGCCATGAACGCGCCGCCGCGCAGCAAAAAAGAACGGCGCGAGGTATCGGAGATTGAGGTATCNGAAATTACAGTGGGGGGAAAATACGCGGTCATTGTCCTTGTGGCATAAAGTTTAGGTACCTTCCCTTCACCAGCCATAATATAATGCCCGCCTNCAAGTAATTGTGGTGGTTTTTTTCAAAGGAAGAACAGGTGGGTACAACTCAGGTCATTTTGCTATTTACCGCGTTNACGCTGGTGGTGGTGCTGGCAATCTATCTGATNGTGCGGCACGGAAGAAGTGACGAGCAAACTAATTTAGACAAGCTGGTCAACGCCCAGGCCGGGCTTGATGGGCGCCTCAACCAGCTGACGCAAAACCAAGCGGCGACGCAGAAGCTTCTGGACGAACGGCTGGCCGACGTGACCCGGCGGGTGAGCGAAAGTCTGGAAAAGACCTCGCAGAAGGCCCAGACCAGCATGACCGAGATGAAGGAGCGCCTGGCCGTCATCGTCGTCGCCCAGAAAAACATCACCGAGCTTTCAAGCCAGGTGATGGGGCTTCAGAACATCCTTGCCAACAAACAGGCGCGCGGCGCCTTCGGTGAAATCCGCCTCAACGACCTGGTAAAAGACGTGCTGCCGTCCTCGGCTTACGATATTCAGGCGACGCTTTCCAACGGCAAGAGGGTGGATTGCCTGATCAAGCTCCCCAATCCACCGGGGTCCATCTCCATAGACGCCAAGTTCCCTCTGGAGAGTTACCACGCCCTGCGCGAAGCCGGGGATGACATCGCCCGTAAGAAAGCAGCGCAGCGTTTCGGCACCGATATCAAAAATCATCTGCGTGATATCGCCGAGAAATACATCCTGCCCGGTGAAACAGCCGAAACGGCGCTCATGTTCCTACCCAGCGAGGCCGTCTATGGCGAGATTCATGCCAATTTCCCCGATCTCGTGGAAATGTCCTTTCGCGCCCGGGTTCTTATCGTTTCGCCTTCTACCCTGTGGGCGACCCTCAATACGGTGCGCGCGGTCCTAAAAGACGTGGAAATGCGCGAACAGGCCGGAAAAATCCAAAAGCTTATCCATATCTTACTGGAAGACGTCACCCGTCTCGACAAGAGGGTCGGCAGCCTTCAGAAACATTTCGACCTGGCGGAAAAGGATATCCGGGNGATAAACACCTCCACCGGCAAGATCACCCGCCGCGGCGAAGACATCATCTCCGAGGACCTCCCTGAATCTAAGGACCTCGCCGGGGACGGCGAGGCCTCCCTGTTGCCGCCCCGGTCCAATGACTGATCTATCGGGGCGGTGATCGGGATAATTCTGTAAGAAATCCTGTTCTAGGCGGGCGAGCGCGCCTTCAGGGCTGCGGTCAGGGTGCCGTCGTCGAGGTAATCGAGCTCTCCACCCATGGGCAAGCCGTGGGCGAGCCTGGTGATCCCCACTCCGCATTGGGCCAGGCGGTCGGCCACGTAATGGGCTGTGGTCTGNCCGTCCACCGTGGCGTTAGTGGCGAGGATAACCTCTGTCACCTCTGCGTTGGACGCCCGTTCTACCAGCTTGGTGATCTTGAGTTCCTCCGGCCCCACGCCGTCGAGAGCCGACAGNGTGCCGCCCAGTACGTGATAGCGCCCCCGGTAAACGCCCGAGCGTTCCACGGCCCACAGGTCGGCTACTTCCTCCACCACGCAGATCACAGAGTCGTCACGCTTTGCATCGCCGCATATGGCGCAGGGGTCCACTGTGTCGAGATTGCCGCATTGGCCACAGCTGCGGATGGTTTCCGCCGCCTGGGTCAGCGCCGAGGCCAACGGGGCCAACAGGGAGTCCCGTTTTTTCAGGAGTTGCAGCGCCGCCCGGCGGGCCGAACGCGGCCCCAGGCCAGGAAGTCTGGCGAGAAGCCCGATCAGTTGGTCAATGTGGGAGACCGCCATGGTTAGAACAGATCAGAACGGTAGGTTCATGCCCGGGGGAAGCTCTAGCCCGCCAGCAACCTTGGACATTTCCTCTTTCATCTTTTCTTCGATCCGGTTGCGGGCATCGTTGACGGCGGCGACGATGAGGTCTTCGAGAATCTCCACGTCGTCGGGGGTCACCAGAGAGGAATCTATTTTCACAGCCCGGGCCATTCCCTTGCCGGTGAGGGTCACTTCCACCATNCCGCCTCCGGAGACGCCGGTGATCTCTGCAGCGTCGAGACTGGCCTGCAGCTCTGCCATTTTCTCTTGCATCTGCTGGGCCTGTTTCATCATCTGGCCAATATTCTTCATTGGGGGTCATCTCCTTCCGGATTGGCGCTATCGTCCAGGTTGCGGACGGCGGTGATTGTGGAGCCTGGAAAGGCGTCGAGAACGGCGCGCACCAGGGGCTCGGTCCCAGCCTCGGCGCAGACTTTTTCCTCCGCCTCCCGAATCTGTTCGCCAAGGGTGGGGTCGCCTTCCGCCTGAGATACGCTCACCACCCAGCGCGCTCCGGTCCAGCGCCCCAGGTAATCGCTNAGCATCCCGGCCAGCTTGGCCGGGGCTTGGGGGCCGGGGCGGAATTCCATGCGGCCGGACTCGAAGCTCACAAGGTGCACATCATTGATCAAATGGGCCTGAAGGCGGCCTTCGCGGTGCCGTTGCGTCAGCGCCACCACGTCCCGGAAATTGGTCACGCTCTCCGTTTCCAGGTGTTCCGGAGTTGCTTCCGGAGCCTCTTCCGGGGAGGGTACCGAGTCTGGCACCAGGGCCGCCTGTGTGGCGGGAGACGATGGCGGCGCGGCGGTGGGTGGTGCAGTGGACGGCGCAGTGGNNGGCGGTGCCTCAGGGGAAGGCGATGGCGTGGAAAGTGCGAGGGTGGGCTCTTCGATTGCCGTTTCGGACCTCGAAGACGCGTCCTGGGGGGATACGTCCTGGGGAGATTCGTCCTGGGGCGGTGTCACGGCTGGTTTTTCACCGCTCTTGGCTCCCCCTTCCTTACGGAGGTCGCGGACGATCTCAGCCGGGGTCGGCAGGTCGCTGCTATAGGCCAGACGCACCATCACCATTTCCGCGGCCACAAGCGGCGAAGGCGCNTTTTGGACCTCCGCCAGGCCCTTGAGCAAGAGCTGCCAGGCGCGGGTCAGCACCGGCATGGCCAGCTTCGAGGCTATTTCCAGTCCTCGCTTGGCTTCGGCCTCGGGTATTTCCGGGGCCTCCGCTGCTTCGGGCAAAACCTTCAGCCGGGTCAGCCAGTGACACAGTACCAGCAGGTCCTGGATGATGATCACGGGATCGGCGCCCGAGGCGTAGAGTTCCTCCAGCAGAGTCAGGGCGGCGGAGGGATCGCCCCCCATCACGGCGTCCAGTAAATCAAAGACCTGGGTGCGGTCGGCAAGGCCGAGCATGGCGCGGATCTGGGTTTCGTCTACCTCTCCCTTGCCGTCCGTGGATTCCGTGGATATGGCCGTATCGAGAAGGGATAGGCCATCGCGCACGGAGCCGTCGGCGGCCCGCGCGATCAGCATCGCCGCCCTGGAGGTGACGGCCGCGCCTTCCTGTTCGGCGATACGGGAAAGATGGGCAGCCAGCGTTTCCACATCCACGCGCCGCAGGTCGAAACGCTGGCAACGCGACATCACGGTCACCGGAACTTTGCGGATTTCGGTGGTGGCGAAGATGAATTTTACGTGTTCGGGCGGCTCCTCCAGCGTCTTCAACAGGGCGTTGAAGGCGTTCTTGGAGAGCATATGCACCTCGTCGATGATGTAGACCTTGTAGCGCGCCGACACCGGCTTGTAGCGGACGCCCTCGATCAGCTCACGGATGTCGTCCACCCCGGTGCGGCTGGCCGCGTCCATTTCGATCACGTCCACATCGCGGTCTTCGGCGATGGCCATGCAATGTTCACATTGGCCGCAGGGTTCCTCAGTGGGGCCACCGCTGCCGTCCGCGCCGATACAGTTGAGTGCGCGGGCGATGATTCGCGCCGTNGTGGTCTTTCCCACGCCGCGTACGCCGGTGAGAATAAAGGCGTGGGCGAGACGGCCGCTGGCGATGGCATTGGTGAGAACCCTGACCATGACCTCCTGGCCGATGAGATTGGCGAAGGTCTTGGGACGGTATTTCCGCGCCAACACACGATAGGCCCCGGAATCCGACAGGGAGGGTTCTTGGTTTTCTGATTCTGGGCTCTCGGTCATGACGCCCGGCAGGCCTTGAAAACAACAACAGGAACGGCGGAAAACAACGGGTGGGAGGCTGGTTAGACGACCCGGAACAATCTCGTTACGGCTGCTTCCTTCCGAATCTGACCGGATTGGCGAGGGCACCGTCCGCCGCCAACCTCCCGCGCGCACTCTACCACGCCGGGGGGGCGGACTCGCAAGAGCGAAGGAGAGNATGATTCTCCNATTTTCCTCCTAATCCGGTTTTAGTGATCTAGCCTTCCGGCTNATCCTGCGCCGCGGCCTTTTCCAGATGACGGGAGGGATGGGCGTAATAGGAGCCNAGGATTTTCACCTTGCGGGAATAGTGGTTGAGGTCCTCGAAGGCCAACTTCACATGGGGCTCATCGGGGTACCCCTCGATATCGGCGTAGAACTGGGCCTGGGTGAACTTGCCGTCGATCATGAAGCTTTCCAGCCGCGTCATGTTGACGCCGTTGGTGGCGAAGCCGCCCAGCGCCTTGTAGACGGCGGCGGGCACGTTGCGCACGTAAAAGACAAAACTGGTGATGACCGCCCCCTTGGCGGGATCGGGATCGAAGGGCGCNCGGGCGAGAACGAAGAAGCGGGTGGTGTTGTGTTCGGCGTCCTCGATATTGGAGCGCAACATCTCAAGCCCGTAAATCTCTCCCGCCAGGGAGGAGGCGATGGCGGCCTGGGTTGCGTCGCCGGCTCTCGCAACCTCGGCCGCGGCGGCGGCGGTATCGGCGCAGACCACAGCCTCCAGGCCCAGCTCACGGATTAGTTTACGACACTGGGAAAGAGCGTGCATGTGGCTGTGAATGGTTTTCAGCCCTTCGATGGTTGCTCCCTTTGGCGCCAGAAGCTGGTGATTCACCCGCTGGAAATGCTCAGCGATGATGTGAAGCTCGGTGTGGGGCAACAGGTGATGAATTTCCGCCACCCGCCCGGCCACGGAATTCTCCGCTGGGATCATGGCCAGGGCCGCCTGATCCTCGTTCACGGCATCAAGCGCGTCCTCAAAGGACGGATAGAACAGGGTCGCCATCTCGGGATAGATCTCGCGGCAGGCGAGATCGGAATAAGCGCCAGGCAGGCCCTGGAAGGCAATGGTCTGGGATGCTTGTTTGGTTTCAGGCATGTGAAGGAACGCCTTATCTTTTTGATTCTGTCCGGCGCCGGCTTGGGGATGCGTTTACGGCCCGTCTTTCGGCTCCAGCATGGCGCGGGCCTGTTCAAGGTCGGCGGGAGTATCGACCCCGGGAGGAACCGTGTCAACGAGCGCCACGCCGACCACCATACCGGCCTCGATCGCCCGCAGCTGTTCCAGTTTTTCACGCTGTTCCAGTACGCCGGGGGACAACGCCACGAACCGTTCCAGCGCCGAACGGCGATAGGCGTACAAGCCCACATGATGATAAAGCGGACCTTCGCCGCCGGACACCGCAACACGGGTGAAATTAAGGGCGCGGCCAATGCTCTCACCCGGTGCAACCGAAACCACCGCCTTGACCACATTGGGGTTGGTAGCCTCTTCCGCGTCCATAATCTCGAAAGCTAGGGTGGCGATATCCACCGATCCGTCGGCCAAAGGCACCAAAACGGCCTTGATAAGGGCCGGATCAATGGCCGGCAGGTCGCCCTGTACATTGACTACAGCATCATAGGACCGCGCCCCGTCGATTGTTGAAAGAGCCTCGAAAATCCGGTCGGAGCCGGAAGGATGTCTGGGATCGGTCATCACCGCCTGTCCCCCCACTGCTTCCACGGCCTCTGCAATTTCCTTTTCGGCGCAGGCGACGACGACGGGGCCGATACTCGATTCCACGGCGCGGCGCCACACATGCACTATCATGGGCTCGCCGTGAATATCCGCCAGTATTTTCCCGGGAAGCCGGGTGGCGGCGAGGCGCGCGGGGATAATGACGACGGGATTCTTCGGTAGGCTCATAAGAAACTCATACAGCGAAGCGGTTGCAAGGCCAAGGGGGTTGGGCCTACTCTTTCTCCCACGTTTTTTTCGTCACTCTGACCCCGCCGCAAATGAAGCTCGCGTCATGTTTGGCTATGAGCCCTATAAGATTTTAGGAGCCCTCCTGTTCACGCTGTTGCTGCTAACGATGCTCCGGGTTGGCGGCAATGCCATGCTGATCCCCGAAAAGCTTGTGGAAAACGCCTATGTTCCACTCTCTGTAACTGAAGATTACAGCACCGATGAAGGCGAGGGCGAGGAGGATGACGAGGGCACAGCTCAAAACGAGAGCGAGGGTAAAGCCGCAGCGAAAGCTTCCAGGGAAGGCGCCCCACAAATAGCCGTTTTGCTTGCCGCGGCCGATGCCGGCGCGGGCAAGAAACTGGCCAAGAAATGCGCCGCCTGTCACAGCTTCGAACAGGGGGGTAAGAACAAGATCGGCCCGGTATTGTGGAATATCGTGGGCGCGGAAAAGGGGAAGCATGAAGGCTTTACCTATTCCGAGGCGCTGGTGGAGAAAGGCGGCGCCTGGACCTATGGCGACCTGGACGCCTTCCTGAGCGCCCCCAAGGCGTACGTTCCGGGGACGAAAATGCTGTTCCCAGGGTTCAAAAAACCGCAAGACCGGGCCAACCTTATCCTCTATCTGCATTCGCTCAGCGACAAGCCTCCGCCCCTGCCGTAAGTTTTCACCTTTCTGTGGTTTCCAGTGTCACAAGTCGCGGTGGCGAGGCGGCTTCCATTTAGGCCTGTTTCTGGTAAGACTATCGGCCATGGACGCTCCCTGCCCAGATGCCATTATCGCCCTCGCCCAGCACATGGCGGATGCCAGCGGCGAGATTCTCCGGCGTTATTTCCGCGCCGCCGTCGTCGCCGAGGACAAACCGGACCAAAGCCCCGTCACCATCGCCGACCGCGAAACGGAGAAAACCCTGCGCGGCATGATCGAGGCCGAGTTCCCCGAGCACGGCATCATCGGCGAGGAGTTCGGTGAAACCAGGACAGAGGCCGATTATGTGTGGACTCTCGACCCTCTGGACGGTACCGCCGCCTTCATCACCGGGAAACCCCTATTCGGCACCCTGATCGGGCTACTGCATGAAGGCGTGCCGGTTTTCGGGATTATCGACCACCCCATTACCCGCGAGCGCTGGATGGGCGGCAGGGGCCTTGCCGCCACCTGTAACGACGAGAAGGTAAAAACCCGCACCTGCGGGGACCTCTCCCAGGCCATGCTCTACGCCACCACGCCCCATATGTTCAGCGGCGACGCGGCGCGGGCCTTCGAACATCTGTGCCAGGCCGTAAAACGCCCGCAATACGGCGCCGATTGCTACGCCTATGGCCTGTTGGCCAGCGGCCTCATAGACCTGGTGGCCGAAACCACCATGAAGGTCTGCGATTACTGTGCTCTGGTCCCGGTGGTGGAGGCCGCCGGCGGCATCATTACCGACTGGGGGGGGAAACCGCTGGGGCTAGACTCCGACGGCAGCGTTCTCGCCGCCGGGGACGGTGATCTCCACAAACAGGCTCTGGCAGTCCTTGGGGAAGGCATGGGGACGGCCTGATGCGCTTTGCCATAACGCCATCCCGTTCCTGTCCCCGTGGCCTTCTTTACCGGTGCCTGCTGCTCTTATGTCTGCTAGTTGGGGCCGGGCTTTTCTTCCCGCCCGCAAGCGCCGGAGAATTCCAGATTCCCACCTCCCACGGCATGGCTATGCATGGCGACCTCAAATACGGGCCCGGCTTCACCCATTTCGACTATGCCGACCCCAAGGCCATTAAGGGCGGCACGGTGCGGCTGTCGGCCATCGGCACCTTCGATAACCTCAACCCCTATATCCTCAAGGGTGTGGCAGCGGATGGGCTGGGCAACGTTTTCGAGACCCTGATGAAGTCTTCCGACGACGAGGCCTTTTCCCAGTACGGTCTGATCGCCGAAAGTGTCGAGCTGCCGCAAGACCGGTCATGGGTGGTATTCAACCTGCGCCGCGAGGCGCGCTTTCACGACGGCAGCTCCATCACCGCCGGGGACGTGGTGTTTTCCTTCAATATGCTCATGGAAAAGGGACACCCCTTTTACCGCTCTTATTACAGCAGCGTGGACAAGGTGGAGAAGCTCGACGACCACAAGGTCAGGTTCTCCTTCGTTCCCGGCGACAACCGGGAACTGCCGCTGATTATCGGCAACGGCTTGCCCATCCTCTCTGAGGCCTATTGGCAGGGGCGCGACTTCGGCAGGACGACTCTGGAACCTCCCCTGGCCAGCGGCCCCTACAGGGTGAACGCGGTGGATGCCAGCCGTTCCATTACCTATCACCGGGTTGCTGACTATTGGGGGGCGGGATTGGCCGTCAATTCGGGGCGCGCCAATTTCGACGTTCTGCGCTATGACTATTACCGCGATCAGACGGTGGCGCTGGAAGCCTTCAAGGCCGGGGCCTATGACTTCCGGCTAGAAAATGCCTCAAAGGTATGGGCCACGGGGTATGACTTCCCAGCGCGCGAGCAGGGGCTGGTGATCAGGGAGGCCATCGGCCACCAACAGCCCACGGGCATGCAGGCCTTTGCCTTCAACACGCGGCGCACCATCTTCCGCGACCCCCACGTGCGCGAGGCGCTGACGCTAGCCTTCGATTTCGAATGGACAAACCGCAACCTGTTCTATGGCGCCTATACGCGAAACAACAGCTATTTCTCGAATTCGGAACTGGCGTCAAGCGGCTTGCCCGCCGGCGAGGAGTTGATCCTGCTTGAAAAATTCGGAGACCGTATCCCGCGGGAAGTGTTCAGCAAGCAATACGCTCCTCCTTCCACATCCGGGGAAGGCGGCATCCGCGGCAACCTGCACAAGGCAAAACGCCTTCTGGAGGAGGCGGGCTGGGTCCTGAAGGACAACCACCTGGTTCATGGCGAAAGTGGCGAGACCATGGAATTTGAAATCCTACTCGCCAACCCCCAGTTCGAGCGCATCGCCGCGGGGTTCCGCAAGAACCTAGAACGCCTCGGCGCGGCGGCGAGAATCCGTACCGTGGATACCTCCCAATACGAAAAACGCATCGAGGATTTCGACTTCGATATGGTGGTGGCCGGTTTCGGACAGTCCCTCTCGCCGGGCAATGAACAACGGGATTACTGGAGCTCCCAAGCCGCGGAAACCCCCGGCAGCCGCAATATCATCGGCATCCATGACCCGGTTGTGGACGAGCTGATCGAGGAGGTGATCGCCGCCCCCGATCGCGAGAGCCTGGTAGCGCGCTCCCGCGCTCTGGACCGGGTGCTGCTGTGGGGCCATTACCTGGTTCCCCACTGGCATATCCGCACCTTCCGGCTGGCCTATTGGAACATGTTCTCGCGCCCTAAGGTGACGCCCAAATACGCCCTTGGCTTCGATTTCTGGTGGATTGATCCGGAAAAGGAAGCTCTGCTGCAACGGGAAAAAGGCGCCGTGGTGAGCGCCGATCTGAAACAGGAAGAAGAAGAGGAACCCGGCTTCACAGCGTGGGGGCCGTGGCTGTTCATCGTGGCCATCGCCATCTTCGCCTTTCTGCTGCAGCGGCTGTTGCAGCGGCGGCGCAACACCACTAACGACGATTAGAGCGGGTCCGGATGCTCGCCTATATCCTGCGCCGGCTGTTCTTGATCGTCCCCACCCTATTCGGGATCATGGTGGTCAATTTCATCATCGTGCAATCGGCTCCCGGCGGGCCGGTGGAACAGATGATCGCCCGCATCAAAGGCACCGCCATCGAAGCCACGGCCCGGGTCGGCGGTACGGCAGGCGGCGAAACCACCAGCCAAGCCCAGAAACGCTCCCGTGCCGACAGCGGCGCTGGGATAGCGGGAAAATACAGGGGCTCGCGCGGGCTCGACCCGGAACTGATCCTCGAAATCGAGAAACTCTACGGTTTCGACAAACCTGCCCATGAACGTTTCTTCAAGATGATCGGCCAGTACGTGGCCTTCGATTTCGGTGAGAGCTTTTTCCGCGACCGCTCGGTGATAGATCTCATCGCTGACAAGCTTCCGGTTTCCATTTCGCTGGGTCTGTGGACCACGTTGTTCGTCTATCTCATCTCGATCCCGCTGGGGGTCGGCAAGGCCGTGCGCGACGGCACGTCTTTCGATATCTGGACCAGCGGCTTCATTATCGTCGGCTACGCCATTCCCGGTTTTCTGTTCGCCATCCTGCTGATCGTGCTGTTCGCGGGGGGTAGTTTCTGGGACGTCTTCCCGCTGCACGGCTTAGTCTCAGAAAACTGGGAGAGCCTGGCCTGGCCCGCCCGCATCGCCGACTATCTTTGGCATATCACGCTACCCGTGCTGTCCATGGTGATCGGGGGGTTCGCCGGGCTCACCATGCTCACCAAAAATTCCTTCCTCGACGAGATCAACAAGCAATACGTGATGACCGCCCGAGCCAAGGGGCTGGAGGAAAACCGCGTACTCTACGGCCACGTGTTCCGCAACGCTATGCTCATCGTCATCGCCGGCTTTCCCAGCGCCTTCATCGGCATCCTGTTCACCGGCTCGTTGCTGACGGAAGTTATCTTCTCCCTCGACGGGCTCGGGCTGCTTGGTTTCGAGGCGGCCATCGGCCGGGATTACCCGGTGCTGTTCGGCACCCTTTACATCTATACCCTGATCGGCCTGCTGCTGAAGTTGGTCAGCGACCTTACCTATGTGCTGATTGATCCGCGCATCGATTTCGAAAGCCGGGAGGTCTGACGATGGCACAGATCCCCAAAACGGCCAGCAAAGACAGGTTCTTAGGGTTTGCCATTACCCCCCTGACGCGGCGGCGGATCGAGAATTTTAAGGCCAACCGGCGCGGCTTCGTTTCCTTCTGGATTTTCCTGTTCCTGTTCACGGGCTGTCTCTTCGCCGAGCTTGTGGCCAATGACAAGCCCCTGTTGGTGCGGTTCAACGGCAATCTCTACGCCCCGGTCCTGGTCAGCTATCCGGAGGCCGCTTTCGGCGGCGAGTTCGAGACCGAAGCCGATTACCGCGATCCCTTCGTGAAGAATCTTATCGAGACGCAAGGGTGGATGCTCTGGCCTCCCATCCGTTTTTCCTATGACACCATCAATTACGACCTCGAGGTTCCATCGCCGGCGCCGCCGAGCCGGGAAAACTGGCTTGGCACTGACGATCATGGACGCGACGTGGTGGCACGGCTGATTTACGGCTTTCGCATTTCCGTCCTCTTCGGTCTGACGCTGACCTTGTTTAGTTCGGTTGTGGGCATCACCGCCGGAGCGGTTCAGGGCTATTTCGGGGGGCTCACCGATCTTCTGTTCCAGCGCTTCATCGAAATCTGGGCGGGGCTGCCCATCCTCTATCTGCTGATTATCCTGGCCAGCGTCACCGAGCCCAACTTCTGGTGGCTTCTGGGTCTGATGCTGCTGTTCAGCTGGATGGCGCTGGAAGGCGTGGTGCGGGCGGAATTCCTGCGCGCCCGCAATTTCGAATATGTGCGCGCCGCCCGCGCGCTGGGGGTGAGCACGCCGGTCATCATGTTCCGCCACCTTCTTCCCAACGCCATGGTGGCGACGCTGACCTTACTTCCATTCATTCTCAGTGGCTCCATCACCACCCTGACATCGCTGGATTTCCTCGGTTTCGGCCTGCCCCCGGGCTCTCCTTCCCTAGGCGAGATGCTTGCCCAGGGCAAGACCAACCTACAGGCACCGTGGCTCGGCATGACGGCCTTTGCGACGCTGGCGGTGATGCTGAGCCTGTTGGTCTTCATCGGCGAGGCCGTGCGCGACGCCTTCGACCCCAGGAAGGTGCTGAAATGAACGCGCGTGATCCCCTGCTCGACGTCCGCGATCTCTCGGTCACCTTCCGCACCCGGAGCGGCGAGGTGGTGGAAGAGGTGGAAGCCGTGCGCCACATCTCCTTCGACATCGGCCACGGCGAGACCGTCGCCCTGGTGGGGGAAAGCGGCTCGGGAAAATCGGTGACGGCGCTGTCACTCCTCCAGCTGCTGCCCTATGCGGTGGCCCGCCATCCGGGGGGAAGCATCCTGTTCGAGGGCGAGGAGCTGATGGGCGCTGGCAAGGCGTTGATGAGTTCCATCCGCGGCAACCGTATCGCCATGATCTTCCAGGAGCCCATGAATTCCCTCAATCCGCTGCATACAGTGGAAAAACAGATTGGAGAAATCCTGTTTCTGCACAAGAAGATGGCCCCGCAGGCGGCACGGGAGCGCATTGTGGAGCTGTTGGAGATGGTTGGACTCGACCGGCCGCGGGAACGCCTCGCCACCTATCCCCACCAGCTTTCCGGCGGCCAGCGCCAGCGTGTTATGATCGCCATGGCCCTGGCCAACGAGCCGGATATGCTGATTGCCGACGAGCCCACCACGGCGCTTGACGTGACCATACAGGCACAATTGCTTGCGCTTCTCAAAGACCTGCAACAGCGTCTCGGCATGGCCATGCTGTTGATTACCCATGACTTGGTCGTAGTGCGCAAGATGGCCGACCGGGTCTGCGTCATGACCGAGGGCGAAATCGTGGAAAGCGGCGTCACCGAGGATATTTTCGCGCGCCCCGCCCATGCCTACACCCGTGAGCTGTTGGAGGCCGAACCCAAAGGCAAGGCGGTGCCCGTGTCCGAAGAGGCGGCTACCATCATGGAAACCAAAGACCTGCGCGTCTGGTTCCCCATCAAGACCGGGTTGTTGCGGCGCGTGACCGGTCACGTGAAGGCCGTGGACGGCATAAGTTTGAGCGTACGGGAAGGCCACACGGTGGGGGTGGTGGGCGAAAGCGGCTGCGGCAAGACCAGCCTCGGTCTTGGCCTGTTGCGGCTGGTGAAAAGCGATGGTGCTATTTCCTTTTCCGGGCACGGCATCGATGGGCTCGGCAGCCACGAGATACGACCCCTGCGCCGGGAAATGCAGATCGTCTTTCAGGATCCCTTCGCCTCGTTAAGCCCGCGTCTTTCGGTGGGCCAGATCGTGGGTGAGGGTCTTGAGGTTCACGCCCTTGCCACCACCAGGGAAGAACGTCGGGACCTCATAGGGCAGGCCCTGACCGAGGTCGGCCTCGACCCTGATTCGGCGCAACGCTACCCCCATGAGTTTTCTGGCGGCCAGCGCCAGCGCATCGCCATCGCCCGCGCCCTTGTGCTCAAACCCCGGCTGATCATCCTCGACGAACCTACCAGTGCGCTCGATATGTCGGTCCAGGCCCAGATCGTGGACCTTCTGCGCGATCTTCAGACGCGCCATGGCCTGGCCTATATCTTCATCAGTCACGACCTTCGGGTGGTGCGCGCCCTGGCCGATGAAATCCTCGTCATGCGCGGCGGCAAAATGGTGGAATGGGGAAAGGTGGACGATGTCTTCGATCATCCCAGGGAATCCTACACCAAGGCGCTGATGGAGGCGGCGCTCCACTTTAAAACCGTTGCTGGTGCAGGGGTCGCCATCTGATCCCGCCGCTGTTCCGTGTCCGTAGGGGGGGGCGGAGAGGCAAGGCTGGTCTTTTTGCCGTAGTTTCTTCATTTTATGGGTAAGAGAATCCCGCTTATAATAGAGCAGGAAAAGGGAAATCAGGATGGGCTCATGGTGAACAGTACCCTCGTGCTGGCAAACAAAAATTATTCCTCGTGGTCGCTGCGGGCGTGGCTGGTATGTACCCATTCCGGTCTGGCATTCGAAGAAGTGGTGATCCCCCTGCGCGAAAGCGTCACCCACGAGACTATCCTTCGCCATACGCCTTCGGGTAAGTTGCCGGTGCTCGTCCACGGCGACGTCACGGTGTGGGATTCCCTGGCCATCTGTGAATATGTGGCCGAGTTGTTTCCCGCAGCCGGCCTGTGGCCAGCCGAGGCTCTCGCCCGCGCCCGCGCCCGCGCGGTATCTTCGGAAATGCATTCGGGATTTCTTGACCTGCGCCGCAACATGCCCATGAACATGCGCAGTTCCTCTCCCGGCCTTGGCATGACGCCCGAGGTCCAGGGGGACATCAACCGCATTACCGCCATCTGGCGCGAATGCCGCAAGGCTTCGGGCGGGGATTTCCTGTTCGGCGACTTCACCATCGCCGACGCCATGTTCGCCCCGGTGGTGAGCCGCCTGTTGACCTATGGCGTGGAGCTTGGCGAGAATGCCGGTTCCTATGCCGAGGTCATTATGAACATGCCCATGATGCAGGCTTGGGTGGCCGAGGCCAAGGACGAACCCTGGATCATTCCCGACTTCGAATTCTGAACCGTTCTTATGGAATGGTGCCGGGAACCCGCCTTAGGGGGCCTTGGCGGGTTGCGCCGGGTCAGGTTTCGCCAAGCCGATCATGCCGCGCTCGCGGTAGAAGCGCGCCGCACCCGGATGCAGGGGGACGGTGAGGCCGTCGAGGGCTGTCTTCAGGCGGATCATCTCGCCCAGGGGGTGGCCGTCCTTGAGGATGGTCAGCACGTTATCGTGCCACAGGGCCTTTGTGATGGCGTACACCCGGCCCTCGGGAACCTCCGCCGAGACCAGCCACTGGGCGCCGACGCCCAGAGTCCAGGTATGATCCACCCCCTCGTAGACTCCCCTGGCAATGATCGTCTGGACGAAGAAGGGATCGTTTTTGCGTATTTTCTTCGATTGGCTGCCGGCAATGGGAACCAATGCGATGGGGATGGCCCGGGCAAGGTCGGCGATGGCCGTCACCGGGCTTCCAGCCACCAGGAAAAAAGCGTCCAGCGTTCCCTCGCGCAGCCCGTCCGCGGCCTCGCCGGGAGGCAGATAGAGGGGCTTCATATCCTTCCGGGTAAGCCCGTAGCCCTTGAGCACCAGGAGAACGCTGGCCAGGGTGCCTGATTCCGGCTCGCCCAGGGAGACCCGTTTTTTCTGCAGGTTGAAGACGCTCTTGATGCCCTTATCCGCCCGCACCACAAGATGGACGTTTTCGGGAAACAGATTGGCGATGGCGCGCAGGGTTTCCCCCAGCGGCTTCTTGTTCTTGTCTTTGTTGTTCTTGCCCTTGGCTTTCTTCTTTTTTGCGAAGACCTTGGTCCCGGTGAGCGCCCAATGGGCCACATCGGCCTGGCTCAACCCGGATTCGAGCTCGCCGTCGGCGATGGCCTCGATATTGGCCACCGAGCCTTCGGTGGACTGGGCCACGGCGATCATCCCCGGTACGCCACAACTGCCGCCCCTGTCGCAGGCCCTGGAGCCAGGGGGATTGCTAATGGCGCTGGCGATGAGCCCGCCGATGGGGAAATAGGTGCCGCTGGTGGCGCCGGTACCGATGCGGAAGAAGGTGATGTCCTCGCCGTTTTCTGCCGGGTCCACCTCGCCCAAGGCCAGGCCGGTAAAGAAAAGGCCGGTGAGGAGAAAGACAGTAAGCAGGACCGCCAGCGTCAGCGGCGCGCGGGGCCATAACCGCACAGCGTGGTGGGAGAAACCACCCTTGGGGGAGTCCCGCAATGTTGTTTTCACATTCCTTCACCCTGGGATTGTGATGTGTTGAGCCACCGGCAAGGGCGGCGGGGAAACTTACTTCGTGAAATAATCACGCAAAATCATGGCGATTCCAAGGCGTCTTGATCCTTGGCCAAAGCCGGAGCGAAAAAGACCAAAAAATTCCCGAAAACGGGTGCGGCGCAGAATCGACTCCAGCAACCACACTCATGCCGTTGACCGAGAACAAGAAAAGCGCGTCTAGGAGCCAATTTGGAGAGTTTTTCAACAGCCTCAGCCAGAGGCGGAAAAGTGGGGGAAAGGGTGGGGGAAATATGCGCTCATAAGCAACAAAGCTCCATAAAAAACAATGGAGTAGGTAGAAAAATTGGCGGAGGGAGTGGGATTCGAACCCACGGTACGCGTAAACGCACACACGCTTTCCAAGCGTGCGCCTTAAGCCACTCGGCCATCCCTCCAGTAGAAGCGCGGTTGCGGTGGCAAAATACCCAAGCCCAGCCACCCTTGCAACGCGGCATATGATTTGTGAGAGATTTACCTATTTATCGCCGGTCTTCAAAGCTTGAATGAAGGCCGACTGGGGAATTTCCACGCTGCCGAACTGGCGCATCTTCTTCTTGCCCTTCTTTTGTTTCTCCAACAACTTGCGCTTGCGCGTGATGTCGCCGCCATAGCATTTAGCTGTCACGTCCTTACGCATGGCTGAGATGGTTTCCCGCGCGATGACGTTGCCGCCAATGGTGGCCTGGATGGGAATCTTGAAAAGCTGGCGCGGGATGAGCTCCTTCAGGCGGGAACAGATAAGCCGCCCGCGGACTAGCGCGTTTTCATGGTGGGTGATAAAGGCCAGGGCGTCCACCGGCTCGGCGTTGACCAGCACCGAAACCTTCACCAAGTTGCCCTCGCAATACTCCGCGATTTCGTAGTCGAAGCTGGCATAGCCCCGGGTTACCGATTTGAGACGGTCATAAAAATCGAATACCACCTCGTTCAAGGGGAGGTGGTAGACGGCCATGGCG
Source organism: Rhodospirillaceae bacterium (assembly GCA_002686135.1). Lineage (GTDB taxonomy): Bacteria > Pseudomonadota > Alphaproteobacteria > UBA11136 > UBA11136 > UBA11136. The sequence goes on from NZAO01000062.1 coordinate 30,885, forward strand.
CGGCTGCCAGCATAGGTGAGGTCCACTTGTTCACCGCGGCGGTCGGTGCACAATTGCAGCACAGAACCCAGATAGTCGTCGGGCACCAGGATGGTGGCCTTGATCCAGGGCTCCTCGATGCGTTCTATATGCACCGGGTCGGGCATGTCGGCGGGATTATGCAGTTCCAGCACCTCGCCTTTGGTGGTGTGGATGCGGTAGACCACGCTGGGCGCGGTGGTGATGAGCTCGAGGTTAAACTCGCGCTCCAGTCGCTCCTGGATAATCTCCAGATGCAACAGCCCCAGAAAGCCGCAGCGGAAGCCCAGCCCCAGGGCGGCGGAGGTTTCCGGCTCGTAGTCGAAACTGGCGTCGTTGAGGCGGAGCTTGGCGAGACTGTCACGCAGATCGTCGTAATCGGCGGTGTCGAGCGGAAAGAGACCGCAGAACACCACCGGCACGCTGGGCTTGAAGCCGGGTAGGGGGTTGGCAGTGGGGGTCTTGTGGTTGGTCAGGGTGTCGCCCACCCGGCAATCGGCCACGTGCTTGATGGCGGCGGTGATGAAGCCAATCTCGCCGGAACCCAGCGTGTCAACATCCTCGGGTTTGGGCGTGAAGACGCCCACGCGCTCCACCGTATAGACTCCACCGCTGGCCATCATGCGCACCTTCATGCCCTTGCGCACGGCGCCGTCGCGCACTCGCAACAGGATCACCACGCCGAGATAGGGATCGTACCAGCTGTCCACCAGCAGCGCCTTTAAAGGTACCGACGCCTCACCCTCCGGCAGCGGCAAGCTGGTCACCAGGGCTTCCAGCACTGCATCCACGCCAGCCCCGGTCTTGGCCGAGATTTCCAGCGCGGCCGAGGCGTCGATGCCGATCACGTCCTCGATCTGGGCGCGGATGCGCTCCGGTTCAGCCGCCGGCAGGTCGATTTTGTTCAGTACCGGCACAATCTCGTGGTCGTTTTCGATGGCCTGGTAGACATTGGCCAGGGTCTGGGCCTCCACCCCCTGGCTGGCGTCTACCACCAGCAGCGAGCCCTCACAGGCGGCCAGCGAGCGGCTTACCTCGTAGGAAAAATCCACATGGCCCGGCGTGTCCATGAGATTGAGGATATAGGTCTCGCCGTCCTGCGCCTTGTAGGACAGGCGTACCGTCTGGGCCTTGATGGTGATGCCGCGTTCGCGCTCGATATCCATATTGTCGAGTACCTGTTCCTGCATCTCGCGGTCGGAGAGGCCGCCGCAAATCTGGATCAGGCGGTCAGCCAGCGTCGACTTGCCATGATCGATATGGGCGATGATGGCGAAGTTACGGATACGGAAAAGGTCAGTCATGGGGTTAGGTGTCGGATTCCGTGCTCGCCGGCATGATCTCCGCCTGGGCCCGAAAAATCATCCGCGCAGGCGGGCGCCGGTGGCCTTGGCCACAACGGCAGTGATCTTATCCCCTACTGCTTCGATTTCCTCGTCGGTGAGGGTCTTTGACCGGGGCTGGAGGGTAACCGCCAAGGCCAGGGATTTCTCGCCTTCAGCCACGCCCTCGCCGGTGTAGAGGTCGAACACGTCCACGTCCGCGATCAGGCCCGTCTTCTTGTCCACCCCCATCACCGCGGAGACCAACGCCGCCGCGCTCACGTCTGCGTCCACCACGAAGGCGAAATCACGCACCACCGATTGAAAGGGCGAGGGGTCAAGGAGATCCCGGGTCTTGGCTTTCTTCTTTTTGGGTTCCGGCACCTCATTGAGAAAAAGCTCGAATCCCGCCGCCGAGCCCTTTACGTCGAGGCGTGACAGAATGCCGGGATGGATCTCGCCGAAATGAGCAAGCACCGTTTTCGGACCCTTAGGCTTCACCGCTAGACACAGGCTTCCCGAGCGGCCGGGGTGGTACCAGGAGGGAGCGTCGTCGGTGGCATCAAGCACGTCTGCCGCCACCCCGCACACGGCCAGGGCGGCTAGGGCGTCGGCCTTGGCGTCGAAGGCGTCCACCGGGCGCGTTTCGCCCGACCAGTGGCGCACACCCGTGGCCTCCGAGCGCAGCCCCGCAGCCAGTTGCGCCTGGCCCTCGGGGGAGGCATCGGCATAGGCTGGTCCGATCTCGAAGAGGGCACAATCCCCCTGTCCCCGTGCCTGGTTCCAGGCCGCGGCGGTGAGAAGGTTTGGCAGTATAGCGGGCCGCATCACATCGAGATCAGCGCTGATGGGATTGACCAGAGTNAGATTCTTGCCGCCGCCGCCGAACAGTTCCGCGACGGCGGCATTCATGAAGGACCAGGTGACGGCCTCCACCATGCCGCGCGCCGCCAGTTGCCGCCGCACATAACGTTCGCGCAACTGCCGCGGCGAGAGCGCCGGTTCGGGCAGGGCCGTCTCGCGGGGCAGGGAGACCNCCGGTATCTGGTCATAGCCGTGAACCCGGAGGAGTTCCTCCACCAGATCGGCCTCGCCCTCGACATCGCGGCGCCAGCTTGGCGTCACCACCGTCAACTCGTCATGGGTGTCGCTGACGGTGAAGCCTAAGGGCCGGAGAATATGCCGCACCGTACCGGCGTCCATCTCCACCCCGCCCAGAGCGGGGATGCGCGACGTTCGCAGGGTGATAGTCCGCGACAGGTCGGGCACGGCGCCGGCAATCACTGGCTCTCCGGCCTCCCCGCCGCAGAAATCAAGAATCATGGCCGTGGCCGCCTCCATGCCCGGCAGCACGGATTCGGGATCGACGCCGCGCTCGAAACGGTAGCGAGCGTCGGAGTCGATCATCAGCCTGCGCCCCGTGGCNGCCGTGCGGACGGGATCGAAGAGGGCGCTTTCCAGCACCACCGAGGTGGTATCCGACCCGCAGCCGGTGGAAACGCCGCCGATGACACCACCCAGCCCGAGAACCCCGGACCCATCGGTGATCACGGTCATGCCGTCTTCAAGCACGTACTCCTTGTCGTCGAGGGCGGCTAGTATTTCGCCTTTCTTCGAGAGGCGCACCACGAGATCGCCCGCCAGTTTCGCAGCATCGTAAACATGCAACGGCCTGGCAAGGTCGAGGGTGAGGTAGTTGGTGATGTCCACCAGGGCGGAGATGGGCCGCAGCCCCACCGCGGTGAGGCGGTCGACGAGCCATTGCGGGCTGGCGCCGTTTTTCACGCCCCGGATGGTACGCGCCACAAAGAGAGGGCAGGCGTCGGCGGTGTCTTTCTTGAAGTCGAGCGTGACCCTGGCACCTCCCTTAAAGGCGTTTTTCACCGGCGTCCCCGGGCGGGGCTTGATCTTGCCCATGCCAGCGGCGGCTAAATCGCGGGCGATGCCGAGCACCCCGGTGCAGTCGGCTCGGTTGGGAGTGATGGCGACGTCGATCACGGGATCATCGAGACCAGCGAGACCNGCGAAAGGAATGCCAAGGGGCGCGTCTTCTGGCAATTCGATNATGCCGTCGTGATCCTCGCCCAGCCCCATTTCCATGGCCGAACACATCATGCCGTGGCTTTCCACACCGCGGATTTTGGTTTTCTTCAGCTTCAGCCCGGTGCCGGGAACGGTGGTGCCAGTTCGGGCAAACACGCCCTTGAGACCTTTCCTGGCGTTGGCCGCGCCGCACACCACCTGGACCTGTTCGGTGCCGGTATCCACCGTGCAGACCTGAAGGCGGTCGGCGTCGGGATGGGGTTCGGCGGCAACGATGCGGGCCACGGTGAAGGGTTCCAGCAATGCGCCGCGGTCCATCACTTCTTCCACCTCAATGCCNAGNGCGGTGAGGCGGTCCACGATCTCGCCCAGATGGGTGTGGGTATCGAGATGCTCCTTGAGCCAGGACAGGGTGAATTTCATCGTGACAGACCCCCNACCAGGGAGGGGATGTCGAGCGCCGCGAAGCCGTAGTGGTGCAGCCACCGCAGGTCGGCCTCGAAGAAGGTGCGCAGGTCGGGAATNCCGTATTTGAGCATGGCGATGCGTTCCACCCCCAACCCGAAGGCGAATCCCTGGTGGGTCCCTGGGTTGATGCCGCAGGCCTCCAGAACTTTGGGATGAACCATGCCACAGCCGAGGATTTCCAGCCAGTCTCCGCCAGCGCCGATCTTCAGCTCGCCGTTCTTTCGCGAACAGCCGATATCNACCTCCGCGGAAGGTTCGGTGAAGGGGAAGAAGGANGGCCGGAAGCGCAGGGGCAGATCGGCGATTTCGAAATAGGCGCGGCAGAATTCNGTGATGCAGCCCTTCAAGTGGCCCATATGGGTGCTTTTATCCACCACCAGACCTTCCACCTGGTGGAACATAGGCGTATGGGTCATGTCGGAATCGCTGCGATAGGCGCGGCCCGGTGCGATGATGCGCAAAGGNGGTTTGTGCGCCTGCATGGTGCGCACCTGGACCGGNGNGGTATGGGTGCGCAATACCAGCTGGCCNCCGTCGCGTTTGCCGGGAAGATANAAGGTGTCGTGCATCTGGCGNGCGGGATGTTCGGGCGGGATATTGAGGGCCGTGAAATTGTGGAAGTCGTCCTCNATATCGGGGCCTTCGGCCACAGNGAAACCCATCTCGCCGAAGATGGCCAGAACCTCGTCTAAGGTCTGGGAGATGGGATGGATGCGGCCTTCGCCTTGCGGGCGCACCGGCAGGGTCACATCGACCCGTTCGGCAGCCAGCTTGGTGTCCAGTTCCGCCGTNTCGAGCGCCGCCTTGCGTGTNTCGNTGGCGGTCTCCACGCGGTTCTTGATCTGGTTGTANAGTGGGCCCTTTTTCTTGCGTTCCTCCGGNGAGAGTGCGCCCAGCCCCTTCATCAGAGCGGAGATGCTGCCCTTTTTGCCCAGCGCCTCCACCCGCACGGCTTCCAGAGCCGCCACCGTACCAGCGTCGGCGATGGCCTGGAGAAGNTCCTGTTCGAGTTGTCCGAGGTCGTCCATGATGTTCACGGGTGACAGACTACGAAAAAGNAGGCGGTTATGGAACCGGCCCCCTTAGAGCGGTTCAGGCGGCTTTTTCCAATGCCTCCCGGACCCGGTTTACCAGCGCTGCAAAGGCGTCCTCGTCGCGGNTAGCAATATCGGAGAGNACCTTGCGGTCAATCTCGATCCCCGCCTTCTTCATGCCGTTCATGAACTGGGAATAGGTCATGCCGTGGCGGCGCGCGCCGGCATTGATGCGCTGNATCCACAGGCCGCGGAAATTGCGCTTGCGGGNACGGCGGTCGCGATAGGCGTANTGCAGCCCCTTTTCCACGGCCTGAACGGCGGTGCGGAAGGTGTTCTTGCGGCGGCCGCGGTATCCCTTGGCCTGTTTCATGATTTTTTTGTGGCGGGCGTGGGTGGTCACGCCCCTNCTGACTCTAGCCATTGTTACCTGCCTTCGTCACGCGTAGGGAATGAATTTGCGAACGATGCGGGCATCAGCATCAGCCATGATGGACGCGCCNCGCGCCTTGCGTTTGGTCTTCTGGGACCGTTTGCGCAGATTATGGCGCATCCCCGAATGGTACATCACCACCTTGCCTTTCGACGACAGGCGGAAACGTTTCTTGGCGCCACTTTTGCTTTTCAACTTGGGCATTTTGTCCCCTCTTGTTTTATGGGGTTGAACATTATTTCCGGAAACGGTCTCCGAAAATACATCCGGCGGCTGGGCATGCCCCGGGCATGAACGCCCGGCCTCAGTGCCTTGATGAGAGGCGGGTTATACCCACCCGGCCNGCCAAAAGCAAGGCCGGCACGGATGTGTGAGAAGGAGCAAAGAGGGGGCGCGTTCTTGGGTTTCTCGGGAACAGGGAAAGGTCTTGTCCGGGACTCTATATGGGCGCGATCACCATGGTCATCTGGCGGCCTTCCAGCTTCGGGAACTGTTCCACCTTGGAGAGTTTCGAGACGTCGTCGCGGACCCGGTCGAGAACATCCATGCCCAGTTCCTGATGGACCATTTCACGGCCCCGAAAGCGCAGTGTCACCTTGACCTTGTCGCCATCGCCCAGAAATTTCACAATGCTCCGCATCTTCACGTCATAGTCATGGACGTCGATGTTGGGACGCATCTTGATTTCCTTAACATCCGTGGTTTTCTGTTTTTTGCGGGCCTCGTTGCGCTTTTTCTGCTCCTGATACTTGTATTTGCCGTAGTCAAGTATCTTGCAGACGGGCGGATCGGAATTGGGGGAGACCTCAACTAGATCAAGACCGGCCTCTTCGGTCTTTACCAAGGCATCGCTCACGGTACAGACCCCGAGCATTTCTCCGTCGGCACCTACCAGCCGAACCTNGGGCGCATCAATTCCCTCATTGACNCGCGGGCCCTTTGGCCGCGGGGCCGTATTAAAGGGGGGGCTTGCTATGTGACTGTCTCCATATTTCTGTTAACTCCATTTTCTCGTTAATCCAATTTTCCCGTCAATCCGGGGCTNCAGAAACCTCCTCGCTGCCGCATCATGACGGCGGCGGNAACACCGCTTCGGAAGCTAGTCTATTGACTGCCTCGTCGAGCGCAAGAATTTCTTGCTTTTCGCCGTCGAGACGNCGCAGGGCGACGGTTTCCTTTTCCGCCTCNTGTTTGCCGAGAACGAGGANGANAGGGACCTTGGCGTGGCTGTGTTCACGGACCTTGTAGTTGATTTTCTCGTTGCGCAGGTCGGTCTCCACGCGCAGGCCCACCCGTTTTATCTCTTCGGCCACGCGCACNGCGTAGGCGTCGGCATCGGAGGTAATGGTGGCGACAATGGCCTGAAGGGGCGCCAGCCACAGCGGGAACTTGCCNGCATAATGTTCGATCAAAACCCCGATGAACCGTTCCAGGGAGCCGAGGATGGCCCGGTGCAGCATGACNGGCCTGTGTTTGNCGCCGTCCTCNCCCACATAAGAAGCATCGAGGCGTTCGGGCAGAACGAAGTCCACCTGCAGCGTACCNCATTGCCATTCGCGNCCGATGGCGTCCTGCAGGACAAAATCCAGCTTCGGCCCGTAGAAGGCGCCCTCNCCGGGATCGAGCGTGAACTCGAGGCCCGCCGCGACCACTGCCTGTTGCAGCGCGGCCTCNGCACGGTCCCANACGGCGTCATCCCCGGCGCGGAGCTCAGGCCGGTCGGAGAACCTCACGCTGACATCGGTAAAGCCGAAATCCTTGTAGACCGAGAGAAGGAGGCCACAGAAAGCTTTGGTTTCGCCGGTGATCTGGTCCTCGGTGCAGAAGATATGGGCGTCGTCCTGGATGAAGGCACGCACCCGCATCAGGCCGTGTAGGGCACCGGAAGGCTCGTTGCGGTGGCAACAGCCGAACTCGGCCATGCGCAGCGGCAGGTCGCGGTAACTCTTGATTCCCTGGCGGAAAATCTGCACGTGGCAGGGGCAGTTCATTGGTTTCAGGGCGAGTATTTTCTCTTCTGATTCGGCGGTGAACATGTTCTCGCGGAATTTCTCCCAATGGCCGGATTCCTCCCATAGCGAGCGGTCCACCAGCTGCGGTGTGTTGACCTCGATGTAGCCTGCCTGTGCCAGCCGCGAACGGATGTAGGATTCGATGGTGCGGTAGAGGGTCCAGCCCTTGTCGTGCCAGAAGACGCTGCCGGCGGCTTCCTCCTGAAGGTGGAACAGGGACATTTCGCGGCCCAGGCGACGGTGATCGCGTTTCTCCGCCTCTTCCAGCCGGTGCAGGTAGGCTTTGAGGTCCTTTTCGCTGAACCAGGCGGTGCCGTAGATGCGTTGCAGCATCTCGTTCCTGGAATCGCCGCGCCAATAGGCCCCGGCCAGCTTCATCAGCTTGAAACCCCTGCCGATCTTGCCGGTGGACGGAAAATGCGGGCCGCGGCAGAGATCGATGAAGTCGCCCTGGCGGTAGAGGCCGATGGACTCGTCCTTGGGGATCGCCTCGATGATCTCGGCCTTGTAGTGCTCACCCGCATCCTTGAAGAACAGGATCGCCTCGCCACGGTCCCAGACCTCGCGGGTGATGGCCTCGTCGCGTTTGACGATCTCGCGCATGCGGGCCTCGATTTTCTCGAGGTCCTCAGGCGTGAAGGGCTTAGTGCGGGAAAAATCGTAATAGAAGCCATCCTCGATATTGGGGCCGATGGTGACCTGGGTTTCCGGATACAGTTCCTTCACCGCCTCGGCCATCACATGGGCGCAATCATGGCGCAGCAGCCCCAGGGCGTCGTCGTCTTTCGAGGTGATGATGCCTATGCAAGCGTCGTTTTCTATGGGCGCCAGAAGATCGGTCAGCTCCCCGTCCACGCGCACGGCCAGAGCGGCCTTGGCAAGGCCGGGGCCGATATCGGCGGCAATGTCGGCGCCGGAAACCGGCCCTTCGTACTGCCGGACGCTGCCATCGGGCAGGGTTATGGCAACCATTATCCTCTCTTTATCCTCATTGGCCTACGTGGCCGCAATGTAAAAGGATTGGGGGGCCTGTCAAGGTTGGCGCAATCTAAGGGAAGACACCACCTCTTCCACGCCAAGCCCGGTCAGGGGGTCGCGGCGCAGGATGTCCACATCCACCCCCCGCGGCGCGCACAGGGCGGGGTCGGAATCGCCAGAAAAAAGCACCAGCGAGGGACAGCCGCAGGCAGCGATCACATGCATGGGGCCGGTATCGTTGCCCACCGCCCCGCGCGCGCCGCGGGCCAGCGCCGCGATATCTTCCAGTTCGGTTTCCCCGCACAGGTTGCGAATCTCTGGACAGGCGGCTGCGATGGCGGCCATCACCTGGCCGTCGCCGCGCCCGCCCAGAAGCACTGGGGTTAGCCCCTTTTCCACCAGATGTTGCGCCAGCGCCCCGTAGGAATCCGCCCCCCAGTGCTTGGCCGGGCGATGCACGGCCCCGCCCGGCGCCAGCAACACGAAATCGCCCTCCAAGGCGAAGCGGGAGATGTCGCCCACCATCCATGAGAGGTCCGGTTCAGGCGTTTCGGCGATACCGGCGCGGGCCAGCTGTTGGGCCTGGCGGTCCAGGGTATGCATGAGGTCACGTTCCAAGTTGTCATGGGGGTGGGAACACCCCTTAGCGATCCCCGACCATTGCGGCGCAGGGCCGGGCCGGAACAGGCGGAAATAAAAGCTGCTGCGGTCGGAGGTCTGGAGGTCGTAGACGCGGTCGAAACATGCCCCACGCAGGCGGCGGCGCAGGGCCAGCCACGAAAATATCTGGAGCAAATGGGGGCGGTCATCCACCCAGACCTCATCGAAATAGCCGCATTCCCGCGCCAGCGCCGCGAAAGGCGCAGTGGTGAGCAGAGTGATCCGCGCCTCACGGTGAAATTCCCGGATCACCCTGAAGGGCCCCATGGCCTGGATGAAATCGCCCAGAGCACCGAGCTTGATGACGAGGATGTGGGAAGCGGTCATAGAGGCGGTCAAATCAACACCGGCCTCTTGGCGCGTCCCGACGCCATGATCTCGTCATAGACGGCCAGGGTGCGGCTACACATTTTCCGTTTGGAAAAATTCTTATGGATGTAGTTGATGGCGGTCTTGAACAGGAGTTCCCGTTCCTCGGGACCAAGCTCCAGGGCACGCTCCAGAGCCACCGCCAGAGCCCCGGTATCGCCTGGCGTAAACAGCCAGCCGGTCTTTCCCGGGCGCACCGTCTCGCGCGCGCCGCCATGATCGGAAGCGACCACTGGCCGCCCCATGGCCTGGGCCTCCACCGCCACGCGGCCGAAGGCTTCCGGGTCAGTGGAGGCCGACACCACTACATCGGCCAGCATATAGGCCGCCGGCATGTCGGTGCAGTGCTCCACCACATGCACAATGTTACCAAGCCCGCGCCGTCGGAGCAGGGTTTCCAGTTCTTTGCGGTATCCCATCCGCCCCTGGTCGGAGCCCACCAGAAGACAGCGAATATCGTGACGCCCGAGCCGCGCCAGGGCATCGATCATCATGGTCTGGCCCTTCCACCGCGTCATGCGGCCGGGTAACATCACCACCGGCACGCCGTCTGGCAGACGCCATTCGGTGGCAAGCTGTACCATGCGTTCGGCGCTGACCTGGGCGGGGTTGAAACGGTTAAGGTCAATGCCGCGGTAAATGAGGCGGATGCAGTCTTCTTCCAAACCGTAGGTTTTTTGGATGTGGTCGCCGATGAAGCGGGAGATGGCGATCACCTTTTCACCCCTGGTCATGATGGAATTGTAATGTTTCTTAAGGAAATTACCTGGATCGGTATAGGCGCCGTGGAAGGTGGTGACGAAATGAACATCGGCCCGCCGGGCCGCGGAAAAGGCACTCCAGGCCGGAGCCCGTGAACGCACATGGACGATATCCACTTCGTGCTCGCGGATGATTTTTTCGAGGCGGCCGATATTGGCGAAGATGGTGCACGGGTTCTTCGAATGCAGCGGCAGACCGAAATGAGCCACCTTGGCACGTTCCAGTTCCCGCACCATGGCCCCGCCATTGGAAGCCACTAGGGATTTAGCGCCCGACCTTGCCACGGTGATAGCCACATCCACGGCGCCCCGCTCGACCCCGCCGCCGCCTGTCTCCAGAGAGGGGAGAACCTGCAGAATCGTTGGTTTATCCCGTTTCTTGGCTTCCCGTCCGGTGTTAGACTCGTGATTCTCGGTCATGTCATCCATCTAGCAGTAACATTCGGTGTATTCCATGAACGACACACAATCGCCGTCCTCTTCCTCGCCACAGTTTCTAGCATGCGAAGATGGCGAGAGCATCGCCTATCATGTCCTTCCCGGCCGCACGCCGGGGATCGTCTTTTTCGGCGGGCTTCTCTCCGACATGACCGGGACCAAGGCGATGAGCCTGGAAACCCTGTGCCGCCAGACCGGACGGGCCTTCGTACGTTTTGATTATTTTGGTCACGGCGCGTCTTCCGGTACCTTCACCGAAGGCACCATAAGCCGCTGGAAGGCCGACGCCGTGAGGATTCTCGACGAGGCGACGGAAGGCCCGCAAATCCTGATTGGGTCCAGCCTCGGAGCATGGATCATGATCCTGGCGGCTCTGGAACGCAGCGAGCGCGTGGCAGGAATGGTGGGCATCGCCGCCGCGCCCGATTTTACCGAGGACCTGATCTGGGAAACTTTGAGCGAAGAGGACCGCAATAACTTGCAGGAAACGGGCATTATCGGGATCCCCAACCCTCATGGTAACGAGCCCACCCCGATCTCCCGCGCCCTGATCGAGGACGGGCGCGGGAACTTAGTGCTGCGCGGGACCATTCCCCTTACCTGTCCGGTGCGGCTTCTCCACGGCCTGCTCGACAGGGAAGTGCCGTCGGAAACCTCGTTGAAACTAGCCACCAGCCTTGAATCCGACAATGTCACCGTAACCTTTATCAAGAACGGAGATCACCGGCTTTCGAATCTGGAAAGCCTGTCGCGCATCTTCCTGACGGTGGCGGAGCTTCTCAGCCCGTCGCCCCAGGAAATAGCCGCCAATGATTAGCTCTAACCGCCGTTGCGGAAGATGGCGTCCAGCCCCTTGCGGTAATCAGGAAATTCCAGGGTTACGCCCAGTTCTTTCTTGATAAGCGCGTTGCTGACCCGTTTGTTGTCGTCGTAGAAACTGCGCGCCATTTCGGAAAGCTCCGCCTCCTCGAAGGGAACCGGCGGCGGCGGTTCTACACCCAAAAGTGAACAAGCATAATCCGTCACATCCTGGGGCGGGGCGGGTTCGTCGTCGCAGACGTTGTAAACGGTGTTGGGCTGAGGCCGGTCCATGGAAGCCCGCAACACCCGGACCAAATCGGCGATGTGGATGCGCGAGAACACCTGGCCGGGTTTGATTACCTTTTTCGCCCGCCCCGAGCGTACCGTATCCAGGGCCGAGCGTCCGGGCCCATAAATCCCCGCCAGCCGGAAAATATGGACGGGAACACCCGATGCCTGCCACAGGGCGCGCCAGCCGTCTTCGGCGACGGCGCGGCGGCGGCCCCTCTCGCCGCTGGGGTTGAGGGGACTTTCCTCGTCTACCGAGACGCCCCCGCGGTCGCCATAGACGCCGGTGGTGGAGAGATAGCCCGCCCACTGCAGTTCCGGCATGGCAGCTAGTTCCTTGCCGTGCATGTCGAGGACGGGGTCGCCGTCTTCGTCCGGGGGCACAGAGCTGAGCATATGGGTGACACCCGCGAACACATCCCCAGCAAGGGGCCGGTGGCGGTTAAACTCATGGACTGGTACGTTCTTTAAAGCGTGCTGGCCTTCCACTTCCGCCATATCACGGCAGGTGCCGGTCACCTCCCAGCCTGCTCCTTTCAACCCTTCGGCCAGGGCGCGCGCGGTAATACCGAAGCCCAAGCAGAGCAGTTTCGGGGGCTTTACAGCGTGCTCAGTCATGGCCGAGACCGGTGTATCTGTGTCCGTGCCTGTGTCCGTGCCGGGCATGGTTCATGAAAAGCCTTTTCTTTTTTCTCGTAAGAGAGGCAATAATTCTATCTTTCCGTGACAACGATCGGAATGCTTCTATGTGGCGCTGTAACTCCGTCATTTTTTTCTTCCTTACCGCCACCGTGCTATGCACGGCTTCGCCGTGCGCGCTCTCCCTTGCGGCACGCGCCGGGGAAACACCCGCCAAGCCCGCACCGCCCACGGGAAACGTGACGGCGGAAGACGAGGCGGAGCTTCAACGCTATAGCAAATGCGCCGGTCTGGCCCGCAAGAATCCCCGGCAGGCCTTCGACCACGCCATGGTCTGGGTGGAGGGGGACAAGGAAAACATAACTGCCCGGCATTGCCTGGCCATCAGCCTGATCGCCATCCAGGACTACTTCACCGCCGGAGAACAGCTTGAGCGCATCATCGCCGATATGGAGCTGGGCGGGCGCGGCCTTCCCCCCGATGTGGCCGTTGAGCTGTACCGCCAGACGGGCCAGGCGTGGATGCTGGCGGCCGAGAACGAGCGCGCCGCGACGATGTTCACCGCGGCACTGGCCATCACCCCCGACCATGTGGATTCGCTCATTGACCGTGGCATCGTCAAGGCCGAGGCTCGCCGTTACTGGGAGGCGCTGGAAGACCTCAACCGCGCCCTGGAACTCGCCCCCGACAGAATCGAGGCCTATATCCTCCGAGCCAACGCCTATCGCGAGCTCAACAGCATGGAAATGGCGACAAAAGACGTGGATACGGCCCTGAACATGAGCCCCGACAATCCCGACGCCCTGTTCGAGCGGGCCGCGATCCGCTATTCCGAAAACGACCTGTCCGGCGCCCGGGCGGATTGGCGGCGTATTACGAAACTCGTTCCGGGCACACCCCTGGCTCATTCAGCGCAAGTCAATTTAGACCGTATGGACGCGGTCCTACAGGAAGGAAAGTAGGGTTTTGGCGGTAGCCAACGCCGGTTTTAGAAATCGAGATTAGTTACCTCTGTCACGCAGTGTGGCAGCGTTTTAGCCGTTTATCGCAGTCTTTATCATCATCAACATATACACAAAGCATTTACACAAAGTTTCGCTTTGGTTATCTTGACGCATGCCTAAAACCTCTGAACACCATCATCTCTTTCGCCCCCATCAGACGTGGAATTTCAGGTATCGATGGCCTACAGCTGTTAGGAGCAACCCTGCCTTTAAGAAGGCTATTGGAAAACATGAGTTCGTAAGATCACTCAAGACCCCCTCTTTCGACGTAG
>NZAO01000063.1 GCA_002686135.1 Rhodospirillaceae bacterium
GTTACGGAGATATCAACCAAGCTCGTCACTTATAAAGCATTGTATTTATGCAGATTTTAAGCGACGATTTTCACGCAGGAGAAGCAGTGTCCATGCGGCCAAAGCCAAAGTCAAAACAGGCCAGATGACAATGAATACCCAGATGTTGATCTCTTCGTAGGTGATGCTGAAGAACGTTGCCCAGTCATAAAGAAGGCGAACGCACCAGTTAAAGATGATATCGACCCATTCAATGCCGTTGTTTGCCATTCCTATAAACTCCTATCGCTGTGGACTGCCATCCAACGTAGAGCCTTCTTATGGCGTAAATATGGCCGAACAAATGTGACAGCCGCCGGCAATGGAACTGTGGCCGGCCGTGCTGCCTGACGGCCTCGAGCACCACCTCGCGGTCGGCCCTTAAACCTCCGTTGTGTCAAGACCAATTAAAAAATCAAGTTGTTTAAACAGGATAGGGCCTTGGTCTACCCGACACCCATGCTTATTGAACACCACCACCCAAACTGTTTCCCTTTTCTCCACCCAATAAATGATGGCGCGGTTGCCTGATGGCATGACCTCATTGCCGGTGATGATAGAGATACGCCAAGCAAGGTCACCGTAATCCTTGCCCCAAAACGCAGCCAAAACTATCAACCCTGGGTTGTTTTCCTCCATCCGCAGAGTAGTTTCCATGTGCCCCCCATCTGGGAAGGGGGTTCTGTAATCTATTACATCGTAATTTTTGCCCCAAAACTCGCCTGAGGCCTCCAGGATCTTATTATTCTCGGCCCTAAAGTTCGTCGGTGCAGCCTCACGGTCATTAATTGAACAGAGGCTACCTTCATTCGCCGTGAGCTGGTTCACTGCGTTGCGGTACAGGGTTAAAAAATCAGGAGTTGAAGTTGACGAGCACCCCGCCACCGCCAACAACAACACAGCCGTTAAAGTTGTTTTATATTTCCAGTTCAGCATAGGAAGTTTACGCACCATGGCAGATAGCTCAGCACGCAGCCGCCGGTTCATAAACCTGTTCCCTTGCTCCATCTTGGTTTTGGACCGGCTAGGGCCTCGCGGGCGAGGTCGAACATAGAATCAAGACTTTTTTGGGCCTTTTCATCCCCCTGTTCGGCGGCCCTTCCTAACCACACCATCGCCTGCATATAGTCCTCGGCCACGCCTTTGCCATGGCGATATGCGAAGCCAAGATTGCGCTGGGCCTTGGCATGTCCCTGCTCGGCAGCCCTGCGGGTCCACACCATCGCCTGTATCCAGTCCTGGGCCACGCCTTGGCCATTGGCATACATGAAGCCGAGGGTGTACTGGGCATCGGCATCCCCCTGCTCGGCGGCCTTGCGGAACCATTCCACCGCCTGTGAGTAGTCCCGCGCCACGCCTTGGCCTTCGGCATACATGAAGCCGAGGTTGTGCTGGGCATCGGCATCCCCCTGCTCGGCGGCCTTGCGGAACCACGCCGCCGCCTGCACATCATCCTGGGCCACACCTCGGCCCTTGGCATACATGAAGCCGAGGTTGTACTGGGCAACGGCAACCTCCTGTTCGGCGGCCTTGCGGGTCCACGCCGCCGCCTGCACATCATCCTGGGCCACGCCTTCGCCACGGCTATACGCGAGGCTAAGGTTGTGCTGGGCCTCGGCATCCCCCTGCTCGGCGGCTTTCCGCCACCACTTCACTGCCTGCACATCATCCTGCGCCACGCCTTGGCCACCGTGATACATAATGCCGAGGTTGTACTGGGCAACGGCAACCCCCTGCTCGGCGGCCTTGCGGAACCACTCCACCGCNTGTGAGTAGTCCCGCGCCACGCCTTNGCCCTTGGCATACATGAAGCCGAGTCTGAACTGGANCTCGGCATCTCCCTGTTCGGCAAGCGGCCTGACTCTGGATGCGAATTCTTCACAAAACTCCCTGGATTTCAGCTTGGCAGCAATAAAGCCATCCAGACTGAAAGAGTCTTCCGGTATATCGAATTTACCTGCCAACTCTTCCGGGGCAATGATGNTCGCCTCGATTGCATGCCCCTTTTCCAGTAGGGAGATCAGCTTTTNGTCTGCCACGAGGCCNAAATTGGCTAACGTTAGATATGGTGTAAGATNACCAACAAGCCCCAACATGGATTCTCTCTGAAGCCNGGTATTGCCAATCTNGAATTGAAATGTGGCATTGCTGCCCTTGAAGTNTTCCAGTCCTTTCTCGTGGGTCGACCAGGTGATCAACAGGAGATCTCTGTCGCATTGTCCTACTTGTTTAATCAGGCGGAACTTGTGGCCGTGGACGGTATTACCGTTGGCAGCGTAATGCACCGTCTCCGAATCAGTGGATACACTCCAGTCCTTGTATTCCCACGAATTTTCACCGGCATTCGCATGAGGCATCATCGCGAAACAAAAAAAGAGGGTTCGTAAACCAAAATCCATTTTTTTCATCGTTCATTCTTTCTTTAAGCAGACGTTTCACTGGTGTTTTCCCGACCCAACCCTTAATTGCCAGTGAGAAAGGCCAGGTAGCTCGTGTTGGTTGGCTCTATGCTTTCGAAAACACGCCAGTGGAGAAACACCAGGAGTAAAACCGCGGAAACGGCGTTAAGAACACTTGATCCAAGTGAGGCGTATATCTTTCTCGTGGATATTTTGTAGCTCATCATCTGTTCCTCCGTTGGATCGCCCGGGGCCGTTTATGACCCCGGGCATTTTTGTCAGGCCAGATGCCCCCGGAACCATGCTGCAACCTTGTGGTGAAGCCTGGGACCTTCTTCCCAGTCGTGAAGCCGGACTTCCTTGAGCCACCCTTCCCAAAGGAGGCCGGGGATCCGGTCCATTTGAGGCTTCGCCTGGCCTTCCTGGAATGCTGTCTCTTGTTCCGGAGTCTTTTCCAGCACCGCATTTTGCAACAGGCGATCTTGCTGCAGAGAATCTTCATGCATCTCATCCTTGCCTCCGTCCGGTTTCTCATTTTCAGAAACGGCTCCGAAAATGGTCTTTAATGAAATCTCGGCGCGTCGGTTCTGCGGTTCCCTGATGCCATCCCCGGTGACAATGAAGGGCATGCTTTCACCTAGCCCCTCCACCAAAATGATGACGTCCTTCATCCCCCGATCACGGATTGCCTGCTTCACGGCCTCGGCGCGACGGTNGGAGAGTTCTTCGTTGTAGGNACTGGGACCTGAACTGTCNGTATGAGCCNTGATCACGATCTTACTGGCGGGATTTGCCAGNGTTGCTTCGATNACACTGGTGATGACGGCGATTGCGAACTCGTCGAGTTCCACACTGTCAAAATCGAAGAAAATGGTGTGGCCCGTATAACCTAAAAGTGAGGGTGTCCCGTTCATCTGCAGGGCGCCATTAACCGATCCATCTGCCACGATCTGCTCTGCTCCACCGGCGGTGACCCGGTTGCCGCCAAATGTAACGAGTGCGCACACCATGATTGCAGTGGCCTTGTGGGTTCTGGAAATTCTACTCATTAGTCAGTCTCCTTCATCTTGGTTTAGGTTGCCGTCATCCTGGTTAGAAGCCCCGCCCCCCAAGGGGGGGGAGGTCAGAGAGACCACGGGGGGGCGGGGCCAGAGCCAGAGACATCACTTGCTAGACGCCCCTGCCCCGTTCGTATTAAGTCTTTCTTCCTTTCCACCCCCCACCTGGAGGTGGGATCGCGTGGCCGTGCCGGGGCCATGCGGGGTCACACCATTTCCCAGGCGGTCCCGTTTAAGGGGGGGCTCGTCTGGCACGCAGTCCTGGATTGCAATAACCTTGTCTGTCAGGGGAATCCTGATTTGCAGCTTTTTCATTGTCTTATCCCTTGGTTGAAAATATTTTCGCATCGGGTTTTTCCTCCTTCATGAACACCGGACGTGTTTTCCTGACGGTTTCACCCCCGGACTTGTTTTTGGTGAAATCAGCTTGAAAAGAAGTGGCGGGAGGGTTCTTCATTCCGGTATTTGCCCCCGTGTCAGCTGCATGACGGACGTCACCCAGCAGCTTGCCGCCACGGAAGATCCGCAGTCCGGTATAGGTGATCCTCCCAAACACCTTCGCCCCGGGGTGAATAATGAGGCACCCCTTCACAAGGAGGCTCCCCTCGAAGATCCCCCGGATTTCGGCATCTGTAACGGTCACGTTTCCAAAGACGGTTCCTGTTTCGGAGATCTTCAGCCTGTAGCAACTGGCTGACGCCTCGAGTTTCCCGCTGACGATAAGGTCTTTGCAGATGATCGTTTCCCCCCTAAGGGAGATGCCATCACCTATGACGAGAACGCCGGGGTTGTGTTTTTTCTTGGATTGCTCATCACGATTCGTGATGAGGTCTTGAATGTCAGGATGCCATTTTGGGCCTCGGCCTGAATTTGGCCGGCCCGCGGAGACAACCAGGTTTTCCTCATGACGTTCGAGGTCATCGGATATCGGGGTCGGACTGGTCTGTTTTAGAGTTTTGTTCACCGCTTCCTCCATCAAATGATGGAGAAATTATCGCAATAAATTTTGGTGAAAATTTGGCTGGAGTTTGGTTATTTCGTGGTCATTTCAAGGCTAAAATGTGGCAGCCCCGGCAGCGACAGATTTGAGAGCCTTATTTTCTGAACCTGTAACCAACGCCGTATATGGTTTCTATCATATCGAAGTTCGGATCAATGGCCTTGATTCTCCTGCGGATCCGCTTGATATGGCTGTCGATGGTCCTGTCGTAGATATCCTCATCGTAGATATGCTCACCAAAGGCTGCGTCCATGAGCTGGTTTCGGCTTTTAACGTGGCCGGGATTTTTAGCCAGAGACTGAAGAAGCTGAAATTCCGTCACCGTCAGGTGAATGCTCTCCTCCTTCCACGTGCATTCATGGCAGTCCTCATCAAGGATAAGATCCCCTCTCTCTATTGAATTCCCTTTAGTGGAGAGGTCCTTATCTCCATCTGGCGGCCGTGGGCTTCTTTTCAGTATGGTCCGAACCCTGAGGAGCAGAAGGTCCTGGGAAAAGGGTTTTCTTATATAGTCATCGGCCCCGAGCTTGAGGCCTTCCATTTCATCTTCCTGTTCATCACGGGAAGTAAGAAATATAACCGGCACATCGGATTGTTCCCGTAATCGGGTCAGCGCTTCCTTTCCGTCCATGATTGGCATGTTTATGTCGAGGACGACAATATCTACAGGACTCTTACAAAGAGATGATAAGGCTTCAGCGCCGTTTGTGAATGTGGTGACGTCATATCCCTCGTTCTGGAAAGTCTTTGAAAGAGATACCAGGAGGTTTGCATCATCATCCACGAGGGCGACCTTGCTCATGATCTTGGCCTCACGATCATTCTCTTGGAGCAAGACCAATTACGAACCTTGCCCCCGTGACATGGCCCTCGTCGGAATGTCTGTTTTCCACCCATATCCTGCCCCCAAGCGTATCGATGATCTGCCGGGATATTGCCAGCCCGAGGCCCGAATGAAAGGTCTTTTCTCCCGAGGGACGGCTGGAATAAAACCTATCGAAGACAGAGTTGAGGTTTTCTTCGGGAATACCCGGCCCCTCGTCATCCACAGTGATCCTGATCTCATCATCCTCCCTGCTTAAGGCAACGATTACGCTTGACCCAGGCGGACTGAAACTCACGGCATTGGACAGGATATTTTCCAGCACCTGGATAAACCTGTCGGGGTAGACCTCGATTACGTAGTCGTCACTCCCTGAGGCGGAAANCNTGATTNCACNCCCCCCGGATGTTGTCTCAATATTCTGACATACCTGCGGAACGAGTTCTGAGAGATCAATTTTCTCCAGCATCTCGTTATCAAGCTCATTGCCGAGCCCGGAAAAATCAGAAATGTCGGAAACGAGGCGGTCCAGTCTGCCTGTGTCACTCAGGACAATGCTCATGAGCTCTTTTCTCTCCACCTCGTTGTTGAGTCTGGACATTGTTTCCACGGCACTTTTGAGGGATGTCAAAGGGCGCCTGATTTCATGGGAAACATCGGATGAAAATTTATCCATGGCCTCGATTCTCGCTCTAAACCCTTCGACCATCTTATGGAGTGCGGAGCCCAGNCCAGACACTCTCTTGTCCAGCCTCGTTCCCCTCTCAAACCGGATGCCGGCATTGGTCGGGTACANCTGAATTTTTTTTGTTGTTTTCTTGAGGGCTTTGAAAGGGAGAGTAAGGCTCCAGAGAAAAGGAACCATCAGAACCGCGGATACTAAGATGAAGCAAACCAGAACCGTGAGAACATCGAACAGGAGTTTTTGCCTGGCAGCAGTGACAGAAAACTCCTTATCAGAAGAGAGGACGACACCTATCACCTCCTCATCAACAATGATGGGGGCTGCCGATGTGAAGAACAGCCTTTTATCCGCCAGGAGTCTTGTTTTGTTTTCTGTGACGCCCCCAAAGGCATTTTGGACCTCATCCAGGNNATTTNNNTCNANCNNNANATNNTCAATTTCAGAAAAAGTGTGGGNNCTTTTCTCCCTNCCCANGCNCATAAGATATAGCAACAGATCATCGGCAAGCTTCTNATGGAGAGAAGGGNNTGGCAGAGTTTTGTCTGGAGAAGNTGGGGTGAAATCCAGTTCGTCGTAAAAAAAACGGTTNTCAGCGACGAATTTTCTCTCAGGGGATACAACGCGGGTATGGATAAAGGTGGCACGTGAGAGGCCGCGAAGGACTTTCTGGCTCTTCTGAAAATTGAGCTTGGGATCACCAGCTTCGTCTTGGGGGCGGTTATTCTCAATGGCCCCTTTTGCCAGTTTCGCGGCCAGAAACAGGCTGTTGTTATCAAGCTCCTCGAGCTTGGCGGCGTCATCCTGGAGAAAAACAAGGAGTAGGGAGATCGCCAGGAATGTCTCGACGGTGGTGATCGCCAGAAAGTATGTCAGAAAACGGCCTATCGACCCGCCCCCCTTACTGAAACACGGTGCTATTTCCCTCGCGGAATTGAATGTTCAGATGATTATTTAATTAAAACAATGGCCATTCTAGGGCATAGATTCTATGGAATGGCCAGCGGCATCGGAAGCTATTGTCCCGATAGACCGGGGCGTAGTCATACACTAGCATTCAAACCGGACCAGTTGATGGGGGCAGGTCGGGCTTCGAGGCGATAGAGGGGCATCGCCGGTTCAGTCTCGCTTTCGTCGCGTCTCGGGCACTGACCCGCGCCGTCGTCGGATGGTTCCGACTTGACTGTGGGCGAAGGCGGCGCTGTGCGGCGATTGAAACAGCGTGACGCCGCGCCGTTTCAGAAACGGCGTCAGGGCAAGCCCGGCGGCGAAACCGCCCAAATGTGCGACGATTGCGATGCCGCCTTGAGCCTGCATCGCCGTTGGCAGAGCAAACAACTGTTCGACGATCCAAATGCCGAGCACCACNAANGCNGGCACATTGATCGTGCCGATGANGATGAAAAACCAATAGAAGACGCGAATGTTGGCGCGGGGCCAGATCAGGAGATAGCCAGCGATCACGCCACTGATCGCACCGGAGGCTCCGACTAGGGGCACTTGGCCGGCAGGATCAAACGCTGCATGGGCGAGCGTGCCAGCACAACCGCATATCAAATAGAAGAACAGATAGCGTAATCGCCCCATAGCTTCCTCGACGTTGTCGCCGTAAAGCCAGAGGAACCACATATTGCCTACTAGATGCACCAACCCGCCATGCAAGAACATATTGGTGACTAGCGTGGCCGTAGAGGGGACCCGTGCGAGTTCGCTGACCAACTCGAACTGTCCNAAAAACACAGCTGGAATGAATCCGAAGCTCAGCAAATAGGCTTGGCCTTCACTCGGTCCCAGAGGGAATTGCAACAACAGATAAACAGCCGTGTTGATAGCGATGATGGCGAGCGTTNCCAGCGGCGGCCCGTGGCGGAGTGGGTTGTCGTCTCGATANGGAAAGAACATGTGGTTGACCTGCCCCCATCCATTGTACCAGTTGCCATGTTAGTTAAGCCAGGTTCCTGAGAAGGGCTAATCTGACTGTAACTTACCTGTCGCGAACGCCGGATCACGCCATCTGGGTGTCTTTTCCTTTTTTTGACTCAAGGCCAACACCAGATAGACNCCAGCCGTGCTGGTGCCTGCCGGGGGCCATAAGGGAAAAGCCGCCTCCGAAGAAGCGGCCTCTCTCAAAAATTACTGGAGTTTGGTAAAGGTGGTTGCGGGGGTAGGATTTGAACCTACGACCTTCAGGTTATGAGCCTGAATTTAGAGGACAAAAATACGCAGAAAACTGCCATTCATGTGGTTTCATGTGCCGTATGTGTGCCTTTCAGAGATTTGCCCCATCAATTGCGACGTCCGGTTACATCTGTAAGCGGACATAAATCGACGGTCGTCAGAACTTCCTTCGGGAAGCCATCATCAGCAGCGTTAAAGGGATTCGCCATCGCGCTCAAGGCTAAAACTGTCACACCTAGAATGGCGCTTAGAATAAGTGATTTCATTTTTCGTCTCCAGTTTGTTGCAAGAGCCGCATGATTACGCTCTTACTTAAGGAGACGGATGACGGGGGATATTATTCCCGGGGGAGAAAAATTTTTTGGTTCAGCGCTGTGTGCTCCCCAATAAAATAAATGGCTTAAAGGCTTAATTGCTTCTGGGCCATTGATTTTATTGGGGGAGGCCTTCTCCCAACATCATGTGTCAGAAACGGTCACCTTAATACTCCCCTTTGTCATTCCCCGTGATATGCTGTGTCCCTCGGGCAGATTGAGGGGGCATCATGCGTTACGAGAAAGCCGACAAGCTGCTGCAGCTGGCCATGGACATGCAGGCCGCGCACACGGGTCTGTCCCTGGGCGATATACAGGAAAAGTGCAGGGTCGGACGGCGCACGGCGCAACGCATGCGCGACGCCATCTTCAGGGTCTTTCCCTGTGCCGTCGAGGTGAAGACCGACGAACGCACCAAGCGCTGGCGTATCCCCAACAGCGTTATGGACCCGCTCATCGCTTTCAGCGCTGACGAGCTGGCCGACCTGGAAACCGCCATCAGCCTTCTGAAACGAGAAAATCTGGACGACAAAGCCGTCAACCTCGGGGTGCTGGTTACCAAGATCCGCGCCCTTCTGAAACCCGAAGTGGCGCGCCGCATCGATCCCGATCTCGATGCCTTGCTGGAGGCCGAGGGGTTGGCCATG
>NZAO01000064.1 GCA_002686135.1 Rhodospirillaceae bacterium
GATTAACGGGTTATAGGCCTCCAGCTCACCGGGAATCTGCGCCTCGCCGCCGCCCTCGATGAAGAGCATTTCGTGGACCTGGTGCCACATGGTCTCGAAGCTCTCGAAACAGAAGCTGGCGTCGGGTCCCACCGCCACCCGGCGGTCCTTCTTTATAGCGGACATGGCCTTGCGCTGTTGGGCCCGTTGCGGCTCGTATTCGGCCATGGGCAGAATATCCTTAGGTGTAAGCCTGTGTTCTTCCCTGCTCATAACGCGCCGTTCCTAGTCCTGTTGGAGCCCATAGGACCGGGCAAGAAGCTGGATCGGGTGAAAGGCTTCCTCGGGAACTTCCATCGCTTCGGAATCGAGCCGCTCCATGACCTGAAGAATATGGTCGCCAGCCAGCGGGCATTCCGAGGCCACACAGGAACCGGTATTCTTCACCGCCTGGCGGGCCACCGGCATGCCCTGTTTCAGGGCGATCTCGAAATGATCCTTCATGATACCCCAGGACCCGCCATGTCCCGAACAGCGCTCCATGACATGGACCTCGGTCCCGGGAACCAAGCGCAGCATCGCGGCGGCCTTGGGCCCCATGTTCTGGGCCCTGGCGTGACAGGGAAGATGGACGGAAACGCCGCCTTCCAGCGGCTTCATACCATCGGCCAGGCCTTCCCTGGCGGCCATGTCCACCATGTATTCGGCGATGTCGAAAGTGGCGCCGGACAGGGTCTCGATGGCGTCGTTACCGGGCAGGATAAGGGGCCATTCGAATTTCAGCATCAGCGCGCATGAGGAAACCAGCGCGATCACGTCATAGCCCTTTTCGATCCATGGGCCCAGCTCGGCGGCCGTTTTTTCCGCGGATCTAGCCACGGCTTCGATGTCGCCGCTTTCAAGCTGGGGCATGCCGCAGCATCCGGGATAGACCACTTCCGTTTCCACGCCGTTTAAGGCCAGCACGGCGCGGGCGTCGAGGCCGATGCCGGGATCATTGTAATTAGCGAAACAGGTGGCGAACAGCACCGCCTTGCGGCCGTGGGCTGGCGCCCGGACGTTGACCTCGGGAGCTTCCTTCGCCGCCCGCCGCGCGAATGTCCTACCGCAGAAACGCGGTAGGGCCGCCTCGCGGTGGATTCCCGCAATCCATTCCATTATCAGCCGCGTCAGCGCATTGCCCACCTTGCAGGCCCAGTTGATCAACGGTGCCGCCATGCCAGCGAGACGGCCGTTGCGGTCGGTCCGGGTAAGCTGGCGGTGGATGGCATTGACCTTTCCAGCTTTCAGCTCCGCGGCACGGTAACGCAGCATGAGATGGGGAAAATCGAGGTCAAATTCATGGGGTGGCACATATGGGCATTTGGTCATAAAACACATGTCGCACAGGGTGCAGGCGTCGACCACGGCTGCGAATCCTTCGCTTGCCACCGAATCGAGCTCGCCGCTGTCGGAGCCGTCTATGAGATCGAAAAGGCGGGGGAAGCTGTCGCACAGATTGAAACAGCGGCGACAACCGTGACAGATGTCGAACACGCGCCGCAGCTTGGCGTCGATTTTGCCAGCATCGGTGAACTCCGGGTCCCGCCAGGCCAGAGCGTGGCGCGTGGGAGCGTTAAGACCGCCTTCTCTCATAGGAAACCTCCACGAGAAGAGCCCGCGAGAAGGCGCCCCCCCCTACCCACGGAAAAAACGACGTCCGGGGGACGCCATGAATCCTCTTCACAGCTGTTCCCCGCTACCCCCCGCCGCCCAAGACGGCGGGAACACATATTCCCGCCCACGGCAGCGGATCATAGCGGTGTCTTAGCCGTCGAGTTCGTCGAGGGCCTTCTGGAAACGGCCAGCATGGGATTTCTCAGCCTTGGCCAGGGTCTCGAACCAGTCGGCGATTTCGTCGAAGCCCTCTTCTCTGGCGCTCTTGGCCATGCCGGGGTACATGTCGGTGTATTCGTGGGTCTCCCCAGCAACGGCGGCATCCAGGTTCTGGGCGGTGGAGCCGATAGGCTTGCCTGTGGCGGGGTCACCAACCTCCTCGAGAAATTCGAGATGACCATGAGCATGGCCGGTCTCGCCTTCGGCGGTGGAACGGAATACGGTGGCCACGTCGTTATAGCCCTCCACGTCCGCCTTCTGGGCGAAATACAGATAGCGGCGGTTTGCCTGCGATTCGCCAGCAAAGGCGGCTTTCAGATTTTCCTCGGTTTTCGTGCCTTTCAGGCCCATCGTGTTGTCCTCCTGTCAATAATGGCATTGATTGCGCGCCAAGGCGTGGAAACCATGCCCCTTCCCTTACGCGTCGCCTTCTTTATGTATCCGGCAGGGAAGTGTGTCAATCTAAGAATAATTATAAACACACTACTAAGCCACAACAATGGCTTATTTAATTAAAATATCTTTGGATTATCTCTTAAGCGTCGATGCGGACGATGACGTCGATGCCCGCAATCTCGGCCCCATCGGGCGCGGAAGGAAACTGGGAGATTTTAATGGCCTCGGCGGGAACGTCCAACAGACGGCCGCTCTTCTCGTAGAAGAAATGGCTGTGTTGGGTGGTATTGGTGTCGAAATAGGCGCGGCCCGATTCAACCACCACCTCGCGCAGCAGCCCGGTCTGGGTGAACTGGTGCAGGGTGTTGTAGACGGTGGCCAGGGACACNCTGATNCCGACGCCGCGGGCCTCGGAATNAAGATCCTCGGCGGTGACGTGGCGGTCGCCGTTTTCNAACAACAGCTTGGCCAAGGCTAGACGCTGGCGCGTCGGACGTAGGCCCGCGTTCCTGAGCAGGTCCAGAACAAAGGCGTACGGCCTCATGCCTTTCCAGTTGCCTTTCAGAATCTTATTCATCAGCGAGTTTCCCATTTTTATTTTTCCATATATCTCCCCTATACATGTGGGGTTATATGCAAGGAATTATACATTTTTTTCCAGAATTATAAAAGGAAATCTTTTATTAGAATAAAAATAAATAGATCTAGATAACTTAATTACTTCTGGTCTCTATTCCCGAACATTCTCCTGATGAACCTGTAGAGGTCCTGTCTAAAGCGAAACAGCGGAAAATCTCCCGGACTTTTACTTCGCTAAGATGCTATCCAAAGAGATCCATATTTTTTCCTTGTCATTACATAATCTTAGCATGGAAAATTTACGCTAAAGTTATCTAGACCCATATTTATTAACTTTTCACGCGCTGGAATCCCTGAACATGCGCCGCTTGTCACAGGCCGGGCTTTGTGAAAATAATTGGGTTTGCAGCTTGTCTCTGTGGCCGGACGACGCGACGTCCCGTAGGATGCCCTGCCTGATGAGTTTTCCGTGGCCGGTGATAAATGTGAGGAAGGGGTTCACATCATGCCCGANCATAGGACCTACGCGGTTGCGGAATCGCTGAAGAAGTCCGCCTGGATGGACGAGGAAACCTATTTCAAGGAATACGAACACTCCCTCAATGATGTGGAAGGNTTCTGGGCCGAGCACGGCAAGCGCCTTGACTGGATGCGGCCTTTCACGCGCGTCAGCGACGTTTCCTTTTCCGGCGACGTCCATATCAAATGGTTCGACGACGGCACCCTCAACGCCAGCCAGAACTGTCTCGACCGCCATATCGAAACACGCGGCGACCAGACCGCCATCATCTGGGAAGGTGACGACCCCGACGAGAGCAAGCATATTACCTATAGGGAACTGCACGGCGAGGTGTGCCGCTTCGCCAACGCTCTGAAATCCATGGGCGCCAAGAAAGGCGACCGCATCACCATCTATATGCCCATGATCCCCGAAGCGGCGGTGGCCATGCTCGCCTGTGCCCGCATCGGTGCCGTGCATTCGGTGGTGTTTGGCGGATTCTCGCCGGATTCGCTGGCCGGGCGTATCCAGGATTGTGATTCCAATATCATCATCACCGCCGATGAGGGGCTACGCGGCGGCCGCAAGATTCCGCTCAAANCCAATGTGGACAAGACCCTGGAAAATTGTCCNAGTATCAAAACCGCGGTGGTGGTGCGCCGCACCGGCGAAGCGGTGNCCATGAAGGAAGGCCGCGACGTCTGGTATCACGAAATCTGCGAGGCCGCGGATGACACCTGCGAGCCGGAAGAGATGAACGCCGAGGACCCNCTGTTCATTCTTTATACCTCGGGCTCCACCGGCCAACCCAAGGGCGTGCTGCACACCACCGGCGGCTATATGGTCTACGCCTCGCTCACCCACCAGCTGGTCTTCGACTATCACGACGGCGATGTCTATTGGTGTACCGCTGACGTGGGCTGGGTCACNGGCCACAGCTATATCGTCTATGGGCCGCTGGCCAACGGCGCCATTACCCTGATGTTCGAGGGCGTGCCCAATTACCCCGATGCCTCGCGTTTCTGGCAGGTGGTGGACAAACACAAGGTCACCATCTTCTATACCGCGCCCACCGCGATCCGCGCCCTGATGCGCGAGGGCGACAAACCGGTGAAGAAGACCTCGCGTTCGTCATTGCGGATTCTGGCCACGGTGGGCGAACCCATCAACCCGGAAGCCTGGGACTGGTATTACCACGTGGTGGGCGAGGAAAGGTGCCCCGTCATCGACACCTGGTGGCAGACCGAAACCGGCGGCATCCTCATCACTCCCCTTCCCGGCGCCACACCCCTGAAACCGGGTGCGGCCACACGGCCCTTCTTTGGCGTCAAGCCAGTCATCGTTGATAATGACGGCAACGTGTTGGACGGCCCCTGCGAGGGAAACCTGTGCATGGCCGATGCCTGGCCGGGCATGATGCGCACCGTGTTCCAAGATCATCCTCGCTTCGTCCAGACCTATTTTTCCACCTATGAAGGCTATTATTTCACCG
This sequence comes from Rhodospirillaceae bacterium, assembly GCA_002686135.1. Taxonomy (GTDB): domain Bacteria; phylum Pseudomonadota; class Alphaproteobacteria; order UBA11136; family UBA11136; genus UBA11136. The sequence goes on from NZAO01000064.1 coordinate 4,821, forward strand.
GCGACGGCTGCCGCCGCGATGAGGACGGCTATTACTGGATCACCGGGCGAGTGGACGACGTGATCAACGTGTCGGGTCACCGCATGGGCACGGCGGAAGTTGAAAGCGCGCTGGTAGCCCACAAGAAAGTGGCCGANGCGGCGGTNGTGGGCTTTCCCCATGACATCAAGGGCCAGGGCATTTTCGCCTATGTGACCCTGATGGAGGGCGACACCCCGTCGGATGATTTGCACAAGGAGCTGGTGGCCTGGGTGCGCAGCGAAATTGGCCCCATCGCCACGCCGGACATCATCCAGTGGGCACCGGGCCTGCCCAAGACCCGTTCAGGTAAGATCATGCGCCGCATCCTGCGCAAGATCGCCGCCCGCGAATACGAGAACCTGGGCGACACCTCGACCCTTGCCGATCCCGGCGTGGTGGACAACCTAATCGAGAACCGCAAGGAGCTGGGCTGAGGGGCCTCTACCCCTCCGGCAGGCACCAGGACAGGCGTTCGCCGCCGTCATAGGGGCAGGGCAGGCCGGCGGAAAGAAGAAGGCCGTTGAGGTCCTCGCCGTAGAACGCTTCGATCCGGGCGAGAACGTGGCCAGCGTGTTTCCCGTAGCGGATATGGTGCAATAGTACCCGGCCGCCCTCCACGGCGGTGCTGACCAAGGCCAGGGCACGGACGGCCATCTCCCTTTCCCTTTTGTATTTTCCCTTGATTTCCGGGGCATCCACGCCATCGAGACGGGCCCATATGAGGAGGTCCTGATCGAGCCAGATGCGGGCGCGGGCGCGCAGGGCTGGGGGTGAAGAGTTGAGGGCGAAAAGCCGGAAGTGAAGGGTTGGGAACGGCAGGTGTCTAGAAATCCACACAGCGACCCTTGCGTTCCCAGTCGCCGTAGCGGGTGGGTTCGGGNCCGCAGGGCCCGCCGGTTTCGGCCTGAGACGTCTCCTTTGGCGGCTGGTTTTCCTTTTTTTTCCTCAGGGGCGGGGAGGCAGCCGTTTTCACGCCGTCCCGTTTTCGGGGAAGGAGTCTGTGCTCACGGTAAAGGGGATTTTTCTTGCGCCCCTTTCCCGAAGAATCGCCGTTCTTCCATTTTGTGGCCATGTCTTGCTGTCTTTCCCTTGTGGGNCTTGTAATGAATCCCTTGTTCTCCAGCCTATCTTAGTGTTCTGGTTCCTGAAAACCCGGCAAAATTAAAACACTATCGATGATAGCACCCATAAAACCGGAAAAATTACAGGATAGCCCANAGGCAGCCGCCGCGCCGCGCGCTNTCGCCCTNGACCTGGTCAGCGCCGTGCTGAGAAAGGGGCGGCTGCTCGACGAGGCGCTGGCCCCCAAGGAGNGGATATCCGGCGGGGATTCGGGCCGGGATTCGCCGGNGGNCGCCNTNGNCGGACTGAGCTCGCGCGACCGCGCTTTTGTCCGCCTTCTCGTCACCACCGTGCTGCGGCGGCTGGGCCAGGTGGATGCGGTNATNGGTCATTACCTGGAACGACCTTTGCCNCGCANAGCTGCGGCGGGCCATGACATTCTGCGCCTTGGTGCGGCCCAGCTTTTGTTTCTCAAAACGCCGCCCCACGCCGCCGTGGATACGGCCGTGGAGATGACGCGNGCACGTGGGTTCACCCCNCATCTCAAGCTNGTCAATGCNGTGCTGCGGCGNATGTCCCGCGAGGGCGCGGCGCTGGTGGAGACCCAGGACGCGCCCCGCCTCAATACTCCCGACTGGTTGTGGGAGAGCTGGACGGCGGCCTATGGCGAAGAGATGACGAGGGCTATCGCCACCGTTCATCTGGCCGAACCGCCGCTGGATCTTTCCGTGGCCGACGACCCACAAGCCTGGGCGGAAAGGCTGGGCGGCGCGGTGCTGCCCACGGGCACGGTGCGTCTAGCCAAGACCGCCCGGGTCACGGAGATGGAGGGATTCGCCGANGGGAAATGGTGGGTGCAGGACGCGGCCAGCGCCCTGCCGGTGCGCCTGTTGGGAAATGTGGCAGGCAAGAGCGTGCTCGACCTGTGCGCCGCGCCCGGCGGCAAGACCCTGCAGCTGGCCTCTGGCGGCGCCCATGTGACGGCTCTCGACCGCTCTCGGCCGCGGCTGGCGCGTCTTGAGGACAATCTTTCCCGCATGAACCTTGAGGCCAAAATCGTCTGCGCCGACGCCGTCACCTGGCGCCCCCAAACCCCGGCCCAGGCGGTTCTGCTCGACGCGCCCTGCACCGCCACCGGGGGGCTGCGACGCCATCCCGACGTGGCCCGGNTGAAGATNCCCGGTGATGTGTCCCGGCTGGNGGCGCTGGCCGACCGCCTGCTCGACGCGGCGGTGGAGATGCTGGCGCCCGGCGGGCNGCTAGTCTTTTGCACCTGTTCCCTGGAGCCGCAAGAGGGACCGCAACGGGCGGCGGCGCTTTTGCAGCGCGCGCGGGATGAAACTTGAGCCCATCGAACCTACAGAGATCGGGGGGGTGGACGGAGGACTGAGCGAGGCCGTCACCGAGGAAGGCTATTTGCGGACCCTGCCCTGTCACCTTNCCGGGCAAGGCGGCATGGATGGCTTCTTCGCCGCCCGGTTTGAAAAAGCCCGGGAATGAANNNCGGGGCTGAAAATCTGCTCCCGAAGAGCTTAAACTTCGGGCTTNTACGCCTCTTTCCTTGCCTCATTTCCGGCAAGCTGGTAGGAGAGAATCCATGCAGACACAGGTCCGCATGNCACCTCCCGAAACCGGGAGAAAGAAAACCGCCCAAGGGAAGGAAGCGATAAGGCCCCGGANTCGCTTCAGATCCCTTATCGGCCGNCGCACCCNGCTTCGGNTCCCTAATCTTGCATCCCTGANCGAGACCTTTTTAAGGCGGCTTGTNTATGCCACGCCGTTGTATTCCCTCTCGTTGATNGGCCGCGTGCCAACGGCCATGGCCGTCACCCCGCCCGATCCCTGGCCCGGAGACGCGGCGCGGGGGCGGGCCATTCTCGAAAGCGAGTTCACCTTCGCCGGAGAATCCGTCTTCGGCGACGATTCCCTGTGGTCACCGCCGAACGTCGGCGATTTCTGGATGGAGGAGCTGCACGGATTTTCTTGGATCAGCGACCTTCATATGGTGGGATCCGACGCCGCGCGGCTGCGCGCCCGCGCCCTGGTCGCCGACTGGATCACTCCTCATGAACGCTGGAGTCCCGTGGCCTGGCGCAGCGACGTTCTCGGCACCCGCATTGCCGCGTGGCTGGGGCGCTACGATTTTTTCTGCGCCAGCGCTGATGAGGTATTCCGGGAAAAATTTTTCGCCAGCCTCAACCGGCAAGTCAAGCACCTGGCCCGCACGGCGACCAGGGAAGCCGATGGCGCGCGACGGTTTTTCGCCATCAAGGGGTTGATCTATGCCGGAGTCTGTCTGCCCAACGGCAAGGGAATGCTGGCCAAGGGGGTGCGGTTCCTGGAACAGGAAATCAAGNGCCAGATTCTTGCTGATGGCTGTCATTACGAGCGCAGCCCGCGGCTTCAGCTNGTGTTGTTGCGGCTGTTCATCGATATCCGGGCGACNCTGNTCGCGNGCAAGCAGGAAGTNCCCGCCACCCTGCAATCGGCCATCGACCGCATGGCCCCTATGCTCCGTTTTTTCCGTCACGGCGATGGCGGGCTGGCCCTGTTCAACGATTCAACCGAAAGCGAAAGCTGGCTCGTGGATATGGTGCTGACNCGNGCCGACGCCAAAGGCAAGCCCCTGTCCACGGCACCACACAGCGGTTTTCAGCGTCTCCACCTTAACCGCTCGCTGGTGATTCTCGACGCCGGCCCGCCCACCCTTTCGGCCTCCGACGAACATGCCCATGCCGGCACGCTGAGTTTTGAAATGAGCGTCGGCAAGGAANGGATGATCGTCAATTGCGGAGCCCATACCGGCAGCAACGAGAACTGGCGCTATTCCTGCCGCACTTCGGCGGCCCATTCGACNCTGNTTCTGGAAGACACCAATTCNACGGAGATTCTTACCAACGGCCATTTGAACGTGGACGACATGACAGTCACCAGCCGCCGCGATGAGANCGACGGAAACATCTGGATCGAAGCCAGCCATGACGGGTATGAGCATCTGTATGGCGTGGTCCACCGGCGCCGCCTATATCTCGCCAGTGGCAGNGAGGATTTTCGCGGTGAGGATNCGCTTATCCGCACCTCGCCGCGCCATGACACCGAACCGCAAGACCGATTTTTCATCCTGCGCTTTCACCTTCACCCCCAGGTTCGCGCCTCACTGCTTCACAACCGGGCCACGGTTCTGTTGCGCCTGCCCTCGGGGCAGGGATGGCGGCTGCGCGCCAGCGGCGGCGAGTTGGGGATCAATGAAAGCGTCTATCTGGGTATTTCCGGAGAAATCAAGCGCTGTGAACAGATCACCATCAGCGCCCAGATNGCGGACGGCGATGACGGCGCCGAANCCGNCGTCAAATGGGCTCTCTCAAGGATTGACGACACGTAGGAAAACCCGTCACAGACCGGGAAAAAACGGATCGGAGGAAAAGGGTTTCCCTGAGAGAGCCCGGTTGAAAAAACCAGGTCGTTACGAAGCCGGAACTACAGGTCCCAGCGCCGCACCCCTCCNGGCAGGTCAATATGGCGCCACAGCCCCTTGATGTCGGCCACCAGCCCGCCAGGGGCCACCATTTGCGCGAAGNTCTCGGCGCTAAGGCGGCCATAGAGGTCNTGGGCCACNGCCCCCACCACACAGTCGAAGGCACCGTTNCCCCCGGCCTTGNAAACGTCCTCCTCGGTGTATAGCTCCACACCGTAAAGCGCTTTGGCTTGCGCCGCGTCGGCCAGGGGATCGTGGACTGTCACCTCATGGCCCAGTTCGCACAAACGGCGGATCACGTCGATAACCTTGGAATTGCGCAGATCGGGCACATTCTCCTTGAAGGTGAGGCCGAGCATCAGAATGCGCGCGGTCTTGCCTTTATCTTTGTCTTCAGAGCGCAGGGCGGCATCGATGCGTTCGGCGATAAAGCCGCCCATGCCGTCATTAATGCGGCGTCCGGCGAGGATGATTTCAGGATGATGTCCAACCTCTTTCGCGCAATGGGCAAGATAGAAGGGATCCACCCCGATACAGTGCCCGCCCACGAGACCCGGCCTGAAAGGCAGGAAATTCCATTTGGTGGTGGCCGCGTCCAGCACGTCCTGGACCGAAAGGCCGAGATTATGGAAAATCTGGGCGACTTCGTTGATGAAGGCGATGTTGATGTCGCGCTGAGCATTCTCGATAACCTTGGCTGCCTCGGCAGTTTTGATGTCACGGGCGGTAAAGACGCCGCCCCGAGTGACGTTGCCGTAGATTTTCTCCAGCATCGCCGTAACCTCCGGCGTCTGGCCGGCGACGATTTTAGCGATTGCGTCCACCCGGTGTTCCTTGTCTCCGGGATTGACCCGTTCCGGTGAATAGCCGAGGAAGAAATCCTTGCCGCATTTCAGGCCCGCCGCCGCAGCCAGTTCGGCACCGCAGACCTCTTCGGTGACGCCCGGATAGACCGTGCTTTCGAAGACCACTATGGCGCCCTTGGCCATGGCCTTTCCCACCACCCCGCAAGCAGTGCGCAGGGCCGAAAGATCGGGTTCGTTGGTCGCATCCACGGGGGTAGGCACGGTGACGATATAGATATCGTAGCCCGCCAAATCGTTGGGATCGTCGCTGAGCTTCATAGCGCAGGAATCGAGGTCGGAGGAAGAAACTTCGCCGGTACTGTCATACCCCTCCCTGAGTTCGGCAAAACGCCCGCCATCCACGTCATATCCGGTGACCTGGTAATGCCTCGCGAGAACCACGGCCAGCGGCAGCCCCACATAGCCCAATCCGATAACGCAGATTTTCAACGCCACCTCCCGGTTCCCTATCCCACAGGCCCATCCCCTCTAGCTTTCCTGCCGTCTTTTGTCAATTCGTGGGAGCATGCAGCGGATGTGGGGTCCATGGCGTTCGCCGCTTTCGCTTTTTCACTTTCATCCATCGGGAGTATAACCCTAGTTTATGAGCTGGACCGTCTTTCCATTTATCTCTCTGGCGATTTTCGCCGTTGTTTTCGCCGCCGCCTTCGCCGGCAGCGGGGCGCTGGTGGATGTTCTGCGGCGGCGCCAGGTTCTTGATCATCCAAATAAACGCAGCAGCCATGTGGCGCCGACCCCGCGTGGCGGCGGCATCGCAGTGGTGGGGGTGCTGCTTGCGGTATGGGCGGGCATCGCCTTTCTCGCGCCGGGAATATTTCCGCATCCGCTTTCGGTTCCCTTCCCCGCCATGGTCCTGGTGCTTTTCTGCGCCCTGGGTCTGGCCGTCATCTCCTGGCTCGACGACCTAAAGGGGTTGACGCCCTTGATCCGGCTTATTCTACAGTTCGCCGCTGCAATTATATGTCTCGACGCCCTTCCGGCGGGGCCAAGCGGTTCGGTGCTGGTCTTTCAGGGGCTTCTTCCCGCTACCGCCGATCACGTGGTGGCGGTTCTGATCTGGATATGGTTCCTCAACCTCTTCAATTTCATGGATGGCATTGATGGTATTACCGGCGTCGAGGCCGCCTCGGTGGGGGGCGGAGTCTTTGTGGTGGCCTTGTTCGCCAGCGGTGCACAGGACTGGGCCCTATTCGGGCTGAGCGCGGCGGCGGCGGCCTGTGGCTTTCTCTGCTGGAACTGGGACCCGGCGAAGCTTTTCATCGGCGACGTGGGCAGCGTGCCGCTGGGGTTCCTCCTGGGCTGGCTGTTGCTGGGACTGGCCGCCATGGGATACTGGGCGCCAGCGCTGATTTTGCCGCTTTATTATCTCGCCGACGCCACATTGACCCTGGGGCTGCGGCTGCTTCGCGGCGAGAAAGTATGGCAGGCTCATGCTGAGCATTTTTATCAGCGCGCGGTGCAGGCGGGCGCCAGCCATGGCGATGTGTGCCGCCTTCTTGGGGTGGCAAATCTGGGTCTGGTGGTTCTCGCCGCGGCCGCCGTTTCGGGGTTTTCCCCGGATGCGCCAATGCTATGCGTCACCGCGGCGGCGCTCATCGTGGCGGGACTCATGGCACGGCTGAAAAGTCTGGGAGCGGCACCATGATGAAAAGGGTGGTGACGAGGGCGCCGAAGAGAGCACAGGCCCGGAATGTGCGGAATCATCGCGCGGTGGCAATGCGCCCGGTTGTGCTTTGCGTTGCACCGTTTTAGGGTCCGGGGATGGCTTTTCAACTGTTCCATTTCAACCGCGCCCGCGCCGCCCTTCTCCATGACACCTTCATGGCGACCCTGTCCTTTCCCCTGTCTCTTTATTTGCGGGTGGGCGAGTCGATCCAGTACTACCCGCAATCGCTGTTGTGGAACGGCACCATTATCTTTGCCGTGGTGTGTGCTCTGGTCTTTTCCTTTAGCGGCATGTATCGAGGCATATGGCGTTATGCATCATTGAATGACCTGATGGCTATCACCAGGGGTGTGACCCTTTCTATCCTCATCTTCCTGCCGCTGATGTTCCTGATGACCCGGCTTGAGAGCCTGCCGCGAAGCGCCATTTTTATCAACTGGTTCGTGCTCATGGCCCTGCTTGGCGGGCCGCGATTTCTCTATCGCGTGTTCAAGGACCGGCGCTTCGAAAACGTGCTCGCCCGAGATGACTATTCATACATTCCGGTGCTTCTAGTGGGCGCGGGCGACGCGGCGGAACTGTTCCTGCGTGATCTCGCCCGCGACACGGAATCCCCTTATCGGGTTCTGGGTATGCTGTCGGATAAACCGTCGCGGCTGGGCCGCGAGATCCACGGCGTGGCGGTGGTGGGCCTGATGGACAACCTGGAAGAGGTGGTGGCGCGGCTCAAGAAAAGCGGCCCGGCACCGCAGCGGCTGATTGTCACCAAGGACGACCTCGATGGCGCGATGATGCGCAGACTGCTCGACCAAGCCGACGCCCTCGGCCTGGCCCTGGCCCGCCTGCCCCGGCTCAGCGACCTCAAGGGCGGGGTGAGCGAACATCTGGAAATCAAGCCGGTGGCCATCGAGGACCTTCTGGGACGCCCGCAGACAGTTCTCGACCGCCCCGCCATGAAGGCCCTGATCAAGGACCAGCCGGTACTGGTCACCGGTGCCGGCGGGACCATCGGCAGCGAACTGGCGCGCCAGATCTGCGCTTTGGGGCCCTCCCGGATCGCCTTGCTCGACAACAGCGAATTCCAGCTCTACAGCATTGATCTTGAGATTGCCACGAACCATCCCGACCTGCCCCGCAGCGCCGTCATATGCGACGTGCGCGACCGCAAACGGCTGGACGAGATTATGGCCGTGGAGACCTCAGCCCTGGTCTTTCACGCCGCCGCGCTCAAGCACGTGCCGATGGTGGAGGCCAATCCCTGTGAGGGCATTCTCACCAATGTCATTGGCTCGCGCAACGTGGCTAACGCCTGCGTCAAAGCCAAGGCGGAAATGATGGTTCAGGTCTCCACCGACAAGGCCGTGAATCCCACCAGCATCATGGGGGCCAGTAAACGGCTGGCGGAAAGTTATTGCCAGTCCCTGGACCTGAGCACCGGTGTCAAGCGCATGCCGACGCAGTTCGTGACGGTGCGTTTCGGTAACGTGCTGGGCTCCACTGGTTCGGTGGTGCCCCTGTTCCAGCAGCAGCTGGCCGCGGGCGGACCCCTGACCGTGACCCATCCCGACATGAAGCGCTATTTCATGACCACGCGGGAGGCGGTGGAGCTGGTTCTTCAGGCCTCCGCCCTTGCCGGGCGCGAGACCAGCCTTCTCGAGGAAGGCGGTATCTTCGTCCTTGATATGGGCGAACCGGTGCGCATTCTCGACCTCGCCCGGCAGATTATCCGTCTTGCCGGGATGACACCCGATACGGACGTGCAGATCGAATTCACCGGCGTGCGACCGGGGGAAAAACTGTTCGAGGAGCTGTTCCACGATTCCGAACCCCCGGTGCCTACCAAATACGAGAGCATCCTTCTCGCCACGCCGCGCACGGTGGACCACGAGGTATTACTGCGCGCCCTGAACAAGCTGGAGGAACTAGCCCGCGCGGGCAAGACGGAGAAGGCGCTGGCGACGCTGGCCCATCTGGTTCCCGATTACCATCCCGCCGTGGAAACGGAAACCTCCCTGCCGCCGGCCCAGGCTTCACGGTCATGACCTACCCCTTTCATCCCCCTGTTACAAGGCAAGAAAGCACATGACCGAGACATCCAGGGTTCCCGTCAGCCGCGCCTTGATCTCCGTCTCCGACAAGACGGGGCTCGAGGCATTGGGGAAATTTCTCACCGAAGGCGGGGTTGATATCCTTTCCACCGGCGGCACGGCCAAGGCCCTGCGCGAGGTCGGCGTTCCCGTACGCGACGTATCGGAACAAACCGGCTTCCCGGAAATTATGGGGGGCCGGGTCAAGACCCTCCACCCCCTTATTCACGGCGGCATCCTGGCCCGGCGTGATGCGCAAGACCATCTCGCGGCCATGGAAGAACACGGCATCGCCGCCATCGATCTGGTGGTGATCAATCTTTATCCCTTCGAGGCCACGGTAGCCTCGGGAGCCGACGCCGCCACAGCGGTGGAAAACATCGATATCGGCGGGCCCGGCATGATCCGGGCGGCGGCCAAGAATCACGATTTCGTGGCAGTGGTGACGAACCCCGGCGATTACGAGATGGTCATGAGCGAGATACGCGACAACGATGGCGCCACCTCTCTTGAATTGCGGCGGCGGCTGGCGCACCAGGCCTATGCTCGCACCGCCGCCTATGACGCCGCTATCGCCGCCTGGTTCGCCAACCAGCGCGACGAGACCTTTCCCGCGTGTCACACCCTGAGCGGGGTCCTGCGGCAAACCCTGCGCTATGGCGAGAACCCGCATCAGGAGGCGGCGTTCTATACCACCGCCTCGACCCGGCCCGGCGTCGCCACGGCGACACAGATTCAGGGCAAGGAGCTGTCCTATAATAATCTCAACGATACCGATGCCGCTTTCGAGCTGGTGGCCGAGTTCGAACAGCCCGCCATTGCCATCATCAAACACGCCAATCCTTGTGGCGTGGCCGTGGCCGACACGCCGCTGGCGGCCTATGGCAAGGCCCTGAAATGCGATCCGGTCTCGGCCTTTGGTGGCATCGTGGCGCTGAACCGGCCCTTGGACGAAGAGACGGCGGCGGCCATCGTCGAGCTTTTCGTAGAGGTGGTGATTGCGCCCGAAATCGATAACGGCGCGCGCGTCGTCCTCACCGAGAAAAAGAACGTGCGGGTTCTGGAAACCGGTGCCATGCCCGATCCGGGCGAGGCCGGCGTGGTCATGCGGGCGCTGTCGGGGGGGTATCTATTGCAGTCGCGCGATAACGGCCACGTTACCGAAGACATGCTCAAGACCGTCACCAAGCGCGCACCGAGCGAGGCCGAGCTTGCCGATTTGCTGTTCGCCTTCGCCGTCTGCAAGCATGTGAAATCCAACGCCATCGTCTATGTCAAGGACGGCGCCACGGTGGGCGTCGGCGCGGGCCAGATGAGTCGTGTCGATTCGGCCCGCATCGCCGCCATCAAATCGGACGACGCGGCCAAGGCGGCGGGCGAGACCGGGAGCCGAACGGAAGGCTGCGTGGTCGCCTCGGACGCCTTTTTCCCCTTCGCCGACGGCCTGTTATCGGCGGCGCAAGCCGGGGCCACTGCTGTTATCCAACCCGGCGGGTCTATGCGCGACGACGAGGTAATCGCGGCCGCCGATGAAAAGGGGCTGGCCATGGTCTTGACCGGCGTGCGCCACTTCCGGCATTGAGAGCGGGCCTCCTTACTTTTATTCCCGCCCCGGATCACGCAACGGCAGCAGCAGCACNAAACCAACCGCCAGAAAGACGATGATAGTGGCCATGCCCGCGCGCTGGCTGTCGAAGGCCAGCGTCGCCCAGGCCAGGAACAAGGGCCCCAGAAAGGCCGTGNCCTTGCCNGAAAAGGCGAACAGGCCGAACATTTCGGCCCGCATATGGGGCGGNGCCAGACGCGCCATGAAGGAACGGCTGGCGGCCTGGGCCGGACCCACGAACAAGCCCAGCGGCAGGGCAAGCGCCCANAACCAGACTTTGCCCGAGGCCAGCAGCAAGGCCCCCCCGAACCCGATCAGCCCCCCCAAAGCGATGAGGATGGTNCGTTTTGGCCCTATATNGTCGTCGANCCAGGCGAAGCAGGCGGCACCGATCCCGGCCGTTACATTNATGGCGATGCCGAACAGGATCACCTCCTCGAGGGCCATGCCGAAGGTCCCGGCGGCGTAAATGCCGCCGAAGGCGAACAGGGTATTGAGGCCGTCGATATAGATCATGCGGGCGAGAAGAAAGCGCGCGGTCTGGGCGTATCGGCGGATATTGCACATGGTGTTGACCAGTGTCACCAGACCGTTGCGCAAGGCCTCCAGGGTGCGCTCGCCNCGGGGCTTGTCCGGGGTCCACAGGAACAGCGGTAACGCGAACAGGGAGACCCATGCCGCCACCAGAAGCGTGGTCGCTTGCACCGGCTCCGCGGTTCCCGCCGCAAGCCCGAACCACGGCGCATCTGTCTGGATGAACCCCACCAGGGCCACGGAAAGACAGGCCAGGCCCCCGGCATAGCCCATTCCCCAGCCCCANCCCGAAAGTCGCCCCAGACGTTCGGGCGCGGCGATTTCNGGCAGCAGAGCGTTATAGAAGACCATGCCGATTTCGAATCCCACCGTGCCCAGCACCACAAAGGTCAGCGCCNAGATCACATCGCCGCGCTCGGGCTGGGTGAACCACAGACCGACACAGGCCGCCACGCACAGGGCGGTAAAAGCCAGAAGCCAGGGTTTGCGCCGCCCACCACGGTCGGCGATAGCGCCCAGGGCCGGGCCGAGAAGGGCGATGATGAGGGCGGCGAAGCTTTGTGCGTGGCCCCAGGCCGCGGTACCCGTGATGGTGGATTCGGCCACGGTGGTGGTGAAATAAGTGGCGAAGACGAAGGTGGTGATGACCGTGGGAAAGGCCGAATTAGCCCAGTCGAACAGGCACCAGGAGAACAGTGCGCGCCGCCCTTCGCCTCCGCTTTCGACTGACAACATCTAACCGCCGAGGAGACCGCTCACGTTGCGGCTTTAAAAAATGGAGCGGGTGATGAGATTCGAACTCACGACATTCACGTTGGCAACGTGACGCTCTACCCCTGAGCTACACCCGCATGAAGAGGGGGCAGATAATACGCAAAGACGCTTCGTTTGCAAGCATCGCACGTTGTCCAGATGGACCTTGCGCGGCGCGGTGGGATATNATGACCATAGATCGCCCCAATGCCGGACGGNCCCCGGCAGGGNATAGTATTCTTTTTCTAATGGCAGATAGGAATTNCCCGGAAAGAGCCCCAACCGGGACAACGTCATGGAACCTACCCTTAANGACCNTTCTTCCGGAAACGGCGGCGGTGAACCCGGCCCGCTCNTGAAGGATGCTTCGGAAGCCACCTTCGTCGCCGACGTCATCGAGGCCTCGGCGGAAACCCCCGTTATCGTCGATTTCTGGGCGCCCTGGTGCGAACCCTGCAAGCAGCTGACCCCGCTGTTGGAAAAATTCACGGCCCAGGCCAAGGGGGCGGTGCGGCTGGTTAAAGTCAATGTGGACGAAAGTCCCGCCCTCTCGCAGCAGCTTCGCATTCAGTCGGTTCCCTCTGTATACGTTTTTTCCCAGGGGCGGCCGGTGGACGGGTTTACCGGCGTGGTGTCGGAAAGTGAACTCAAGGCCTTCTTCGACCGTTNGTTGAAACAGGCCGNCAAGGGCGAGGGCGGGGAATCCCTGGCCCAGGCCCTGGATCAGGCCAAGNNGGCGCTGGAGGAANGCGACCCAGCCACGGCGNTNGAGCTTTACAGCCGCATCCTCGCCACGCAATCCGACAACGCCGATGCGGTGGCCGGGTCNGTGCGATGTTACGTGGCCACGGGAGACTATGAACGCGCNCGCGATCTTCTCGATTCCCTGGAAGAAAAGGTNGCTTCCGCATCNTCCGTCATGGCGGCGCGCACGGCGCTGGAACTNGCCGAACAGGGCAAACAGTCGGCGGGNGATCTTCCCCGGCTTGAGAAAGAATCCGCACAGAACCCCGGCGACCACCAGCTGCGTTTCGACCTTGCAATGGCCCAGTTCGTCGGCGGGCAACAGGAAGCCGCCATTGAATCGCTTCTTGAGATCATCCGCCGCGACANGGNATGGAACGAGCAGGCGGCGCGGTTGCAGCTTTTNAAATTTTTNGAGGCCNTGGACCATNCCCACCCCTTGACCGTGGCGGGGCGGCGTTCACTGTCGACGCTTATTTTTACATGATGCCGTTTCATGGCCGCATACCATCCAATGGGGAGCAGGCCCTGCTCGAAGCCCCCAGCCTAGCCGAACGGTCTAATGTCCTGATATCGCTTATTGAGATGGCGTTGCTGGAAGACAGGAGCGAAGGCATCCCCTATCAATAAACCGCCTAAAAATCATCCAAGAACCCCCATTTGAAGAGGAAGCCCCTAGACGACCGGAGACATCATCATGAGTGAACAAGCATCGGTAAAAAAATCCACCGTCGACCCCAAATTGCTGGAGATTCTCGTCTGCCCCCTGACCAAGGGTCCGCTGCGCTATGACAGGGAAGCCCAGGAATTGGTCAGCGAGCAGGCGCGGCTTGCCTATCCCATCCGCGATGGCATTCCCATCATGCTGGTGGACGAGGCCCGCCCCCTCGATGACAAGGCCGGGCCCGCCCCGAAAAGCGAATGAGAGGCACATGAATGACCACAAGCCACGGCCGGGACCCGTGGAAATCCGCCTGAAGACGTCGGAGAAGGTCCTGGAAGTGGATTTCGACGACGGCAGGAGGTTCACTTTTTCCGCCGAGTTTCTACGCGTGGAAAGCCCCTCGGCGGAAGTCAAGGGCCACAAGCCGGGCCAGGAAACGCTCGTCACTGGACGCCGCCATGTGGGGATCATGAAGGTGGAGCCGGTGGGCAATTACGCCATCAAGATCGTTTTCGACGATCTTCACGACAGCGGGATTTACAGCTGGGACTATCTTTGCGAACTGGGTGAAAACCAGGACACCTTGTGGCGCGCCTATCTTGAAAGGCTCGAACAAACCAGCGCCAACCGCGATTCCTGACTCACAGCGCCTGGCCCCGCATCAATCGGGGCAGGTCCCCCACCATCCCCATGGCGTGGTGCATGAAGAACCGTTTCAACGGCGGCACCCCGTTGACGGCGGCAAGGCCTGCGTCGCGGAGCAGACGCAGCGGCGCCACATCGTTGGAAAACAGGCGGGTGAGGCCGTCGGTGACGGCGATCAGGATCATGACGTCGAAGCGGCGCCAGCGCGCATAGCGTTCGAGAACCTCCCCGCCGCCGATATCGCGTCCCTGGTCCCTAGCCTCGACGATGACCTCGGCCAGGGCAGCCACGTCGCGCAGCCCGAGATTGAGGCCCTGTCCGGCGATGGGGTGCATGCCGTGGGCGGCGTCGCCCACCAGGGCCAGCCTTGTTGCGGTGAGGCTTTCGGCGCGTAACAGGCCCAGGGGATAGGACCAGCGGCCTCCGGTCACTTCGAGATCCCCCAGGGTGTCGCCGAGACGGCGCCGCAGCTCCGCCGTGAATTCCGCATCGTCGAGCGCCAACAGCCGTGGCGCCAGCTGTGATCCCTCCGACCAGACGATGGAGGAGCGGTGGGGCCAGGAGGCGCCGCCGGAAGCATCGTCCACCATGGGCAGGACGGCGAAGGGGCCAGCGGGATAAAAACATTCGATTGCGACGCCTTTATGAGGGTGTTCGTGGGCGATGGAGCAGACGATGCTGGTCTGGTGGTAGGCACTTTCGCTGACGCGGATTCCGGCGCTTTGGCGGGTTTGTGAACGGCGACCGTCGGCGGCCACCACCAGGGCGGTGTGCAGGCAGCGGCCGTCGCTGAGCCGAGCCGTCACGCCATCATCCGCGAATTGCAGGGACTCCACCTCCGCGGGCGCTTCAAGCGTCGCATGACTGCATTTTTCAAGCCGCCGGTACAGGGCCTGCCGGGTGACGAGGTTTTCCACCACATGGCCGAAAGGCCGGTCGCCCACCTCGCGGTGATCGTAATGGAGGAAAAGCGGGGAATGGCCGTCGCAAACCCGGATGTCATTGATGGGCGCGGCGGCGGCGACCATGTCCGGCCACACCTCAAGGGCTTCGAGAATGCGCACCGAGGCATCGGCAAAGGCGCAGGTGCGGCCATCGAAATCGGCACCCAGAACGTCCCGTGGCGCGGCGCGGTCGACCACGGCGGCCGTGAGTCCGGAACCTTCCACGGCGATGGCCAGGGCGAGGCCGGAAAAACCGCCCCCCACAATAAGAAGGTCCACGCTTTCCGTGTCGCCGTGTTTGATCCCGGCTTTGGTTCCGTCCTGTCTTCCCATGAAACAAGCTTCGTTTGGGAGACGGTCTCTGTCCAGAGCTAACGATCTTTCCTGTTACCTATTTATGGGTAGAAAACCACCCTTGTCCCATGACAAGCCCTCAATAAACATAAGAAATGCATATTTTTTAATCATTTTTGCACGTATGCCTAAATTATAATCACTTCCATGTTTCAAATTCTGGTAAAATTTCCAAAAATACTCTTTAACTATATGAAACAAAACGAATAATTTTTTTCAAAAAAGTTGGCATGGTTCTTGAGAATAAGCATGTCACGTATCGCTTCGCCGGGGCGCCTCGACTCATGATTACCCCATCGCCCTTTGCGAACATCGCCACTCGAACAGAGGAATGACACCATGAAACTCGTCATGGCCATCATAAAGCCTTTTAAGCTCGACGAAGTGAGGGAGGTGCTGACCGACTTCGGTATTCAGGGCCTCACCGTCAGCGAGGTCAAGGGATTTGGCCGCCAAAAGGGACAGACTGAAATCTATCGCGGCGCCGAATATTCGGTGAGCTTCCTGCCCAAGGTCAAGATCGAGGTCGTCGTCAACGACGATCAGGTGGATCAGACCGTTGAGTCGATCCAGAAAACCGCCGGCACAGGCAAGATCGGCGACGGCAAGATTTTCGTGCTTGATGTCGCCAGCGCGGTCCGCATCCGCACCGGTGAAACCAATTCGGATGCCTTGTAGGGCCCCGTTTTAATCAGGAGATTCGAGAAAATGAAAACCTTTCGATTTTTGCCTTTTCTGTTGAGCATGGGAG
>NZAO01000065.1 GCA_002686135.1 Rhodospirillaceae bacterium
TAAGGCTTATGTTCAAGGGCTCCATGACCGCCCTGATTACCCCGTTCACCGACGGCAAGGTGGACGAGAAGGCGTTCAGGGCGCTGGTCGAGAGACAGCTGGCGGAAGGCACGCACGCCGTGGTGCCCTGTGGCACCACCGGCGAGTCGCCGACCCTGACCCATGCCGAACACATGGCCGTAACGGAGATATGCATCAACACCGTCAAGGGCCGGGTGCCGGTCATCGCCGGGGCCGGCTCCAACGCCACCGACGAGGCCATCGCGCTGGTACGCCATGCGGCGGAGGCCGGAGCCGACGCCACTCTGGTGGTGACGCCCTATTACAACAAGCCGACTCAGGCCGGGCTCTATGCCCATTTCAAGGCGGTCCATGACGCCTGCGAGCTGCCCCTATTCATCTATAACATTCCCGGCCGCAGCGTGGTCGATATATCAGTGGAGACTATGGCGCGGCTGGCCCAGCTGCCCTACATCGTCGGTGTTAAGGACGCCACTGCCGATCTCGACCGGCCGCGGCAGACCCGTGACGCCATCGGCGGGGAGTTCATCCAGCTTTCGGGTGAGGATGCCACTGTGGTTCCCTTCCTCGAAGCAGGCGGGGTAGGCTGTATTTCGGTGACGGCCAACATCGCGCCGCGCGCCTGCGCCGAGTTGCACGAGGCCTGGATGAAGGGTGATCAGGAAACGGTGAATGGGATCGAGGAGCGCTTGATGCCGGTCCATGACGCCCTGTTCTGTGAATCGAGCCCGGGACCGGTGAAATACGCTGCCGCCTTGATGGGCCTGTGTTCCGACGAGATGCGCCTGCCCCTGTGCGAAATCGCCGAGGAGTCCAAGCAGATAGTTCGCGCGGCTCTGGTCTCGGCGGGCCTGTTGCCTTAAGGCGGAGGGCGGGTTTCCATGGCCAAGGAGGCTGAGACGGGGTACCGCGTCGTCGCCAAAAACCGCAAGGCGCGGCACAATTATCTTATCGAGGATCATCTCGAGGCCGGCATCATGCTCACCGGCTCGGAGGTCAAGTCGCTGCGCGCCGGGCGCGTCTCCATAGGCGAATCTTATGGTGCCGAGAAGGGCGGCAATATCTTTCTCATCAATGCCCATATCCCCCCATACAACCCCGCGGGAAAGCATAACCATAACCCCAAGCGGCCGCGCCAGCTGTTGCTGCACCGGCGCCAGGTGGACAGGCTGATAGGGGCCATAACCCGCGAGGGCATAACCTTGGTGCCGCTCTCGCTGTATTTCAACGAGCGTGGCATCGCTAAGGTTAATTTGGGTATCGCCAGGGGAAAGAAAAAGCACGACAAGCGTGCGGCCTCTAGGGAGAAGGACTGGAAACGAGACAAGGCCCGCCTACTCCGCGACAAGGGGTAGGCTTCTGAGGTGGTTCAAGCGGGAGTAAGGTAACCACAGAGGCACGGAGACACAGAGGAGGTCACAGAGAAAAATTATTCTTTCTTTTCTGAGCCTCTGCACCTCCGTGGCTCAACAATCTCTTCCCGGAGTTTCTCATACTCCGTGTTCATGAGCACACCCTATTCCCCCTCTAAAATTCCCCTCTTTTTCAGGGTCGACGTACTCTGGCTCGTTTCAAGGCTGGTGTGCCCTAGCCCTCCCCCCTCCAATATCTCCCTGATCTCCGTCAACACATTGAAGAACATGGCTTCGGTCAAGCGGTGGGTCTGGGTGTTGTAGCGCGAGCAGTGGTAGCTGTCGGCCAGCACCAGACCGCCCGAAGGCCCCGGCAGGTGGTGGAGCGCACCATGGGCGAAGGGGTGGTCTTTGAGCTTGAGGGCGAAGCTGCACAGCACCGCATCATGGGCCACTTTACCTAAGGCTAGCAGCACGCGCAGGTTGGGCATAGCGGCAATCTCAGAACTGAGAAACCGCCGGCAGGCGGCGGCCTCAGAGCCGGTAGGCCTGTTTTCCGGGGGCACGCAGCGCACGGCGTTGGTGATGCGGCAGTCATGCAAGTGCAGCCCGTCATCGGCCCGCGCCGCGTAACGCCCTTCCGAAAATCCGAATTTGCCCAGACCGCCATACAAGAGATTGCCGGCGAAGTCGCCGCTAAAGGGCCGCCCGGTACGGTTGGCGCCTTTCAGCCCCGGTGCCAGCCCCACCACCAGCAGGCGGGCGTGGATGCCGCCGAAGGAGGCCACCGGGGCGTTATGCCATCCGGGATGGACTTTGCGGTTGGCGAGCCGGAATTCTGCGAGCCGGGGACATAGAGGGCAGTCGGGCTCTGGAATTGATTCCGGAGCCTTGCTGGAGGGAGAATCTGTCATGAGGGCGGGCCCGGCCTTAGGTCGATGTCACCAGTTCGTCTTCCTCCATACCCTCTTCCTCCAGACCCTCGTCGAAGTCTTCTGGAAGGGGTATGTCCTCGCTGCCGTGATCTCGGCCGATATGGTCTTTCAGGTCGACGATGTCCACAAACTGGTCGGACTGGCGGCGCAGTTCATCGGCGCACATGGGCGGCGAGGACTTTACCGTGCTGGTGACGGTGACGCGGGCACCCTTGTTCTGGACCGCCTCCACCAGGCGGCGGAAGTCGCCGTCACCCGAAAACAGGACCATATGGTCGAGCTTGTCGGCCATCTCCATCATGTCGATGGCAATTTCGATATCCATATTACCCTTGATCTTGCGGCGTCCGGTAGAATCAGTGAATTCCTTGGTGGGCTTGGTGATCATGGTGTAGCCATTGTAATCGAGCCAGTCCACTAACGGCCGGATCGGTGAGTATTCCTGGTCGTCGATTAGCGCGGTGTAGTAATAGGCGCGGATGAAATTGCTTTGCCCACTGAAGAATTCGAGCAGGCGTTTGTAGTCGATGTCGAAGCCTACGGATTTTGCTGCCGCGTAGAGGTTTGAGCCGTCTATGAAAAGAGCGATTCGTTCTTTGGAATAAAAATACATGAGGTCTATCCTTGATAAAAATACCACGTGCCCGAAAAAATAAGGAAACCCAGGCGCGCCTTTGAAAAATTAGGGGTTTGCGGGGCCGTGGGCGATTCTATAAATGCCGGCCATTCCCCTTTATGCCTAATGAATGTTAAGTGGGTGCAGAAATGTGGCGCCGCAAGGACTTATCCTAAAATTATTTGGACACCTTATCGGGAACCGCGACTGTGATTTTCATCGGCATCGGCTCCAACCTGCCCAGCGACATGTACGGCGCGCCCCAGGCTAATTGCGAGGGGGCGGTCGGGATTCTCGAGGAAAGAGGACTCGCCGTTACCGGGCGTGGGCGCTGGTACGAAAGCGCGCCGGTGCCGGTCTCCGACCAGCCCTGGTTCGTCAACGGCGTGGTCACGGTGGTCACCGACTTGTCACCGCAGGCGTTACTGGATTTGCTTCATGATGTGGAATACGCCTTCGGCCGCGTGCGGCGGGCGCGCAACGAGGCGCGTATCCTCGATCTCGACCTTATCGCCTATGACGAACTCGTGATCGAAGACAGGCAGGGGGCAGTGGTGCCCCATCCCCGGCTGCACCAGCGGGCGTTCGTTCTGTTGCCCATGCAGGAGCTGGCGCCGGACTGGGTTCATCCGGTCTTGAAGACGTCCATCGGCGAGCTGGTGTCGGCCTTAGCCGGAGACCAGGAAATCCGCCCTGTAACGTGAGCTTCAACATAGGCTCCGGCATAATGACGGGCGAAGCCGCCAATGGTCTTGCCTAGTGGGCCACCGGTACATATATTCCCGGTAAATACAGTTTCGGAACAAATAGTGAAAAAACAACGCATGAGCCCACTTCGGAGACATTTATGGCACGCGTAACCATTGAAGACTGCATTACCAAAATTCCCAACCGCTTTGATCTTGTCATGATGGCGGCGCGCCGCGCGCGCGATATTTCCGCCGGAGCCGAGTTGACCCTGGAGCGCGACAGGGACAAGAATCCGGTGGTGGCTCTGCGTGAAATTGCCGACGAGACGGTTCCCCTGGAAGGGCTGGAGGAAACTATCATCCAGACTCTCCAGAAATTCGTCGAATCGGAAGAACCCGAGGAAGAGGCCGTAGAACTCAGTCTTCCGGAAGTTTCGGATGAAGCTTCGGAAGGGGAAACTTCAGAGGAAGCGGGAGCCACGGAGGCTGTTGGGGCCGCAGAGACCGCAGGCGACGTGGCCCAGGAAGATGCCGAAGTCGCCGAAGACGTGCTCACCGTTCACGAAGAGAGCGAAAAGGATAAGGCTGAGGCGATAGATGGTGATGCGCCGGAGGAAGCAAAAGACGAGTCCTGAGCGAGATCTGATATCTGTTTATCCGACGGTGTGAAAAAGAAGTTGAACCACGGGAACAAGTGAACCACAGAGACGCAGAGGCTTAGAGAAGAATTAATTTTCTTGGTGATTTTAATTTCTCCTTTTTTCTACCTCTGTGTCTCCGTGACTCTGTGTTGTTTCTTAACCCTCTCCCCCTTTCCTGAAGCGTGCTACGCTTAATACTGTCTGCTACTGTCTGCCTATATTAGGGAGGGTGTGTCGCGGCTATGCGGAGGTAGGACGGGATGGTCCGTCAGTTTGAACTGATAGAACGCGTCAAGGCCTACGATCCCAACGTGGACGAGGAAGCCATCGACCGCGCTTATGTGTTCGCCATGAAGGCCCATGGTACCCAGCTTCGCGCCTCCGGTGATCCCTATTATTCCCATCCCATAGAGGTGGCCGGCATTCTCGCCGAGATGAAGATGGATACCGCCTCCATCATTACCGCGCTGCTCCACGACGTGGTGGAAGACACGGTCAACACCCAGGACGATATCAAAAAGATATTCGGTAATGAAATCGCCCGTCTCGTGAACGGCGTCACCAAGCTCACCCAGATCGAGCTTCAGTCCGATCACACCAAGCAGGCGGAAAATTTCCGCAAGCTGGTTCTCGCCATGTCCGACGATATCCGGGTTCTGTTAGTGAAGCTGGCCGACCGCCTTCATAACATGCGCACCCTGGACCATATTAAGGACCCGGAAAAACGCCTGCATATCGCCAACGAGACCATGGATATCTTCGCGCCGCTGGCTGAGCGCATGGGCATGCATGAAATTCGCGACGAGCTTTATGATCTCGCCTTTAAGGAGATCAACCCAGACGCCCGCCAGTCTATCCTGTCGCGCCTGAGTTTCCTGCGCGACGAAGGCGCCGGGATGGTCAAGAAGATCATCCGCGAACTTGGCAAGACCCTGAAAGCGGCCGGTCTCGAGGCCAGGATCAGCGGACGCGAGAAGAAACCCCATTCGATCTGGCGTAAGATGCGGAGCAAGGCGATGGAGCTCGAACAGCTCTCCGATATTATCGCCTTCCGCGTGGTGGTGGACACGGTCGAGGAGTGCTATCAGGCCCTGGGCGTTCTCCACGGCGCTTATCCGGTGGTTCCCGGCACCTTCAAGGATTATATCAGCACGCCCAAGCCCAACCAGTACCGTTCCCTGCACACGACCCTGATCGGCCCGAAGAAACAGCGCATTGAGGTTCAGATTCGCACCAAGAAAATGGATGAGGTGGCGGAGCTCGGCGTCGCCGCCCACTGGAGCTATAAACAGGATATTCCGAGCCGCGAGGGACGGCAGTACCGCTGGCTGCGGGAGCTTCTCGACATTCTTGAAAACGCGGCCGGGCCCGAGGAGTTCCTGGAACATACCAAGCTCGAAATGTTCCATGACCAGGTCTTCTGTTTCACTCCCAAGGGAGAACTGATCGCCCTGCCGCGCGGTGCCACGCCACTGGATTTCGCCTATGCGGTGCATACCGAGGTGGGGAACACCTGCGTCGGCGCCAGGATCAATGGCGTGATGATGCCCCTGAAGACGGAACTGGCCAACGGCGACCAGGTGGAAATCGTGCGTTCGAAGAAGCCCAGCCTGTCGGCGGACTGGGAAGGTATCGTCGTCACCGGCAAGGCCCAGTCCTGTATCCGCCGCTTCATCCATTCCAAAGAGCGCCAGGAGTTTCTCGATCTCGGCCGCAACATCCTGAAGAAAGCTTTCGACAAAGAAGACCTTCCCTGCACCAAACGGGCCCTGGGCAAGGTTTTGAAACATTTCAACTATGAAACGGTGGACGATCTCTATATCGCCGTCGGCCATGGCGACCACACCGCCCAGGAGGTCATCCGCAACCTCTATCCCGATCATCAGATCCTAGCCGACGACGAAGGCAAGGTGGTTTCGCTGACCAAGGCCATCGGACGGCGCATGCGGAGGAAGAAGAAGGGGTTTGCAGTCCCCATCAAGGGGCTGACCCCGGGCATGGCGGTGCATTTCGGCGGCTGTTGCCACCCCATTCCCGGAGATCGTATCGTCGGTATCGTCACCTCGGGCAAGGGCGTGGCCATTCATACCATTGATTGCGAAACGTTAGAGAAGCTGGACCAAGAAAGCGAGCGCTGGCTTGACGTGACCTGGGATCAAGGGCGAGCCGCAGAAAAATCCCATATGGCCCGGATTTACGTGGTCCTGGCGAACGAGGCAGGAAGCTTGGGCAACCTTTCCACTACCATCGGCAAAAATGTGAGTAACATCACCAATTTGAAGATCACCAACCGTTCCTCGGATTTTTTCGAGATCATGGTTGATCTCGAGGTCAAAGACGTGAAGCATCTCGCCAATATTATCGCTGCCTTGCGGGCGACCCCGGCCATCAACTCGGTGGAGCGCGCTCGCGGATGAGTGGGCTCTTTGGGATACCCCTGCCGCGCCCCGGTGTCCGGCGGTCCAATGTCCGGTGGCCGGGGACGAAGCGGGCCGCGGGTCCCGCCTGAAGGAATACGCCATGTTCCAGCGCCGGCAAAAACGTCACGTGGCCCATCATTTCCGGGAGTTCCTGTGGCCACGCGCGGGCTGGCGCCGGGTCAGCATCTATATGGCGCACCGGGTCAAGAGAATGCCTGACACGCCCTACAGCATCGCCGCCGGGTTCGCCTGCGGCGCGGCTATGTCGTTCACGCCCTTCGTGGGGTTTCATTTTGTAATGGCGGCGCTGATGGCCTGGATCATCCGCGCCAATATCCTGACCTCGGCCATCGGCACCGCGGTGGGGAATCCCTGGACTTTTCCCTTTATCTGGGCCGGCATCTACAATATCGGCTCCTGGGTGCTGGGCCGGGAGATAACGGACACGCCGGTGCTGGAACTCTCCATGACCAACATTTTCGATAACTTCTGGGAGGTGTTCCTGCCCATGATGATCGCGGGCGTTCCCGTGGCCGGGCTAGTCTGGGTGCTGTTCTTCTTTCCCCTGCGCCGCGCGGTGGCGGGTTACCAGGCCCATCGCCTCCATAAAATCGAAAAGAGCCGCCAGGACTCCNAGCCATGACCGCCACCCAAGATCGGAAACTGCGTCTCGGTGTCAATATCGATCATGTGGCGACCCTGCGTAATGCCCGGGGCGGCGTTCATCCTTCCCCATTGCGGGCGGCGCGGATGGCGGCCGGGGCCGGGGCCGACGGCATTACCGCCCATCTCCGCGAGGACCGCCGCCATATCCGCGACGGCGATATAGCCCGTCTCAAACAGGAAATTTCCCTGCCCCTTAATCTTGAAATGGCGGCCACCGACGAGATGGTGGCTATCGCCCTTACCCATCTCCCCCATGCCTGTTGTCTGGTTCCGGAAAAGCGCGAGGAGTTAACCACCGAGGGGGGCCTCGACGCTAGCAGTCATGTGGCCCATCTGGCTCCGCGCATCGCCACCTTGGTTGAAGCGGGAATCCGGGTCTCCCTGTTCATCGATCCCGACCCCGGCCAGCTACGCACTGCCCGCCAGATGGGCGCACCGGTGGTGGAACTGCACACCGGGGCCTATTGCGTTGCCGCGGATGACCAAAGAGAAGGGGAATTGCGACGCATCGTCGAGGCCGCGGCAGTGGCCGCTGAGCTGGGGCTGGAATGCCATGCCGGGCACGGTCTTTGCTTCGAGACGGTAGCGCCGGTGGCGGCTATCCCCAATGTAGTGGAACTCAATATCGGCCATTTCCTGGTTGGCGAGGCTGTGTTCACCGGGCTTGAGAGCACCATCACTGAGATGCGGCGGCGCATGGATGCGGCCCGCGCCGGAATCGAGCCATGAGGACCTCCGCATGAGGATGGCGGCATGATTTTAGGCCTGGGCAGCGATCTGGTTGATATCCGGCGCATCGAACGCACGCTGGTACGTTTCGGCGCGCGTTTCTTGGAACGGGTCTTCACCAGGGTCGAGCGCGAGAAGTCGGAGCGGCGCAAGAACCGCGCCGCCAGCTATGCCAAGCGCTTCGCCGCCAAGGAGGCCTGCGCCAAGGCNCTGGGCACGGGGTTCCGGCAGGGGGTGTTCTGGCGCGATCTCGGCGTGATCAACCTTGACTCNGGCAAGCCGGGAATGGCCTTGACCGGGGGCGCGGCGCAGCGTTTGGAAAGCATGACGCCGCCGGGCATGGAGGCNATGATCGAACTCACCATCAGCGATGAATCCCCACTGGCCGAGGCTATCGTTATCATCTCTGCGGNACCCAAGAATATGCCCGGCAACAGGGAGAACGCCAGCTGAGGGCTGCCCCGAGAAAACGGCTTGACAGAGTCCGCGTGGAAGTGGCTACATCACCACGAATTTAGGCTCTTGGTTTAAGGTAAAAATCTTTATAAAACATATAATTAAATGGGTTTCTTTATGCGGGACGAGAAAGAAGGGGGGTTTTTGGAAACGGTCCGGATCATCTTCTACGCCATTCTTCTTTCCATCGTCTTCCGTGCCTTCGCCTACGAGCCTTTCAACATTCCCTCCAGTTCCATGGTGCCGACCCTGCTGGTGGGGGATTACCTGTTTGTCTCCAAACTCTCTTACGGCTACAGCCGCTANTCCCTTCCCTTCGGCTTGCCGCTNATCCCGGGGCGCATATTCTTTACTCCGCCCGAGCGCGGCGACGTGGCCGTGTTCAAATTGCCGCGCGACAACGATACCGACTATATCAAACGCATCATCGGCCTGCCCGGCGATCGTATCCAAATCACGGAGGGGCACCTCCATATCAATGGCGAGGTGGTGGAACGAAAGCTCATCGGCGAATACATGATCCGCAACAAGCGGGGAGATTTCGTGAGCACGTTACTTTATCTCGAGACCCTGCCGGGTGGGCGCAGCCACAGGATAATCGAGATTTCAGATGAGATGATCCTTGACAATACGGACGAATACCTGGTCCCCGAAGGCCATTATTTCGCCATGGGGGACAACCGTGACAATTCCCTGGACAGCCGCGTTCTCACCGGAGTCGGGTTCGTTCCCGAGGTCAATCTGGTGGGCCGCGCCGAAAGACTGTTTTTTTCCCAGGACGGAAGTGCGAAAGTCTGGCAGTTCTGGAAATGGNTGTTCGCCGTTCGTTACAGCAGGCTGTTCCAGGAAATTACCTGAGCTGGATTATCTAATCTGGGAAGTGTCGCCGATGGCTGCCGACCCCGTTCTTTCAGAACTCGAAGACATCATCGGATACCGTTTCGCCGATCCNGACCTGCTGGACGTGGCGATGACCCATGCCAGTTTCAGCGGTGGAAATGNCGGCNATAACGGCGGTGATNACTACGAACGGCTGGAGTTTCTGGGTGACCGGGTGTTGTCGCTGGTGGTGGCGAATCTTCTCATGGCTCGTTTTGCTAAGGCCCTGGAGGGTGATCTGGCCTTCCGCCACGTGGCACTTGTGCGTCGNGAGACCCTCGCCGAAATTGCCGCCAAGATCGNCCTGGGGCGTTTTTTAAAACTGTCACGAGGCGAGGAGGAGAGCGGCGGCCGTGACAATCCGGCCATTCTCGGCGATGCCCTGGAGGCGGTGATCGCGGCGCTCTTCCTCGATGGCGGGCTGGAGGCGGCGGGGAAATTCATCGCCGAACACTGGACCGAACCCATGCTCGCGGTCAAGGCTCCGCCCAAGGACGCCAAAACACTGCTTCAGGAATGGGCCCTGGGCGCAGGAAAGGGATTGCCCGCCTATGGCGTTCTTGACTGCGCGGGGCCGGACCACAAGCCGGTCTTCACGGTGGAGGTGAACGTGGCGGGGCTTGACCCGGCGCTGGGCGAGGGGGCTTCGAAACGCAACGCCGAACAGGTCGCGGCCGCGACNCTGCTGGAACGGATCAGGGCGGAAGCNNAGGANGAGAGCGATGGCGGATGAAGAAAGCGCCATCNGNACCGAACNCGATGGCGAAATCCGCTGTGGCTACGTGGCGTTGCTGGGCGCTCCCAATGTGGGCAAATCCACGCTGCTCAACAGGCTGGTGGGGGCCAAGGTCTCCATCGTCACGCCCAAAGTCCAGACCACCCGCAACCGTGTGCTGGGCATCGCGGTGACCAGCGGAGACCAGATCGTCTATGTAGATACGCCGGGCATCTTTACGCCTCAAAAGCGTCTCGACCGGGCCATGGTGGCCGCGGCCTGGGGCGGGGCGGCGGACGCCGACGTGGTGGTAGTGTTGGCCGACGCCAAGCGCGGCCTCGACGCCGATAGCGGGCGCATCGTAGCGGGGCTGGCTAAGGCCGGAAGGCGCGCCCTGCTGGCGCTCAACAAGATCGAGCTGGTGCGACGGAAAACCCTGTTGCAGCTCAGCGAAAGGTTCAACAAGGAAGGCGCATTTGAAGAAACCTTCATGATTTCGGCGCTGGGCGGCGATGGCGTGGACACCCTGTTGGAGGCCATCCGCGCGCGCCTGCCCGCCGGTCCGTGGCTGTTTCCCGAGGACCAGCTCACCGATATGCCGCAGCGGCTGATGGCCGCCGAAGTTACCCGCGAGAAGGCCTTTCTCCAGCTTCACCAAGAGCTCCCCTACGCCATCGACGTGGAGACCGACAGCTGGAGCGAACAGGATAACGGCGAGGTGCGGGTGGAACAGACCGTCTATGTGCGCCGCTACAGCCAGAAGGCCATCGTTTTGGGCAAGGGGGGCAGCCGCATCAAGGCCATTGGCTCGGCCGCGCGGGCCGATCTGGAAGAAATGTTCGGGCATAAGCTGCATCTTTTTTTGCATGTGAAGGTAAGGGAGAACTGGCCTGAGAACCGCGCCCATTACCGCGAACGGGGCCTCGATTTCGATGCTTAAGAAGGGCCA
>NZAO01000066.1 GCA_002686135.1 Rhodospirillaceae bacterium
TTGGCGGATGGGGTGGGATTCGAACCCACGAGACGCGTGAACGCCTGCCGGTTTTCAAGACCGGTCCCTTCAACCACTCGGGCACCCATCCGACGTCCACGATATAAAGAATTTTCTTCCTTTTTACGACCTTCAAAAACCGCTGAGTATCACGTCACGTTGGAAAGGAAGGGAATCAGGAACCGTAGGCGGCACAAAGACGTCGTGTAAGCAAATCCCCAGTCACCTTGTGGCCTTGGCTGTTCCAGTGGCCGCCGGCAAAGTCACCACTGCCGTGAAGGCCGCTGTTATGGGCCTCTGCGTAAGCGCGTAAGGGGTTCACCAGTGTGACCACGGAGATGCCCTCGGCTTTCGCAAAGCTAGCCAGATGGCGGTCAGGATAGGTGAGATCGGCTACGCCAAGCTCGGCTGCGATCCGGGCGCGCAATGCCCTGTTGGGATGGACCTGAACCGGGTTAGATAAGGTAACGAGCCAAAAATCGCCGCCGTGGCCAGAAACGGTATCCCTCATAGCCCTGATCAGGGCCTCGGTAATGTCCCAGGTTTCGCGCCAGGTGGCGTCTTGTGGGACGTGGTAGAGGGCACCGTTCAAGCCCGCNATGAGCTGTTCTAAGACGGGCGTATCACGGTGCTCGGCCCATGTGCGCACGCGCTTATAGGCTTGGCGGCCGAGCTGAACCGTGCGCAGGGCATTGAAGAGGCCGTGCTTGATGTCGCTCCAGATCTTTTTGAGCGCAAAGCGCAAACCCTTTTCACTGCGCGGATCTGGAACAAGCCGGCCGTCGCGCAGCACCATATAGGGACGGTCGGAATGGCCCTCGAGCTCGAAACTGTTGTTCCACAGGTCGTTGCCGGTGAAGAAGGCGAGCACCACCAGATCCGGCTCATAGCGCCAGACGCTATCTTCGAGCACCATCAACTGCTGGGCGGTGCCGTAGCCGTTGACGGCGAACCCCAGTACCTCCGCGCGGCGTCCCGAGGCTGCGAGGCAGGCGGAGAATTCCCGTTCCATCACCTTCCAGTAGGTGTCCGGGAGCGCCACCTCGCGCGCCTCGGTGAAGGAATCGCCCAGAACCGCCACCCGCAACACGCCTTCGGGCTTGGCCGTTTCGTGGTCCGTGTCGCGGAAGCCTTGGGCGTTTATCTTCAAATAAGTGCGTCCCTCAAAGGCGTAGATGCCCTCCNCCCCGGCTCGCGGTGCCCAGCCGAGACGGGCATCGAGACGATTGAACTCGGGGTACGAAATACCGGCTACCCTCAGGGCCACCTCGGTCACGGCGACGACCAGAAGCAGGCTGATAAGGAGGGTGAGGAGGTTGGCTCGGTTCATGGCGTGTTCATGACTTTGGGCAGACCGCGTAGCCGGGGAACCAAGATTCCATCATGCTCACATTGAAGGAAAAGGCCACGGAGCGGTTCCAGTCGTCATTTGCCAGCCGGAATCCCGCATCTTGCAGAAGTTCGGGATAGGGATGATAAAAGCTTTCCCGGCTTCGAGAGATGGCCGACTCGGCGGGGAAATAGCCCATGGGCTCGTAAAAGGCCAGATCGTAAGATCCCTTGCGGAGAACCGTCAGGAAGGCCACCAGTTCATCGGGAGTAAAACAGCACAACGTGCCCCTGGACACCACCAGCGAGGCGGGGCGGGGAGAGGCGAAGAAGCAAGGGTCAAACTTTTCAAAACACACCCCCTCCATTTCGAACGGGGTTTGATAATTTTTCATAATATCCAGGCCGTAGGCGTTCACGGGCCCGAGCAGTCTTTTCAGGGTGGTGATCCTAGCGCCCGTGGAAGCCCCGATTTCGATGGCCGTTTCATAGTTCCCTTCGAGAAGAACGCGGAGAAAAAACGCGCTGGCCATATCGGTAACCGGCGGCGGCGCGGCGGACATGTCCGCGCCGGCGTTTTCGTAGTCGCGGCGGGAAGTATCGGCGGCCGTATGCTTCCTCAAGGCCGGACCGAGACCCCGCGCCACCCTGAGAAAGGAGGCGAGGCAGGGGGTGTTGCGGGTCAGGGGACCGAGAAGGAATTTGGGATATCTCCACACGCCCGTTATTTCCTGATGCGGGATTTCTTGCTCTTTTTCTCGTCGATCCAGTCGTCGAGCACGCCCATGAACCCTTTGGGCTTTTCCTCCGTCCCAGGAGTGGCCGCCTTGGCTTGTGGCGCTTCTGGGACTCCAGGGGCAGCGGGAATTTTTGCGCTTGGGACGGAAGCTGGAAGGGGCGCCGGCGTCGCGTAAGGAGAGCGAGTGGGGGTGGCGGCGCCGAGATAGGGGTTGGTGTTGGAAAGATAGGGGTTGACGGGAATCCACCGCTGTTTCCCGGTGAGGAACTGAAAGCTTCCATCATCGCGCAGCAGAAGCTGTCTGCCGTCGGTGGTGGTGACGATCTCTTCGGCCCGCACCGCAAGCGGCAAGGCCAGTACCAACAAGGCCAAGAGTGGAACAAAGGACTGGTGCGGCATGAACATCTTCTCGCCAATAGAAAACACCCGGGTAAAATACCGGGGGAAACCAAACAGCGGTCATTGTCGGCCATCGCCTCCCATAAGTAAATTCACCAGTTCTTGAATTCACCGATTTTGGGACACCGCCAAAGAGGATATGATCGGAGGGATATGGAAGACCCGACCGTCATTCTTGAATACTTGAGCGGCTTGATCTGGGGGCCGGTGATGCTGGTGGCTCTGCTTGGCACCGGGGTCTATCTCTCGCTGGGCCTCAAGTTCCTTCCCCTGCACTGGTTCGCCGCCGCTTTTTTCCTAACTTCATTTGCCGAAGCCACGGCGCAGACGGCAGCCGACGCGCCGGTTATAGAAACGACTATCGGCACTCTGGGGCCATTCGATAAATGGCTCGAAGGGGTCAGGCAAGAGGCCAGGGGGCAGGGCATTTCCGAGTCCACCCTTCATTACGCCCTGCGCGATATCAAGCCCATCGCCCGCATTATCGAGCTCGACCGCCGCCAGCCCGAATTTACCCTGACCCTNGACCAGTATCTGGACCGCACCATTCCNNCCAGCCGGATTGCCAANGCGNGGCGTAAATTCGCCGAGAACCGGGAGCTTCTAGAAGAGTTGCAGAAGAAATATCAGGTGCCGGGGCGTTTCGTCGTCGCCCTGTGGGGCATCGAGAGTGATTTCGGCAACCATACCGGCGGCTTTTCGGTCGTCACCGCGCTCGCCACCCTGGCTCATGACGGCCGCCGCAGCGCCTATTTCCGTAAGGAGCTGATGAACGCCCTGAAGATCATCGACCAGGGCCATGTGACGCCTGAGGACATGGTGGGGTCCTGGGCCGGGGCTATGGGACAAACCCANTTTATGCCTTCCACCTTTCTCCGCCACGCCATCGATCACGACGGCGACGGCCGCATTGATATCTGGAATTCNTCTTCCGACGCCCTGGCCTCGGGCGCCAATTACCTGCGCAAAGCGGGCTGGAACCCGGACCGCACCTGGGGCCGGGAAGTGACCATGCCCGAGGGGTTTGATCCCGGACTGGCTGGCAAGGACAAGCCCCGTTTCTTGAGCGCCTGGGACTGGTATGGGGTAAAGCGCGCCGATGGCAGCCCGCTGCCGAAACGGGCCATTACGGGGGCCATCATTTTTCCCGAAAGACAAGAGGGAGAGGAGGGAGCCCCGGGCCGCGCCTTCCTAGTATATGATAATTTTCCGGCGATCCTGGACTGGAACCGGTCAAACTTTTTCGCCATTGCGGTGGGCNAGCTAGCCGACCAGATCAACTGAGTTCGGCTTGCCGACAGAAGCAATGGCCGATAGACTGCCATATATTGGAGGTGGCGCAAGGGAGGCTACCAGATAATGATGATTTGCTGGCGGCCATCGCCACGTTCCCGTGTTCTCGTGCCCTTTTCCCGGACCCTGCTTGGAGTGATGGGGGGGGTGTTCCTGCTTGGCGGGTGTGCGCAAACCCAGCTGTTGGTGCACGCCACTAAGAAATTGCAGACCAAGGAGATCAGGCCCGAGGGCGTTTACAAGGTGGGCAAGCCCTATGAAGTCAATGGCGTCTGGTACTATCCCAGAGTCAATTACGAATATAACGAAACCGGGATCGCCTCGTGGTACGGTCCCAATTTCCACGGCAAGCCAACGGCCAATGGCGAATACTTCGACATGAACGAGGTCACCGCCGCCCACAAGACCCTGCCACTGCCGAGCAAGGCACGGGTCACCAACCTTGAAAATGGCCGTTCCATCATCGTTCGCATCAACGACCGCGGCCCCTTCGTCAACGGCCGCATTCTTGACGCCTCGCGCAAATCGGCCCAACTTTTGGGGTTCGAGAAGAAGGGTACGGCCAAGGTGCAGGTGAAAATCCTTGCTGATGAAAGCCGCATGATGGCCTCTAAGGCGTCGCCCTCTCAGGTCTCTCAGGGGGCGGTCAAAGAGATCAAGGTGGCCGCGGCGCCGCAGGAGGTCGTCACCAGCGAGGCCCTGCCGCCGCCACCGGGGACTATGTCCGACGCCCTGCCGGAAGACCGCGGCGTCACCATCACCGCCCATAGTGCAGGGGATGCCGCCGTTCCGCCCGCACAGGCAGAAGTCACTCCGAAACAGCCGGAAGAAACGGAGATCACCTATGCCACGGTCAAACCGACCCAGATTTACATCCAGGCCGGGGCCTTCGCCAACCTGAAGAACGCCTATAAATTGCAGGATCGTCTGGCAGCTATCGGACAGGCCCAGATTTCACAAACCTGGGTCGAATCCAGGCCGTTCTACCGGGTCCGCTTCGGTCCCCTTGAAAGCGTGAAAAAAGCCGACGACCTTCTCGACAGCATCATCAATGCCGGATACAAGGATGCGAGATTGATCCTGGTGGAATGATGTGCCTTCAGCCGTGTTGCAAACCCCGTCCATGACATACCATAAAGTGTTGGCTTGCGCCCTCGTTGGCGCGCTTTTCTGTCTTGCCGCGCCACCGCCCGCTGCAGCCATTGAGACCCAAGCCAAACAGGCCCTCTTGGTGGATTTCGAGACCGGCGCCGTGTTGTTAGAGAAGAACGCCGATGAATCCATGGCCCCGTCTTCCATGAGCAAGCTCATGACCATCTATATGGTCTTCGAACGCCTGCGAGACGGGCGGCTGTCCCTGGAGGACAGACTTCCCGTCAGCACCAAGGCCTGGCGCAAGGGCGGGTCGAAGATGTTCGTCAAGGAAAAGGACAAGGTTTCCGTCGAGGATTTGATCCGGGGCGTGGTGGTGCAGTCGGGCAACGACGCCTGTATCGTCATCGCCGAGAACCTGTCCGGGGATGAAGATGCCTTCGCTAGGGAAATGACCGAGCGCGGGCACGAACTGGGTCTGGAGAACAGCGTCTTCAAAAATTCCACGGGATGGCCCGATCTCGGCCATACCATGACGTCCAGGGATCTAGCTATTCTCGCTCAGCGCACGATCCGGGATTTTCCCGAATACTTTCACTATTACGCGGAAAAGAACTTCACCTATAACGGAATCCGCCAGGGCAACCGTAATCCGCTTCTTTATAAGAATCTGGGCGCCGACGGCCTCAAGACGGGCCATACGAAGCTCGGCGGATTCGGGCTGGTGGCCTCGGCCGAGCGCAAGGACCGGCGGCTGATCCTCGTTCTCAACGGCCTGCCCAGCATCAAGGTGCGGTCGAAAGAATCCGAAAGGCTTCTCGAATGGGGGTTCCGGGAGTTTAACAATTACAGGCTGTTTTCGGCTGGCGACACGGTTGCCCAGGCCGCGGTCTGGTTGGGTGACGCGGACCAGGTTCCGCTGGTAATCGAAAACGATCTGGTCATCACCATGCCCAAGAAATCCCGGCGCAAAATGAAGGTCGGCGCCCGTTTCGAGGGGCCGCTTCCCGCCCCCATCAGGGCAGGACATGAGGTCGCCCTGTTGGAGGTGAGTGCGCCCGGCTTCGAGACCCTGGAAATTCCCCTTGTAGCCGGAGAAGGAGTGGGGCGGTTGGGCCCGCTGGAGCGTGTGGTCTCGGCCCTGCACTTTCTTATCTGGGGTAGTCTCAACAAACTAAAACAACAGCAATAGCCTCTTGCTATCCCTGATGGGGTGGAACATGAACGGCCCCGAGGACATGACACGGTGACTCACGGCATCTTCATAACCCTTGAAGGCGGAGAAGGAGCGGGGAAGACCACCCAGCAATCGCTTCTGGCTAAGGCCCTGCGCGCCAAGGGCTTGGAGGTGCTGGCCACCCGCGAACCCGGCGGGTCGCCAGGCGCCGAGGATATCCGGCGGTTGTTGGTGGAAGGGGAGGTGGAACGCTGGACCCCCATGAGCGAAACCCTGTTGCTTCTCGCCGCCCGTAACGACCACCTAGCGCGCACCATCCTTCCGGCCCTGGAGAAGGGGACCTGCGTGGTCTGCGACCGTTTCAGCGATTCCACCATCGCCTATCAGGGCGGCGGGATGGAACTTGGTGCCGACATGGTGCGGGAGCTTTCGGGTCCGGTGGTGGGAGAGATGGCCCCGGACCTGACGCTGATCCTCGACATCGAGGTGGAGGCGGGGCTGCAACGGGCAGAAACCCGCGTCAATGGAGAGGCGGAAAACCATATTCAGAGATACGAACGCATGGATAAGGAGTTTCACGAACGCATGCGGCAGTGTTTTCTCGATATTGCCGCGCAAGAACCAGGAAGGTGCGTTATCATTGACGCCGCTCAAGAGATGGACAAGGTGCACGGGGACATCATGGCGGCGGTGAATGAAAAGCTGGGGGCGCGGCTTCCATGAGCGCGGAGGACATCGGGCAAGAGGGGGAGGAGACCCTCTTGCCACGCAACAATCCCCACCTGTTCGGTCACGAAAAAGCCGAAGCCACCCTGCATGCGGCCTGGGAATCGGAGCATCTACACCACGCCTGGCTGATCAGCGGACCCGAGGGTATCGGCAAGGCCACCCTGGCCCACCGTTTCGCCCGTTTTTTGCTGTCCCAAGAGGCGGAGGCGGGAGAAACGGGCGGCCACGCAGACCTGTTTGCAGGCGACCCGCAAAGCACACCTTCCGAAGAATCGCGGGGCGCGCTCTACATCGACTCCGAATCACGGCTGTTCGGGAGGATGGCGGCTGGCGGCCACGCCGGCCTGTTGACGGTGACCCGCAGCATTGATCCTAAAACCAAGAAGCTGCGCGGTGAAATTGTGGTCGACGACGTGCGCGGAATCGGCGGATTTCTCCACATGACGGCGGCCGAAGGCGGCACCCGCGTAGTCGTCATTGATCCCGGCGACGACATGAACCGCAACGCCGCCAACGCCCTGTTGAAAAGCCTCGAGGAACCGCCCGCAAAGACGGTCATCCTGATGGTCAGCCATACGCCGGGGCGGCTCCTTCCCACCATCCGTTCGCGCTGTCGCGGGCTGCGGCTGGCGCCCCTGGGCGAGGCCGATTTCACCAGGGTGATGGCGCAACTGCAGCCGGACATGGAGCCGGCGGTCATGGCCGAACTCTTTCGCCTGTCGGGGGGAAGCCCCGGCAAGGCCCTGCGGCTGGCCGAAGAAGGGGGCATTGAACTTTATCACGAGGTTCTGGCGTTGCTTGCCACCCTGCCCCCGGATGGAAAAGGCGGTGCAGGACACCGTAGGGGAGCCAATAGCGCCGCCCTCCACATCCTGGCCGACAAGGTGGCAGGAAAGAAGGGGGAGGCCGCCTATCGCACGCTGGTGGACCTCTTGAGTTCATGGATGGCCCGTCTGATCCGTCTCGGGGCGGGGGTCGGCGAGGCCGTTGCGGGATCGGAGGAATCGCCGGTGATGCAGAGATTCCTTGCCGCCGCCGGCCTTGATCAATGGCTGGAGGTATGGGACAACCAGCGGGCGCTGTTCGCCCAGACGGACGGTCTCAACCTCGACCGCAGGCAGGCCATTCTCAACGCTTTCTTCAATCTGGAAAAAGCCGTCAGGGCATAGCGTGGACACCTCCAAACCCGCCCCGTGAGTGATCAAGGGGGCGCGCACGGGAAATGAACAACATGTCCGGCCCCAAAAACAATCCCCAAAACTATTACCTGACCACGCCCATCTATTACGTCAACGACGCGCCGCACATAGGTCATGCCTATACGACGCTGTCCTGTGATGTGATGGCGCGCTTCCTGCGCCTCGACGGGGTCAATGTGAAGTTCCTCACGGGTACCGACGAACACGGCCAGAAGGTGGAAAAAGCAGCGGACGAGGCGGGCAAAGCGCCCCAAGACTTCGTAGACGAGGTGTCGGGGAACTTCCTCAAGCTGGCGCAAGCCATGAACTTCAGCAATGACGACTTCATCCGCACCACCGAAGCACGCCACAAGACCTCAGTACAGGCCCTGTGGCGGGTCTTGAAGGAGAAGAACGAGATTTACCTCGATAGCTATGCCGGCTGGTATTCAGTGCGCGACGAGGCCTTCTACGGCGAGGACGAGCTAAGTGACGGGCCCGGCGGTAAGAAACTGGCGCCCAGCGGAGCCGAGGCAGAATGGGTGGAGGAGCCGAGCTATTTCTTCAAGCTTTCCAAGTGGCAGCAGCCGCTGCTCGACCTCTACGAGAAACACCCCGATTTCGTGCTGCCAGAAACCCGCATGAACGAGGTCAAGAGCTTCGTGGAAGGGGGGCTGCGCGACCTTTCGGTCTCTCGCACCAGTTTCAAATGGGGCGTGGCCGTGCCCGACGATCCCGATCACGTGATGTATGTGTGGATCGACGCGTTGACCAATTACATTACCGCCGTGGGCTATCCCGANACCCAGTGCGACGAATTCCAGACCTTCTGGCCCGCCGAGTTACATGTGGTNGGCAAGGANATCCTGCGTTTTCACGCGGTCTATTGGCCNGCNTTCCTGATGGCCGCNGGAATCGAGCNGCCGCAGCGGGTNTTCGCCCATGGCTGGTGGACCAATGANGGNGAGAANATNTCNAAATCCCTGGGCAATGTGATCGATCCCTTCGCCCTGATCGAGCAGTACGGGCTCGATCCCGTGCGNTATTTCCTGCTGCGCGAGGTGCCTTTCGGCAAGGACGGCGATTTCTCGCGGGACGCCATGACCACCCGCATGAACAGCGAGCTGGCCAACGATTTCGGCAACTTAGCGCAGCGCGTGCTGTCCATGATCCACAAGAATTGCGGGGCTAAGATGCCGCAGCCGGGTGAGTTTATCGAGGGCGACGAGGCCCTGTTGGCGGAAGCCCACGGGGCGCTGGAAACCCTCCGTGACTGTTTCCGGGAACAGGCCTTTCACAGGACGCTGGAGAGTCTGTGGCGGGTGATCGGCAGCGCCAACCGCTATGTGGATGAACAGGCGCCCTGGGCATCGAAAAAGAGCGATCCTGAACGCATGGCAACGGTCCTCTATGTGCTGGCGGAGGTGGTCCGCCATCTGGCCATCCTGAGCCAGCCCTTCATGCCCGGTTCCATGGCAAAACTGCTCGATCAGCTTTCCGTGGCGCAAGACGCGCGGACATTCGGCCATCTGGGAGAAAAACATGCCCTGGAACCTGGCACCGCGCTGCCCAAGCCCGAAGGTGTCTTTCCCCGTTATGTGGAGGAAAAAGAAGAGGAGGGGAGAGAGGGATGAGCCCGCCATTCCTGGTGGACAGCCACTGTCACCTTGATTTTCCCGGGCTCGGGGATGACCTCGAAGGGGTGATCGAGCGCGCCGGCCATGCCGGGGTGGGGGCCATGCTCGCCATTTCCACCCGGCTCGACCGTTCCGAGGGGGTGTTCCGCATCGCCGAGGACCGCGATAACATCTGGTGCAGCGTCGGCGTTCATCCCCACGAGGCGAACCAGGAGGGGGAGGCCGCCACGCCTAAACGGCTGCTGAAGCTGGCCCGCCATCCCAAGGTAGTGGGTATCGGCGAGACCGGGCTAGATTTCCACTATATGCACAGCGACCGCGGGGCCCAGGAGGTGTGTTTCCGCAACCACCTGGCGGCGGTGCGTGAATCGGGGCTGCCGGCCATCGTCCATATGCGCGAGGCCGAGGACGACACCATCAGGATTCTCGCCGACGAAGCCGCCAAAGGGCTGCTGACAGGGGTCATCCATTGCTTTAGCTCCGATCTGCAATTTGCCAAGCAAGTTTTGGAAATCGGGTTTTACATTTCCCTTTCCGGCATCGTCACCTTCAAACGGGCCGAAGCCCTGCGCGAGGTGGCGGCAAAAATTCCCCCTGAGCGTCTTTTGATTGAAACCGACGCGCCTTATCTTGCTCCCGCGCCCAAGCGGGGGAAACCCAACGAACCGGCCTTCGTCACACATACCGCAGTCAAAGTGGCGGAAATTCTAGGCCTTTCCACGGAAAAGCTGGCCGAGATTACCACCGCCAACTTCTTCCGGCTCTTTTCCAAAGCGAGGATGCCAGGAGAAGAGGCGGGCCAGTAGAGATGAGGCGCCCATGAAGCTCACTATTCTCGGCTGTGGCGGCTCAGGGGGCGTGCCCAGCATCGGCGACAATTGGGGGGCCTGCGACCAGGAAAACCCCAAAAACCGCCGCTTGCGGCCTTCGATCCTGGTGAGCCACGGCGCCACCACGGTGCTTGTGGATACCTCGCCCGACATGCGCCAGCAACTTCTCGCCACCAAGGTGAGCACGCTCGACGGCGTGCTTTACACCCATACCCACGCCGACCATATCCACGGCATCGACGACCTGCGGCCCATCAATCACAATATGAAGCGCGCCATCGACATCTACGCCAGCCGCCAATCTCTCGAGGAGATGGAACGGCGTTTCGCCTATGTGCTGGAACCCCTCGATCCCCGCGCTAAGGGCCATTTCTACAAACCTTCCGTCGCCACCCATGAAATCGACGGGCCGTTTGCCATCGGCCCCATCACCGTGACCCCCTTTACCCAGGGCCACTGCTTCGTGGACACGCTGGGCTTCCGTTTCGACGCGAATGGCGCTTCCGCTGCCTATTCCACGGACGTGGTGGCGCTGGATGACGCCGCTTTTGACGTCCTCGAGGGCGTGGAGGCGTGGATCGTGGGCTGCCTGCGCCTNCGCCCNCATGTCACCCACGCCCATCTCGACNTGGCCCTGNAATGGATCGNGCGCGTGAAACCCCGGCNCGCCGTGCTNACCCATATGAATTACGACATGGATTACGACGCCCTTGCNGCGCTTTTACCGCNCNNCGTNGAGCCCGCCNANGACNNCATGGTGNTCGANGTNTGAANNNCCNANCGNCGGNTCAGGGGTNNGGGAANGCCNCCGNTTCGCACGCCCTCGCTTTCANTTCNNTGTNNNGTTTCTGCTGCNNCTGCTCTNAANANANTCTTATAANCNATTCTATTTANANACATTATTCNANATTTCATATANATTTTCCATAATATACATTATGCAATTTATTCTGTTATGNGGTGTGTGCGGTGGGGGCCANATCCTGNCCCATGCCCCCGCCCCATAAAAACACTGTAATAATACGAACGTTCGTGCTATTTANTGGGAGTTGTTATCGGCGAAAAGAATGAAGAAGTGCACGGAAGGGTAAGAAATGAATACGGAACAGGCAGAGCCATCAAAACAGCCTTCGAAGGGTGCACAGACCCGACAGGCGCTGGTGATGGCAGCGTCTGAACTGGCCTCTCTGGACGGTCTCGAAGGACTCTCCCTCTCTCGCCTGGCGCAACATGCGGGCATGAGCAAGAGCGGACTTTACGCCCATTTTGGCTCGAAAGAGGCATTGCAGTTGGCGGCGNTTGAAGGCGCGCGCGACACCATNAAACGGGAGTTAACCNGACCNGTGCGGCAGGCTCCGCCNGGGTTNCGCCGCCTGTGGGCCTTCATCGAGTGCTATATTTCCTATGTCGAACGCAAGGTGTTTCCGGGGGGATGTTTCTTCAAGGACGTCGCCGCCGAGTTTGATTCCAGGCCCGGCCTGGTGCACGACCGCATTGCCGAGATCTACCCTGCCCTCATGGGTATATCCGCCGATGCCGCAAAGGAAGCCCGGGAATTGGGAGAACTGGACAAAAATACCGATCCCCAGCAGCTTGGTTTCGAGATTGTTGCCCTCATCCGCGAGGCCGAGCGGCTTTATGTCCTTGAGAACGACCCGAAACACATAGAACGGGCGTGGCGCGGCATCGTTGACCGTCTTTCCGCCCTGGCCACGGAAAAAACCCCGCCCCTGCCCCCTACAACCGCAACTCAGGATATTACCTCATGACACAGATCGACGGATCACTGGCGCTGGTCACAGGCGCATCNAGCGGCATCGGCGCCGCCACGGCCAAGGCATTGGCAATCCAGGGCGCCCATGTACTGTTGCTGGCGCGGCGCGAAAGCGCACTGCAGGATGTGGCCGCCCACATCAACGCCAAGGGCGGAAAAGCCACNGCCTATATTGTGGATGTGACAGATGCCGTNGCGGTAGTGAAAACCGCGCAGGAAATCACAGACCAGCACGGCACGCCGGACATTCTCATCAATAATGCCGGGTTCGGAAAATGGCGCTTCGTGGAGGAAATCACCCCCGGTGAGGCCGCAGACATGATGGCCTGCCCCTATTTCGCCGCCTTCAACGTGACCCATGCCTTTCTTCCCGCCATGATGGAACGGGGCAGCGGCAAGATCGTCTGCGTCAATTCTCCCCTGGGCCGATTCATCTGGCCCGGAACCACGGCTTATACGGCAGCGAGATGGGCACTGCGCGGGTTCACCTATGCCCTGCGGGCGGATCTGGCGGGAAGTGGTGTGAGCGCCACCCATTACGTGGCGGGTAAGGTGGACAGCCCCTATTGGCAGACCAATACCGCCAGCGAAGAGAGGTTTCCCCTTATCGCACGCCTGATCCCAACCATCACCCCGGATGCCGCAGCCAGGGGACTGTTAAGGGCAGTCAGAGGCGACGCCCGCGAAGTGGTGACGCCGTTCCTGATAAAAACGGTGTTCTGGCAGCATGCCCTGGTTCCCTACGTGGTGGACTGGCTGATGCGGGTCACCGGTTATCGCCGGCCGGCCATGGAGCACAGGAGCGCCTACCACCAGGAGGAGGGCCAGGGAGCGGAATAGTCCTGGAGTTCCTTCACGTATTCGCCGCCTTCCAGTCGCGGGTGTGAGGAGGTTTCAAGGCGCTCCGACTTAACCAGACCGACGCCAGGGGCAAAATAGTCTAGGGTCTCCACAGTAAGTTCAATAAAGCCCTCAGAAAACCTCCCTCTAATGGAGGTTTTCCCCCTTCCCGTCACCTTCATGCAATCGGTAAAAACGCCCGCGGGAACCTTCACCGTTTCATCCATACTCTCGATACGGTAGTACATGAGCATAGGAATTTTAGCATCCACATCAGCGTTAAAGAGCCTGAGCTGCAGTAGGAAGGTTTTTTCCTCTTGGTGCCAGCCGGTGTTGGACACAAGGGGATAGTGGAAAAGATAGCTTGGCGCAGCTTCCCAGTAGAGTTCATCTTCGGGTTTTTTCGTGGCCACGCGAGCGAGACCATCGGCCTTGTTTTCGTAGTAATGGGTCTGCCCGTTATGGAGAAGGCGAGCGGACAGAACCTGGCCGTCAAGGTTAAGTGAGCCGAGATTGGTGACGAAGCTTTTTTGGACCTCNTGGCCTCGAACGCCCTCCATAACAATCTCATAGGTCCAGCTTTGGCCCTTTTTGAGCGGAAAATAGTCAGGGACGTTTTCGTTGCATGCCACGGTAGTTAGAGTGGCAAGAATGCTCAGGACGCAGGCGAATGATAGGCACGTTGGCGGGNGTAGGGTCATTTCTGGGGCAGCCCCCCCTGCCCCCAGCCCAAACCGCCTGTTACTCTCCGTCATCCTGGCGCGTTAACTCAGCGCAGCCGGCAGTGCTCTGTTCCCCGGCTTCCACGTAACAAGCGGTGATGGTGTCCGGCCCTAGAATCCGACCATGGTTGTACCCCTTGCTGTCGGAGGAAACCCAGTTGAAGGAGCGGTTGCCGGGATAGATGATGCCGGAAAAATGCTTGGTGCCATCGACGTATGTGAAGTGGCCCTTAAAGCGGCGGTCCCGCTGTTCGGTGATGTGAATGGTTTTCTCCCATTCTTTAAAGCCCTTCAAGTCAGATATGGTACGATTTGTCCCCGACCAGGTGCCGGTGAGCTCGGGGATGGGTCGTGACTCTTTCTGGTGATGGCGACCGCCCTGGTGTACGGGATTATAGCTGCCGTGCGCACCTTGGTGATGGGAGCCCCCGTGATGCCCTCTCCCGTGATGATTATGATGATGGCATGCCCAGACAATGATCATGGAGAGAAGGATGACTGCATTGAACAGGGTCAACGCCCAGAGAATCTTTGTGCCAGTTTCTTTCTTCATAGCCTTTTCCTCATAGTGCTCAGAATTTCTCTAGGACCTTCACGTAGTCACCACCGACGATACGGGGGTTTGACGAGGCTTCGTGATATTTTGATTTTACCAGCCCCACGCGGGGCGTGAACCACTGGGTGGTTTCCACGGTGAGGTCAATGAAATCCTCCAGGGCATTTGGGGTCTTAACCCGCACCGAGGTCTCGCCCAAGCCCTTCACTTTAATACAGTTATTAAAGACCCCGGCAGGTACCTTTACTATCTCATCCATGCTTTCTATTTCGTATATTATCAGCATGGGTACGACTATTTCATTGTAATCACCCTGGCCCATGTACTCGTGGAATAGATAGGACTGTTCCTCCTGAGTCCAGCGAGTTCCGGGCGTTAGGGGGTAGCCCAGCACGCGAGTGGGCTCCGACTCCCAGTTGAGGCCGCGACCGGGGCGGTTAGCAGCCACCCGCACCACGCCGTCATCGGTTTCCTTGTAGAAATAGACCTCACCGTTATGCAGGCGCCGGGGGGTCAATTTTTCCCCCTTCAGGTTACTGCTGGGTAAGTTGGTGACGAAGGACTTCTGGAGGGAGATTCCTTTAGCATTTTCTAGCGTTACTCCATAGGACCAGTCCCGCCCCCCCTCCAAGGGAAAGTAGATTGGATTACCCTCCAGGCATCCTCCTAAAGCCAGAGCAGCTAGGGCAACGGTGAAAAGATTTCTCTTTACCGATAATGCCATCGTAAAACATCCCTACTTTTCTGGCAGGATCAGGGAGGGAAGATCGAAGAAATCTATATCCACGCTCTGGGCGGCGTAGCGCGAAAGATCAAGATCGGAAATGGACTGGTCACCGAGATCGGAGCTTACCAGTTTCCCCATCTGCGGCACCCCGTCCTTGTCCTTGACCTTGGCCCGTACCAGCTTCTGGTGCAGGTTTTCCTCGTAGTCTATGCGGTAGGCGCGGGGCACCGACTGGCCCGCATTTTCCGACATGGAAGCCACCCACAGGTAAATGGCGCCTTCGGAAAGGGTGATCTTGTCGGGCTCGTAAACCTGGACGCCCACCAGGCGGAATTCCTCGGGCAGAGACTGGTTCGTGGGCCAGCCCAGCAACGCCATCAGCGACTGGTAGCCTAAAACGTAGAAGGCGGAGACCACCACCACGGCCGCCGCCTTCACCGACCAGTGGAAGGAGGTGTAGAGATTCAATGACAGCAGCAATACCGCCAGAATTAGAAAACAGAAAACAAGGCCAAAAACGACTACGGACACCTCTTTCTCCCCTTTTTACACATTATTTGATGGTAACGATTTGTTTCGGTAGGGAATTGGTCCCCCAGACGTCGCCGTTGGCGGCCACCTTGAAACGCACCGCCGTTTTCTCCTCGCCCTTCTGGGCCAGGGTCAGCGTTTTATAGTAGACCACTTCGAGAAACGGATTGATCTTTTCCACCTTCACCGTCACATCCACCGGTTGGTCGGTTTCCGAGGCGTAATAGTGGACATTGACCACGTATTCCCCGGCGACGATGCCACGCATGGTGACGATTTCCTGGTTGAGCGGGTTGGTGACGGTCTCGCCGTCGATTTCAAGGGTATCGTTGAGCGCGCCACGGTCGTCGCGGTCGAGATGCAGCAGCCCGGCCTCGGGGTTGCGGAACCAGAGCAGGTCGCCCCTGGGACTTTCCATCCATACGTCTACATCGTCGGGGCTGCCGTCGGGCCAGGCGATGGAGATGATGTATTCAGCCTTGAGGTTGATGATCCCTTCCTTGGCGATGGGATTCATGAACATGATGGCCACCAGAAAAAGGAAGGTAAACCCCAGAAGCGCGTTGAAGAGAAGATCGGTGAAGGGGTCCGTGCGATACCCCCGGCGCGCCTTGACGCTGGTCATTTCACTTTGCCTCCCCTGCCCTCGCCCGTGCCGCCCATCCGCGGCGTCACCTGGACCTCGGAAATGCGTACCATCATGGCCACCAGGCTTTCGGTGCCGCGGTCGAGAAAGTGGTATTGCAGGCCCAATAACGCCCCGCAGATGAGCCCGGTGAGCGTGGTATAGAGCGCCACTCCCATGCCGCCGCTCATATGGGTGAGGATGTCCTGCATGACGCTGGCGTCGATGGCGCTGACGTTGGAGACCGAAGACAGCATGATGATAAAGCCCACCACCGTGCCAAGAAGGCCGATCTTAAGCACCAGGTCGGACAGGAACCAGCCGATTTCCGAACTGTTCTTGAGGTCCTTTTCATAGGATTCCAGGAGCCCTAGGGTATCCCTGCTGGCGGCATCTCCTTCTCTCTTGCGGGTGGGCGGGCGCGAAGACATCTTCATGAGATCGGCGATATAGTCGCTCATCACGCAGGACGGCAGGATGGTCTTACTGCCCAGAACCACGCCCTCCCTCTTTTTGGCGAGTTTGCCCTCGGCGCCGTTTTCAAGAATTTCGCCGATGCGGCGGGTGAGGTTGATTTCCCTGGAGACGCGAAAGGTCTGTATGGCGCAGTGAAGGGTG
Organism: Rhodospirillaceae bacterium; assembly: GCA_002686135.1. GTDB lineage: Bacteria > Pseudomonadota > Alphaproteobacteria > UBA11136 > UBA11136 > UBA11136. Next base: position 16,797 of record NZAO01000066.1, read on the forward strand.
GTGCCCACAAACAGAAGCAGGATGAAGAGGGAGAGGAAGCTCTTGTCGCTGGAGAAAAGCAGGCCCAGCAACCCGAGACGCCAGATCAGAAAACAGGTGAAAGTCAGAGCCCCGGCAAAGATCATCCATTTCAAGAATAGGCGGTGATCTTCAGCCGCGCCGGAGGTTTTTGCCTGCTTCCATAATGCGGCAAACAGGCCCCCTTTAAAACGGCGTGTCATGTCATCACCTCTTCTTCCATCGGGTCTCCATGTATCAAGGAAAACGGGCGGATTATCAAGCCATAAGCAGCGGCGATCAATGGACAACGGGCTTACTATGATTTATCAAGGCCATGATCCTGTTATCGGCTCCCAACGCAGTTGAATCCATGGCCGCAGCCAAAAAACAAACCGCCTCCGAGACGGAGACGCCACCCGGGACAACTCCGGAGACGCGAGAGGCGCCTCCCCTCGACCGTTTGCTCCAAATCATGGAACGCCTGCGCGATCCCAAGACGGGGTGCCCCTGGGACAAGGAACAGACCTTCCACACTATCGCCCCCTATACCATCGAGGAAGCCTATGAGGTGGCCGAGGCCATCGAGGAAGGCGACATGGCGGCGCTCAAGGAGGAACTGGGAGACCTGTTGTTCCAGGTGGCGTTTTACGCCGAGATGGGCCGCGAGGGTGGGCATTTCGACTTCCACACCATCACCGAGGCCATCGCCGACAAGATGACCCGCCGCCATCCCCACGTGTTCGAGGACATGACCTATGATACGGCGCAAGACCGCATTGATGCCTGGGAGGAAGAGAAATCGGCGGAACGCCACGCCAAGTCCGGCCGCAAGGGCGGGGATGCCAGTATTCTCGACGACGTGCCTTCCGCCCTGCCCGCCCTGCTGCGCTCGGACAAGCTCCAGAAACGGGCGGCGCGGGTGGGTTTCGACTGGCCCCAGGCGGCCCAGGTTCTGGACAAGATCGAGGAGGAAATAGCCGAGCTTCGCGCCGAGATCGATGACAAGGGTGAACTCGCGCGCCAGAAAGACGAGATCGGCGACCTTTTCTTCGCCCTCGCCAATCTGGCGCGACACTTGAAGATAGATCCCGAATCCGCCCTACGCCACACCAACGCCAAATTCGAGCACCGTTTCCGCAAGATCGAGACCTGGCTCACCGAGGCCGGGCGCAGCCCCAATGAGGCCAGCCTTGAGGAAATGGAGGCGCTGTGGGTGCGGGCCAAGGAGGAGGAACGGAGCTAGGCCATGCCCCATCCCACAACCGCCTTTATCGGACTCGGCACCATGGGCTATCCCATGGCCGGCCACCTGGCCAAGGCCGGGCACAAGGTCACGGTCTTCAACCGCACCGACGCGCGGGCTGAAGCCTGGTGTGGGAACCATGGCGGAGAACGGGCCGGGACCCCGGCGGAAGCGGCCTCAGGAGCCGATGCGGTCTTTATATGTGTGGGCAATGACGAGGATGTGCGCGCCGTGGCGCTGGGTGACGAAGGGGCGCTGGCGGGCATGGCGGCAGGTGCGGTTCTGGTGGACCACAGCACGGTCTCGGCACATCTGGCGCGGGAACTGGCGGACGCCGCCCTGGCCCGCAACGTAGGATTCCTCGATGCCCCGGTTTCCGGGGGCCAGGCCGGGGCCGAGAACGGCGCGCTCACCATCATGGTGGGTGGCGAGGAAGCGGTCTTCGAACGCGCCGCCCCGGTCATGGACGCCTATGCCAACGCCGTTACCCTGATGGGACCGGTGGGGAGTGGCCAGCTCACCAAGATGGTCAACCAGATTACCGTGGCCGGGCTCATTGAGGCCCTGGCCGAGGGGCTGGCCTTCGCCGTCAATGCCGGGCTCGACGCCAAGAAAGTGGCGGACGTGATCTCCAAGGGCGCGGCGGCGTCCTGGCAGATGGAGAACCGGGCCGGCACCATGCTCGATGGTGAGTTCGATTTCGGTTTCGCCGTGGACTGGATGCTCAAGGATCTGGATATCTGTCTCGAGGAAGCCAGGCGCAACGGTTCGGAACTGCCCGTGACCGAACTGGTCAACCGCTTCTATAAGGAAATCCAGAAGGCAGGCGGCGGGCGCAGGGACACCTCAAGCCTGATCGGGCGGCTGCCCTGCAGCGATAGCGCGAAACGGACATGACGGAACTGTGGCCAGCCGTGCTGGTGGGGTGGAGAAATCCCCCTCTCAGAAACTGTAGGTAAAGCCCGCCGAGATCCCGTAGCGGAAGGTATCGAAATCGTTGAGTGGAAACGGCCCTGCTGGAGTAGTAGAATCGACGCCGAGGGTAATATCCCCATCGCCTTGCAGATTCCAGTAGCGGAAATCGAGAGCCGCCGCCAAGTTCTGCGTTAAGTCGTAGGCCAGCCCAACCTCTCCCTGGAAGCCCAAACCAGAGCCGTCCATGATGATATTCGGTACCGGTCCAAGGTCGGCCATGGCTGTCCGCAGAATATGGCTATCCTCATTGTGCATGTCAGCATAAGGAACGAAGGCTACATCGGCGGTCAAACTCAGCCTGTCGTTCAGCGGGAACTCCGCCAGCGCACCGAGTCGGAAGGAGTGCCATTCCACCTTGTTGTTGAACACCTGGACATCTGTGCTTGTGCCCTGTGCGCCGGTCAGCCGGTTATAGAGGCCCCAGCCCTCATTTTCCTCAGTCCAGTAATTGTACCCCATGAACAGAGCGAGAGACCCCCGCCCTTCTCCAAAGGTTAGCATCTCGCGACCAACGTCGGCGGTGAGATAGAACAGGTCAGTGCCGGGTATCACGCTGTCGGTCGAGGAAAAAAGAACCTGCCCGACTAACCAGTCATCGTCTTGGAGATTGCCATCGCCACTATCGACGTCAAACCCGACATTGCCGCGGACGAAGTATTCCGGAAAACCTAATCCCCGAAGCGACACCCGACCGTTGAACTCGAGCGCCAGCGTGTCAACCTCCTCGTAGGTGAGCTCCGAGGTTGGGTTGCCAAGTAGCGCATTAGCAGACGTGGCGTCGTGATTCCAATCCGTCTGGCCGGTGGTATAGACCAGGCCCATGCCCAATTCATAATCGGCGGCCTTGCGGTACCACACCTGCGCATCATCCTGGGCCACGTTTTGGCCCTTGGCATACGTGGGGCCTGGGTCGTGGGAGGAGGCATGCCCCTGCTCGGCGGCCTTTTCCGGAAAAAGGGGCGCCGTCACGTCGGCGGGGGGGTATGATCTCATGGCGCCGCTGGGCGTTGCCGCATAATCGCTGGGCGTGGGGGTCAATAGTCGTGTGGAAGCACCATAGGCCAGAAGCTTGGCCTGGTAGGCGGACAGGGCGTCGGGAAAGGCCTCTAGGGAGAAAATCTCCACCGGCGACGACATGCCGCCAACGGGGAAGGAATTCAGGCGTATGGTGTCGCCGGAGATAAATTCGTCAAGGATGTCGAGCGCTTCCGCCCCGCGCCAATTCGCCCTGCCATTGATGTCGAGTTGCGCCAGATGGTCCGAATTGTCATCCACCCGCAGACTCACCTGGTCCCTAGGCTCACCGCCGGGAAACGCCCAGATCACGAGACCGTCTTTTT
>NZAO01000067.1 GCA_002686135.1 Rhodospirillaceae bacterium
ATCGCCAAGGTTTCGCGGATTTCCGCCCACGTAAATCTGGTAGTGGGGCGCATTACGGCCATCGATTTTCTTACCCATGCCACGGAAACCGAAATCGGCCACATGGTGAAGGCCGCATCCGTTCTGGCACCCCGAAATCATCAAAGAAACCTCGGGCTTGGCCTCGTAGTCGAGTGCCAAACTTGCAAGCTCGTGCCCGAAGTTCTGGGAATTGGTGATGCCGATACGGCAGGTGGTGGTNCCNGGACAGGCAATGACATTCGCCACATCACCCGGCCTTTCCTCGACACCAAAACCGAGCNCCCTNACTGCTTTTTTCACCGCTTCGGCGGCGTCTCGGGGCANGCCCATNAAAATGAAATTCTGGTCCCGGGTGATCCGGAANTCTTCCGCGCCGTTCTGTTCGGCAATATCCGCCAAGGCTTCCATCTGTTCCGANGTAAAGAGGCCCAGGGAAGGATTGACAACCACCGCCGAGCGGCCGTCATGCTGGCTCACCACACCGCCCGGCGAGACGGGCTCCGGGGACTCGTCCGGATCGCGCCAATCCAGGGGCGTCCAGGGCCGCTGGGGCAGGATGCGCATCCGTTCGAACTCTTCCTCGAACAGGGTGCGGAATTTCTCTTCACCGAACCGCTTGATAAGGAATTTGATGCGCGCGGCATTGCGGTTGATGCGGTTGGAATATCTCTGATGAAGGCGGATCAGGGATTCGAGCACAGCCGGCACATTCTCTTCCACGACAAAATCCAAGAGGCGTACCGCGGCAATGGGTATGCCTCCGGTCCCCCCGCCACCATTAACGATGAACCCCTTTTGTCCGTTCTTTTCGGTGGCGATAAGCCCCAGGTCATGAATCCCGGAAGCCCCGCAATCGGTCTCGCATCCGGAAACGGAAACNTTGAACTTTCGCGGCATATGCTGAACNAGCGGATTGCGCAGCAGGCTTCTNGAAATTCTGTCGGCCACGACAGCGGCATCAACATGCTCCCGGGGACACGCCCNGGACAACTTGCAGGAGGTCATGTTGCGAAGGGTATTGCCGCAGCCCTCCCGCGTGGTCAGCCCCGCCGAATACAACTCCTCAAGAATGTCCGGGGTGCGCGCAAGAGGGACGAAATAGAGCTGGAAATCCTGACGCGTGGTGATATGGGCCTCACCCTCGGCGTATTTCCGGTTGATGGCGGCAATGCTGCGCAGCCATTCGATGGGCAGGATGCCCCCCGGCAGCTTGATGCGGATCATCTGAACGCCGGGTTGTAGCTGCCCGTATACGCCGAAACGCAGACGAAAGGCGGTCCAGCGTTCATCATCCCATTCACCGGAGGTGAAGCTGGCATAGGCCGCCTTGTATTCTTCGAAATCGGAAAGACTCGAGAGAGGCTCTATGGTGGTTTCCCAATCCCGGCTCAAGGCCTGCGCAGAGGTCGTGTCAGACATGGCGTATGCTCCCAAAACCTAGCGTCAGAGGTCATTAAATGCTAATTATGCGCTAATCATAGTGTATAATAACATATTGTCAAATATTTTTAGTGTATAATTATTATATATACAGTAATAATAGTGTTATACATAACATGTTCAGGAATCCCTTGCTTGACCGCCTTGCGTCTTCAAGCCCTTGTAGCGTAGATATCCCACCCCCAGAATAGACGACAGAACAGGCGCCCGGAATTTCGCCATCCAATATCGGATAGACTAAATGTCTGGTAAGGAAAACTTCCCATTATGCAAGGCTCTTCCTCCGCTTCCGAATACCCTCCGGCAACCACGCAAAACCAAACTCCGAACCGGACCATGGCTATATGGCTTTTCGTCTGTTGCNCCATGATTTTCGTAATGGTTGTTCTGGGTGGCGTGACGCGGCTGACCCACTCCGGCCTTTCCATGGTGGAGTGGAAGCCTGTCACCGGCTTTCTGCCGCCTCTGGGTGAGGAAGAATGGTGGGACATTTTCGGGAAATACCAGGAATTCCCGGAATACCGGAAAATCAACAAGGGGATGGATCTCGCGGAATTCAAAAGCATTTTCTGGCTTGAATACCTCCATCGGTTGTGGGGAAGGATAATCGGCGTGGTTTTTCTGCTGCCTTTTGTTTTCTTCCTTATCAAAGGCTGGATAGGAAGAAGGCTGGGGTTCCATCTGGCGGGAATCTTCGTGCTGGGTGGATTACAGGGCCTTTTGGGGTGGTTCATGGTGAAAAGCGGGCTTGTGGACCAGCCCGATGTGAGCCAATACCGGCTTGCCGCCCATCTCGTCGCGGCCTTCGCCCTTTACGGATATATCTTCTGGATCGCCCTCAAACTGCTTACTCCCGCCCCTGACGCGATTCCCTCCCCAACCGTCGCAACCCTCAGACGCCTGGCGGGGCTGATCGTAGCGTTGACCTTTTTCACGGTACTCTCGGGCGCCTTCGTGGCGGGGCTGGACGCGGGAATGACCTACAATACCTTTCCGCTTATGGAAGGCCAGCTAGTGCCGGAAGCCATGTTTGATATGACCCCCTGGGCCGTGAATTTCTTCGAGAATATCGCCACGGTACAGTTTGACCACCGAGTGCTGGCCATAATCACCTTTGTTGCGATTGTTTTGTTGTGGCTGCGGGGGCGTAACCCAGCTTTATCTGGACGCAGCGCCCGGGCGGTACATTCCTTGGCGATGATGGCGCTTATTCAGATGGCGCTAGGGATTTCGACGCTACTTCTCTTCGTTCCCGTATCTCTAGCGGTACTCCACCAAGCCGTGGCGCTTGTGCTTTTCACTCTGGCTCTGTGGACTGCCTATGAATTGCGGGGGCTGCAACCGCAGGGTTGAGACTTCTCCAGCCCAAACGGACTGTAAAGGAGAAATAAAAAAAGGCCCGGTAATCGGGCCTTTTTAAAGTCGACTTTTGGTCTTCGTAGGTTTTTCTTCAAAAATCCTAGACCTTCCTTGTATTCAGTAAAAACTGTTAGAAAGACCGAGAGATAGTGAACACAGCCCGTGAGTCAGATGTAGCACCATCTGCGTGGTTGAAAGTGTCATGCCAAGCGACCTCGGCTCCAAAACCAACTATATCTGCGGAAAGCCCCAGCTTGGCGTCACTGTAGTCCTCACTCTCGTCCACCGTCTGGTGTCCGAATTGGAAGCCGAGCGCCAAGCTCTTGAAAAGCGGAATGTCCACACCCGCGGTGTAATAGAAGGCGTCTCCCGTTTCGCCGGTGAAATCAGGGGAGGCATTGATTCCGGCGGAAAGGGCAAACATACCGAAGTCATATCCCAGATTGGCATTGCCTTCCCAATAATCTAGATTGCTGGCTTCGGGGGCGCCGGGATAGCTGAAATAGACGAATCCCACGTCCCAGCCCACGCCCTGGACATCGCCGGAAAAGCCACCGTAGTAATCGATCTCGATGCTGCCGGGATCGGGATCAAATTCAATATTGGATCCCCAAACGCCCGCGTAGAAACTAACGCCTTCCACTGGAGTATCGACGGAGTAGTCAACACTGCCTTGAATGGTGGGGGTACCAGAGGAATTCTGCGACACACCACGGAAAATATAGTCAGTGCCCAGAAGCATGCTGGCGGAAAACTCGCCAGGAACATCCTCGGCGGGAATAAGTGATTCGGCATTGACCTGCGAAATCCCCATCGTCAAAACCATTGCGCCAAAAGCCAGACATGTTTTCTTCATTGTTCTCTCCATTGCCCTCTACTCAGGTCGCCATATATTGCGTTTTTTAATTGTGCGAATCGACTCTTAATATACCTACGCACATAACCGTTACCGCAATATCCGCGCCATCATTCCCCTCAGTCAAGTATTATTTTTTATCTATATAAAACAGTTAGTTAAATATATTTCTACAAAAACTAAATTGTTGCACACAATACCAACTGACAAAGAATTGCCTAAAAAATATGCATTTAAGCAATTATGTGCATTAATTATGCACATCGGGTGGTTTTTCCGCAACAGTCACACAAAACACATGTTGTGTGCCCCGGAAATTAGAATTTAGATTGTGATAAATTTACAATAGTCGCATGCTCCTCAATTAGGCAGGCAAAAACTGGCAGCGCCTTGTGGCGAACGTCCAAACATTTTCTCCACGCAAGCCAATACCATTTTCATGTGCTATCTTGTGATGGCCCGGAAGTCCCGGCAGACTCCCAGAACATGAACCCTGACTCGCATTGAGAAAGCCTCCTCGTGGCCACATCCGCCTCCATTGAAACCCCTTCCGGCAAAACTACGGCCACGGAGAACTTTCCCGTTGGATCGTGGCTGTTGCCCGCGCCTCTTCGTCCCTATATTGCCACATTCTATGCCTTGGCGCGGGCCACCGATGACATCGCCGACAATCCCAATCTGTCGCCCGAGGAAAAACTGGTCTGTCTCGACGGATTCGACGCGGTCCTGACGGGAAAATCCGGCGATGATTCCCGTTATGTGAAATCCGCCCGGCTGAAACAAAGTCTGGCCGAGATTGGCGTAACCACCGATCACAGCCGCAACCTGATCAGCGCCTTCAAGCAGGATGCCGTTAAACTCCGTTACCGGGACTGGGACGATCTCATGGATTACTGCAACCGTTCGGCCGCGCCGGTAGGTCGTTTCCTGCTCGATCTTCATGGGGAATCCAGCGATGGCTACGAGACATCGGATGCCCTGTGCAACGCCTTGCAGGTCATTAATCATCTTCAGGACTGTAAGGATGATTATCTTACCCTCGACCGTGTCTATATCCCTGGGAACTGGCTGGCGGAATCAGGCACCACCGTTGCCGCCCTTGGCGATACGCACGCATCCCGGGAACTGCGCACCGTTCTCGATCGCTGCCTGGATGGGGTTGAGGAACTTCTTGTGACCTCCCGGACGCTTCCCGGCCACCTTAAAAGCCGTCGCCTAGCCATGGAATCGGCGGTGATCTACCGCATTGCGGTGCGCCTTACCCGGCTCCTGCGGCGAAACGATCCCGTGGCCGGCCGTGTTGCGCTTTCTCCGTTTTCATTTTTTCTGTGTGGCGTCGAAGGCGTAAGCAGCGTGCTTTTTAACCGCTGACGGTCGAAGAAATATTTTTCATACCGCCTTCTAACCCCTACAGGAAAAACACTTTATCTGTGTTTTTCCTTGAGGCCCGTGCGGACCATACGTAGGGTGCCAACGCGGTCTCAAGCGACAGTGAACGGGAAAGGAGCACGCTCAGGGATGAACGGTATCGCCAAGAATATGGCAGACGATCCCGACGCCCGTGAACATGTTCATGAGGTGGTCAAGACCTCCGGCACCTCTTTTTACCTGGGCATGCGCATTCTGCCCCCGAACCGGCGTAACGGCATGTTCGCCATATACGCCTTTTGCCGCGAGGTGGACGACATTGCCGACAGCAACGAAGGGGAAGCAGAAAAGCTGGCGCAACTAACGCAATGGCGAGAGGAGATTGAACGCCTGTTCGCAGGGTGTCCGGAATACCCGACAGCCCGTGCCTTGCTTGGGCCGGTTGGTGAATTTGATCTCCGAAAGCAGGACTTCCTCGCCATCATTGACGGTATGGAAATGGATGCGTGCGAACAGATGCGTAGTCCCAACATGAATAATTTTAAACTCTACTGCTCCCGTGTAGCGGGCGCTGTGGGCCTTCTTTCCATCCGTGCCTTCGGAGATGCCAGCCCACGCGCCAAGGATCACGCCCTAGCCCTTGGACACGCCCTTCAGACCACCAACATCCTGCGGGATCTTCACGAAGACGCGGCGCGGGGACGCCTTTATTTGCCCAAGGAAATACTTCTCGCCCACGGTATTACGGATACCGACCCTCGCACGGTTCTGCGTCATCCCGTCATCAAGGACGTATGCGCCGATTTGGCAAAAATTGCACAGCGCCATTTCGATGATGCGGCAACGGCCATGGAGGACTGTGATAAAGACGCCCTGCGACCGGCCCGCATCATGGGGGCTATTTATCGCGGGATCCTCGCACGTCTCATCAAAAGAGGGTGGGAAAAGCTTGATGAGCCGGTGCACGTGCCAAAATTGGAAAAGCTCTGGATTGTCCTGCGCTATGGGTTTTTTATCCCGTGACCTCCGCTCCCATGTCCATGACATCCCATAGCGCCAAAGAGGGTGGTATTCATATCATCGGCGCTGGCCTTGCCGGTATGGCAGCCGCCGTAAGGCTGGCCCAGGCCGGATACAGGCCCGCGCTCTATGAATCCGCAGACCATGCCGGCGGACGATGTCGCTCCCTTTTCGAAACTACGCTGGAACGCCTCATAGACAACGGCAACCATCTCCTGCTTAGCGGGAACAATGCCACCATGGACTATCTCCATGCCATTGGCGCCCATGGGGAATTATCAGTGGCGCCGCGCGCGGTTTATCCCTTCGTCGACATCCGCGACGGCAGACGATGGGCTGTTCGCCCCAACCGGGGGCGCGTTCCCTGGTGGATATTTTCGCGATCGAGTCGTGTGCCGGAGTCCCGGCCCTGGGATTATTTCGCGGCCCTGAGCCTTGCCTGGGCGCAACCAGGAAAGACCGTGGCGGACTGTTTCGACACGAACCGGAAAATCTTTGAGCGCTTTTGGGAACCTCTGGCCATTGCCGTGCTCAACGCCGGGGCCCATGAGGGCGCGGCCTGTCTGTTATGGCCGGTAATCCGGCTGACTTTTGGCAAAGGCGAGGCCGCCTGCCGTCTTTGTTTCACCCGACAGGGTTTGTCCAAAACCTTTGTCGACCCGGCGCTAACCTGGCTTTCCGGACAGGGTGCCGAAATTCACTTCCAGACCAGGATTCGAAATTTCAAGACCCGCTCAGACACCAACGATAACACCGTCGCGGAACTGGGATTTTCCACCGGTTCAATCCCGGTTAGGGATGGAGATTACGTGATTCTGGCCGTTCCCCCGAAGTCCGCATCCACCCTACTTCCGGAATTATCTGTTCCCACCGAAAGCCGCACCATCGTCAATGTTCATTTCCGGCTGCCGCAACCACCCCCCAGCGATGCCGGAGATACTGGGGAAACCAGCCTTACAGGAATCATCGGCGGACACGCGCAATGGCTTTTTCTTCGTGGCGACGTGGCTTCGGTAACGGTCAGCGCCGCTGATTCTCTGGCAAAAGAGCCCGCGGAAACCATCGCCGATCGCATCTGGCCCGAGGTTGCCTGCATCCTCGATATGGACGAAGGCAGCACTTTACCTCCCTACCGTGTCATCAAGGAAAAACGCGCCACTTTTGCACAGACCCCGGATCAGCTTGCTTTTAGAGCAAAAACCAGAACATCTTATGACAATCTTTTCCTGGCTGGTGATTGGACGGACACCGGCCTTCCCGCCACTATCGAGGGTGCCATACAGTCGGGTTTTACCGCCGCTACGGCTATTATGGAAAATGATAGGAAAGGCGCCTAACGAAACGTATCGAAAGACCTCTGGTATTGACAACTCCTTCTTTGGCAAGATACCTCCCTCGTCCCACACGACGGAACATTTCTGATCCATGCTGAATACGTTCAACAATTTCGAAGACGATCATCTCAAGGCCGTTGAATCGGTTATTGAGGACGCCTGGAAAGCGCTGAAAGAAACCCAGCGTGATGACGGGCACTGGGTCTTCAAGCTCGAGGCAGACGCCACCATCCCGGCTGAATATATCCTGCTTAACCACTTCATAGGCGAGGTGGAGGAGGATATCGAGGCCAAGCTCGCCAATTACATCCGCTCAGTTCAGGGAGATGACGGAGGCTGGCCCCTGTTCCATGCCGGCGATATGGATGTGAGTTGCACCGTCAAGGCCTATCACTCCCTGAAAATCGTCGGTGATGACATCAATGCCTCCCACATGAAGCGTGCCCGCGAGGCCGTTCTTGCCCACGGCGGTGCAGCCAAAAGCAATGTCTTCACCCGCATCGCGTTATGTCTGTTCGGCGAAACGCCTTGGCGCGCGGTTCCGGTCATGCCGGTTGAAATCATGATGCTACCGGCCTGGTTTCCCTTTCACTTGAGCAAGGTCTCTTATTGGTCACGGACCGTGATTGTTCCCCTGCTCGTGCTCATGGCCTTGAAACCCAAGGCGGTCAACCCCCGTAACGTCGGTGTGGGGGAACTATTCGTTACTCCGCCCGAGAAACATCGCCGCTATATTACCAATCCGACAGGAGATCCCTGGGGTGAAGTTTTTCTCGCCATCGACAAGGTTCTGCATGTTGTCGAGCCGTTCTTTCCCAAGGTAATCCGCAAACGAGCCATTGATATAGCTACCAAATGGTTTACCGAGCGCCTGAACGGCGAAGACGGCCTGGGTGGCATCTTCCCGGCCATGGCCAACGCCGTCATGGCATATCACGCCCTAGGCTACCCAAAGGATCACCCTGACTTCGCCATCACCAAAAAAGCTATGCACAAACTCCTCTATCTGGAGGAAGACCAAGGATTCTGCCAGCCTTGCCTGTCCCCGGTATGGGATACGGGCCTAGCGGCCCAGTCCCTGATGGTGACCGGCGAACCCCATAACGGCCCGTGCATCCGCAAGGCCATGAATTGGCTGGTTGACCGGCAGGTTCTCGATGTGAAAGGTGATTGGGCCATTGACCGGCCCAACCTCCGCCCCGGTGGCTGGGCTTTTCAGTACTGGAATGACCATTACCCGGACGTGGATGATACGGCGGTCGTGGTCATGGCTCTTGACCGTAGCGGCCACCGCCATTACCAGCCGGCCATTACTCGCGCCACCGAATGGATCATCGGCATGCAGAACCAGAACGGAGGCTGGGGCGCCTTCGATCCAGACGGCACCAATTACTATCTGGATCACATCCCCTTTGCCGATCACGGTGCGCTTCTCGACCCCCCCACCGCGGACGTTACAGCTCGCTGTATCAGTATGCTGGCCCAGCTCGGATACGGGAAAACCCACCCCGCCCTTTCCCTAGGGCTTGATTATTTAAGGCAAAACCAGGAAGAAGATGGCTCCTGGTTCGGCCGCTGGGGAAGCAACTATATCTACGGCACATGGTCGGTTTTGAGCGCCTTCAATGCCGCCGGGGAAGATGTGGACGCCTCCCATATACGCAAGGCCGTGGATTGGCTCAAATCCTGTCAACGGGATGATGGGGGGTGGGGTGAAGATGGCGCCTCCTACTGGCCGGAACGCAAGAGCGAGGTCAAGGAAAGCACACCCTCCCAGACCGCTTGGGCGGTATTGGGGCTGATGGCGGCCGGTGAGATAAAAAGCGACGCCGTAAGGCGCGGCGTCGACTACCTTCTTACCTCCCCCAGAAGCGGTCCCCGCTGGGACGAGGATCTTTATACTGCTGTCGGATTTCCACGGGTCTTCTACCTGCGCTATCACGGATATGCGAAGTATTTTCCCCTTTGGGCATTGTCCAGATATCGCAATTTACTGCGCGGAAACACCAGAACCGTTCCCTACGGAATGTGACCTTTATCCCGCCAGATAAACCTGGCTTCGTGACCGGCCTCATGGCCGAGGCCGCGCATCTTGAACGCATTTCCTGTGCCACCTTTTGTTCCGGCAGCAACCCGGCCCGTGCCGCCAAAGGCGCCCAACAAATGGTTGATTCTGGCACCACGGGGCTGGTGAGCTTCGGGNTCGGCGGCGGGCTGGACCCTTCCCTGACTCCGGGCTCTCTGGTTGTAGCCACCATGGTCATTACGCCTGAAGGGGAGAAAATCAAAACCGATACCGCCTGGCGCAATCATATCCAGGAACTGACCCCCGGGCCCCTGACCCTCGCCGGGATCGCCGGCAGCGACCATGCCGTAACATCGCCCCAGGCCAAGAGTGATCTTTTTACGGCCACCGGAGCGGTGGCNGTGGATATGGAAAGCCACGCCGTGGCCAGGGTGGCATTNAAGGCTGATCTGCCGTTTCTGGCCCTGCGGGCTATCGCCGACCCCGCGCACAGGAGCTTGCCGGTCTCCGCCATGGGCGGCCTGGGCCCGGATGGCCATACCCGCGCCCTGGTGGTGTTGGGAAACTTGTTGCTTCGTCCTTGGGAATTGCCCGACCTACTGCGGCTGGGGCGGGATATGCAAAAAGGGCTGCACGCCCTACGCCGCGTCGCAGACAGTGGCTTTTCTTTTCCCTGAGTGTTGCGGCTTTGATTCCGCGTTTCCATTCATTGCGGTCTCAATCTGCTCGGCAAACACGTATTCAGCGGGGCGGGCGTTCTCAAGAGAAACATCTGGCACCATGAGGCCCTCGGTTTTGACACCACGCAGGGCCAGAGCAACGGCCTTCCATGGCTTGGAAACAATATCCGTCACAGCCGTGGCCTCGTATCCGCAATGGGCCATGCAGTCGGCGCATTTTTCATAGTTCCCAGTGCCGTAGGACCGCCAGTCGGTGTCCTCCATCAGCTCCTTATAAGTCCCGGCATACCCCTCGCCCAAGAGATAACAGGGCCGCTGCCAGCCGAANACGTTGCGGGTCGGATTNCCCCAGGGCGTGCAGTGATAGGTCTGGTTGCCCGCCAGGAAGTCCAGAAACAGGGAAGAATGGCTAAATNGCCATTTTCCTTTTCCGTTGTGGCGGAAAATATCNCGGAACAACTGACGGGTTTTCTCCCGATTGAGGAAATGAGCCTGATCCGGNGCCCTTTCGTAAGAAAAGCCGGGGGAGACAGTAATCCCCTCTACCTCGAGGTCCATCATATGATCAAAAAATTTCGCTATCCGCCCGGCATCAACACCTTCGAAAAGGGTACAGTTGATATTGACCCGAAACCCTCTTTTATGAGCTTCGCGGATGGCGCCAATCGCCTGCTCGAACACGCCGGCCTGACACACCGTCGCATCATGTATTTCCTTGTCGCCATCGAGGTGGATCGAAAAGGTGAGATAAGGGCTGGGCTTAAACAGATCGAGGCGTTTTTCAAGCAACAGGGCGTTGGTGCAAAGATAAACAAACTTCTTTCTGGCAATCAGGCCTTCGACGATTTCCTCGATTTCCCGGTGCAGCAGCGGCTCCCCCCCGGGNATGGAAACGATGGGGGCACCACATTCATCAACCGCATCAAGGCATTCCTGGACACTCAGCCGTCTATTAAGAATGGCATCGGGATAATCGATCTTGCCGCATCCCGCACAGGCGAGATTACAGCGAAACAAGGGTTCCAGCATCAGCACCAGGGGATAACGCTTAACACCCAGAAGACGCCGCTTGACNATGTAGGCNCCNACTCGCGCTTGTTGNATAAGGGGGATCGNCACGAAGATTTTTCTTTCGTTGATATTCCTGAGTCAGGCCCGTTGGNGCATTGNGNCCNNGGACAATTGCGGAGGCAGTTTGAACTGGACGTTTTCGNNCTCCCCCTCCGNTGATTCGAGTTTTACTTTCCGCCANTCGCNGAATCTGTCGATCAGTTCCTGGACNAGNTCCTCAGGCGTCGAGGCCCCGGCGGTGACACCCACCGTNTNCACGCCCTCNAGCCAAGCGGGATCAAACGCNTGGGGGNCTTCGATCAGATGAGTAGCCACTCCTGTCTCGGCGCCGATTTCCTGAAGACGATTAGAATTTGAACTGTTGCTTGCCCCCACTACCAGAAGCATATCAACCCGCCGCGAGAGTTCACGCACCGATGTCTGGCGGTTTTGTGTGGCATAGCAAATGTCCTTTACATCTGGGCCGATGATTGAGGGAAAGCGGATTTTAAGGGCCTCGATGGTGTCCCGTGTATCGTCTACCGACAAGGTGGTCTGGCTGACATAGGAAAGTTTATCCGGGTCGGAGACCTCTAGTTTAAAAACGTCCTCGGCACTGGATATAAGATAGACCTTACCAGGAATGCGGCCCATGGTGCCTTCTACTTCCGGGTGGCCCTCATGCCCGATAAGCACCACTTCGTAATTGTCTTCGGCATAACCCTGGCCTTCCTTATGGACTTTNGCAACCAAGGGACAGGTGGCATCGAGAAGNGGAAGANTGCGGGNGTTNGCGGTGTCTTCCACCGACTGNGCAACGCCGTGGGCNCTGAATATGGTTACGCCGCCATCNGGGATTTCATCAAGCTCNTCGACAAATACCGCGCCCTTGTNTTTCAGCCCTTCCACCACCCGTNNGTTATGGACGATTTCATGNCGCACATAGACGGGGGGACCGNAGNGATTNAGNGCCCGCTCGACGATTTCGATGGCCCNCTCCACACCGGCGCAAAATCCCCTGGGGCGGGCNAGAATGACCCGCAGATTTTGCTTATCGGTCATGAGATTCATCCATGCTCAAGTCTAAAAACCGGCTATCCATTTCATAACATGTTGGGAGACCTGTCACAAATCCCTCTCCCATGGGGAAATACACGGGTTTAATTTTCATATGGCGCTGCAAAAGAAAAGAGGCAATGCAATTCTCAAATCCTTATTTTCATACGGCTGCTCCGCCAATACGAGGCTAGAAGCTATATATGGACGGAACCCTGTGTCATAAAGAAAGGCCCAAACGCGTTTTGGGAAACGTATCCGGCACCCATTCTGGAAACCCGTGGTGAAGAATCTCAAATTTCTCTATTTGCTCATTGGCTTGGGTCTTCTTGCCCTCGTCCTTGCCCACACCGATCTCGGTCAATTATGGGACCAGACCGTGCGGGTGGGATGGGGAATAGGGGTAATTCTTGCCATCTATCTAGCTNCCTTTGTCCTCGATTCCGTATCCTGGCAATTAGCTCTGCTTCCACTAAATTTCGATCTCTCAAACACTTATAGAATTTGGAAAATCCGTATGGTCGGCGAGGCCGTCAACCACGCGACACCGCTGGCCACCATGGGTGGCGAGCCGGTAAAGGCGGTTCTCCTGAAACGGTATTTCGGCATGGGCTATGCTGAGGGCACAGCTTCACTCATCATCGCCANGACCACGAACCTCCTGGCCCTGATCGTATTTCTTACCGCNGGCTTCTGCCTCATGCTTGCCACCCAAGCGCTGCCGTCCTCCTACAACCTTGTTGCGGGCACCGGTCTTCTCGCATTTACGACGGTCATTATTCTGTTTTTCCTGGTACAGCGTTATAAAATCTCCTCCCTCGCNGGCACCTGGATGGCNCGGANNCGGCTGGGCCGTTTCCTTGAGGTTCTTCTCCACCACACCCACGATGTGGAAGACCGGCTGATTCATTTCTATACCCGTCACCGCCAGCGTTTTATCCTCGCTTGCTTGCTGGCCATAGCTAATTGGGTGACCGGCACCCTGGAGCTCTATGTGACGTTGTGGTTCCTCGGTCACCCGGTGACTTTCGGCGAGGCTTGGATCATCGAGGCCATCGCCCAACTGGTACGCAGCGGCACTTTCTTCATCCCGGCAAGTCTGGGCTTTCAGGAAGGAGCTTTTCTGATCGTCATCGGAGCCATGACAGGGCAAGGTGTACTGGGCTTGGCCGTGGCCGTGATCCGTAGGTTCCGGGAAATCGTGTGGATTGCGTGGGGAATGTTGTTGGGCGGGTTTTCTTCCTTCTCCCCCCAAATAGCCGAGGAAGTCCCGGAGGACTCTTCTGCGCCACGGGAACGCGACACATGAAACAGGCGCCCCCCTGGGACCAGAGGCTAGCCAGCATTATGGTCCGCCCCCTGGCCCGTACGCCNATTACCCCCAACCAGGTGACCATCGTTACCCTGTTGCTGGCGTTGGCCGCCGCCGCCCTGTTCGCGGTGGGGGATGAAACGGCCGCCAACTGGGCGGCGGGCCTGTTCATCCTGGCGCGCTTCATGGACCATTTCGACGGCGAACTGGCCAGGATGACGGGGAAGACATCCCGTCTCGGCTATTATCTCGACTATGTAGCCGGGGCCCTGAGCTACGGCGGACTGTTTCTCGGCATCGGCATCGGAGCACGGGAAACTTTCCTCGGCGAATGGGCCATTATTCTGGGGCTGGCCGCGGCCAGCAGCGCCGTGCTCTCCATGTTCCTCAATTTGTGCATCGACAGGCAGAGCCAGTTCGAGGAAGGCGAGGCCGTCGGATATCCGGAATTTGCGGGATTTGAACTGGAGGACGGCATCTATCTGATCGGACCCATAACCTGGGCCGGATACCTGACGCCATTTTTCGCCCTCAGCGCCGCCGGCGCAGTGGTCTATACGCTGTGGACCCTTTCCGTGGTCCTGCGGAGGCGGCGCACTCAGACATAGCCGTGGTGGCGGAACCAGTCCACAGAGTCGCTGATGGCTTCCACGGCGGGACGGGGGGCATAATCCAGTTCGCGCCGGGCCTTTTCGATGGAAAAAAACATGCGTTTCTTTGACAGTTTAAGCCCATCCACCGTGATCATGGGTTCCGGGCCGCCACGCAGCCTGGCGAAGGCCTCCGCCATATAGGCGATGGGAATAATCAGATTGTGGGGAAGATTGATGGAAGGCGGGCGGCGCTGGGTGATCCGGGCGATCTCGTCTAACACCTGACGCAGGGTGAGATTCTCAGCGCCGAGAATATAGCGCTCTCCCACCCGCCCCTTTTCAAAGGCCAGCAGATGTCCCTTCGCCACATCATCCACATGCGCGAAATTAAGGCCGGTATCCACAAAGGCGGGTATTTTTCCGGCGGCGGCCTGAACAATCATCCTACCGGTGGGGGTGGGCTTGATATCACGCGGGCCGATGGGGGCGGTGGGATTGACGATCACTGCTGGAAGGGAGTGTTCGGAGACGAGGCGATTGACCTCTTCCTCGGCCAGAAATTTCGAGCGTTTGTAGTCCCCGATCATATCCTCCAGTGAAACCGGGGTCTCTTCATCGGACGGCGACCCATCGGCATTAAGCCCCAGAGTCGCCACGCTGCTGGTATAGACGATGCGTTTTACCCCGGCCGCACCGGCGGCTTCCATGATGTTACGGGTGCCGCGAACGTTTGATTCATAGATTTCCTCAGGGTTTGTCGCCCACAGCCGGTAATCGGCCGCCACATGGAACAGGGCGTCGCACCCGATCAAGGCCTTGACCAAGGAGCCACGGTTGGACAGATCGCCGATGGCGATGTCCACTTCCTGTCCTTCCAGATTGCGGCGGTCGCTGGTAGGGCGCAGCAACGCCTTCACCTCGTGTCCGGCCCGCACCAGTTCACGCAGCACGGCCGAGCCGACGAAACCCGATGCCCCGGTCACAAGCGTAGTCATAGCTGGCCCTGCCCCTTTGAGCGCCGCACGCGTTCCCAGACCACCCACAACAGAAACAGGGGGGCGCCGATTCCGGCAGCCACAAGAAAAGGAATCTCATAACCTAGCCAGGTGACCGGGCCGACCATATAAAGGATATCTTCGGGCTCGAACCCGGCGATACTGCCCTGTTTGACGGCTTCGGTGCCTTCCCGGACCTCGATCTCCACCCGCACACTCATGGTCACCGCCACCGCGAGGCCGGCCACCACGCCCAAAGGCACCGCCCAATCCTCCAATGGCCCGTAGCGCTGGCCGATTCCCATCCCCACGAACAAGGTCACATAGCTGACGGCTACGGCCACATGATCGTAATAATGGCCGAAGGTGCTGGTCTTGTTCACCAGACGCGCCAATTCCCCGTCGGCGTGGTCAATGAAGGCGGCAAACATGAACACTCCGGCGGCCCAGTTGGCGAGAACCGGATCACCCTGGGCGAAGAGGTAGCCCGCCAACAACCCCATCATCAGGCCCAGGGTAGTAATGGCGTTGGGATGGACGGAGGTACGGGCCAACGGCCTGACCAGAATACGGGCCAGACGCTGGTCCCAGGCGATGGTTTGCCGGGGCGTATTCATGTTTCCGGGTTCTTCAAACGGGGAAGAATTTCTTTACGGGCCCGCTCCACGTCTTCGGGAAAATCGATCTCGATCCAGGGAAGGCCGGTCACGTCTTCATACCCGAAGGTTCCGGCGGGACATTCCATCACGAGGTCGCGAATGGCCTCTTCGTACCATTCCCCCTCCCTTCCTTCATCCACGTAAGCTTGGGCCCTGCGGGCAAGACGCCCCGCCATGTCCGATGAGAAACGGAAAAATCCCACCGATTCCCCGCAAAAATCGTAGACGTTTTCGATCTTCTTGTGAAAATCGATAATCTCACCATCCCTGACACAAAGCTTCACCGGCTCGTCTCCGGCCTCGAAATCACGGTCCATGAGAAAACAGTTGGCGTTCCCTGAGGCCAGCAGGCGCTCGACCATGCGGAAATCATTAAGCACATCAGCATCCATGAGAAGAAT
>NZAO01000068.1 GCA_002686135.1 Rhodospirillaceae bacterium
TCAATGGTAGAGCCCCAGCCTTCCAAGCTGGTTACGTGGGTTCGATTCCCATCACCCGCTCCAAATCGAAGGTGCCGCCCGCACAGATGCTGAATTTCCAGGGTGGAATTGAAAAGCAGCCCGGTTTTTTATTGAGATTGTTTGAAGGAACAGACCCATGGCGAAGGCAAAATTTGAACGCACCAAGCCCCACTGCAACATTGGCACCATTGGCCATGTTGACCACGGCAAGACGACGCTGACGGCGGCGATCACGAAGGTGCTCGCGGAGACTGGCGGGGCTGAATTCACGGCCTTTGACCAGATTGACAAGGCTCCGGAAGAAAAGGAGCGCGGCATCACCATCGCCACGGCCCATGTGGAGTATGAGACGGAGAACCGCCACTACGCCCATGTGGATTGTCCCGGCCACGCCGATTATGTGAAGAACATGATCACCGGCGCGGCCCAGATGGACGGGGCGATCCTGGTTGTTTCTGCGGCCGACGGTCCCATGCCGCAGACCCGCGAGCATATTTTGTTGGCGCGCCAAGTGGGTGTTCCGGCGATCGTGGTTTATATGAACAAGGTCGACCAGGTGGATGATCCGGAACTGCTGGAGCTAGTGGAACTCGAACTGCGCGAACTGCTGAGTTCCTATGATTTTCCCGGCGACGACATTCCCATCGTCAAGGGCTCGGCGCTGGCCGCCCTGGAAGACGGGGACAAGGCCACCGGCGCCGATTCCATCATCGAGCTGATGGCCGCGGTGGACGACTATATTCCCCAGCCCGACCGCCCCAAGGACCAGCCCTTCCTGATGCCGATTGAGGATGTGTTCTCGATCTCCGGGCGCGGCACGGTGGTGACCGGACGCGTGGAGCGCGGCGTCATCAACGTCAACGACGAGATCGAGATCGTCGGCCTGAAGGACACCGAGAAGACGGTTGTGACGGGGGTGGAGATGTTCCGCAAGCTTCTCGACCAGGGCGAGGCCGGCGACAATATCGGCGCCCTGCTGCGCGGCACCAAGCGTGAAGAAGTGGAGCGCGGCCAGGTTCTGGCGGCTCCGGGCTCGATCACGCCGCACACCAAGTTTAAGGCCGAAGCCTATATCCTGAACAAGGACGAGGGCGGACGCCACACGCCGTTCTTCGGCAATTACCGTCCCCAGTTCTACTTCCGAACCACGGACGTGACGGGGACCATCGAATTGCCTGAGGGCACCGAAATGATCATGCCCGGCGACAATGTGACCATGGTGGTGGATCTCATCGTTCCCATCGCCATGGATAAGGGCCTGCGTTTTGCCATCCGCGAGGGTGGCCGCACCGTGGGTGCCGGCGTCGTCGCCGATATCATCGAGTAAGGAGAGTTGCGAATTTTGCAAAGTGTATCCCTGTGGTGCACTGAAATTTGCGTTTTTTGTAAATACTGGAGGCAGATGCTTCCCGCCCGTTATCCGTTCTGAAGATTTCGCAGGGTCTCCCCGGGTGTTTCCGCGGGTTCGAAAGTGAAGAAAGCGTTCCACGGGCGCCGGAGGAGTGTAGCTCAACTGGTAGAGCGCCGGTCTCCAAAACCGGAGGTTGGGGGTTCGATCCCCTCCACTCCTGCCAGTTTGTTTCGCGCCGGTTTGGTTGGGCGCGGTTTTTACAGAGTTTGTCCGCGCGGGGGGCGGGGGCGGAATAAAGTTTGGCATTTGTCGTGACTATGGATAAGGCAGAAAAAGCAAAGGTAAATCCGTCACAGTTTGTCCGCGAGGTGCGCCAGGAGGTCTCCAAGGTGACCTGGGCAAGCCGCAAGGAAACCCTCGTCGCCACGGTGATGGTGTTCATCTTCGTGTTCATGGCGGCGGTGTTTTTCTTTTTCGTGGACCGCCTGATGTCCTTTGGTGTGCGCCTCCTTCTCGGATTGGGCAGCTGAGTTTTATGTCCCACAAGTGGTATGTTATTCATGTCTATTCCGGGTTCGAACGCAAGGTGGCCGAATCGATCAAGGAACAGGCCCGGCAAAAGGGCCTGGAAGATAAGTTTGAGGAAGTTCTAGTGCCCACCGAAGAGGTGGTGGAGATGCGCCGTGGTTCGCGCGTCAGTTCCGAGCGCAAGTTCTTTCCCGGCTATGTGCTGGTGAAGATGGATATGACCGACGAGGCTTGGCATCTGGTGAACAACACGCCCAAGGTGACGAGCTTCCTGGGGGGCAGCCATGGCGGCGCCACCCCGGTCTCGGAGGCTGAGGTCAACCGCATCCTGCATCAGGTTCAGGAAGGCATCGAGCGGCCCAAGCCGTCGGTGACTTTCGAGGTGGGCGAACAGGTGCGTGTGTGCGACGGCCCTTTCACCTCCTTTAACGGGATGGTGGAGGACGTAGACGAAGAAAAGACAAGNNTNAAGGTTTCGGTTTCCATATTTGGGCGTTCCACGCCGGTGGAACTNGAATACGGACAGGTGGAGAAAGTGTAGACACCCATGACGTTTCCNCCCCCGGTGGGGGTCCGCCGGNGGGTGAAAGGCGCGGGAGGCCTGCCATGGCCGCACCGCGCTCCCGGGNAAGCGCNTGAAAGAGCAGTTGAGGGAAAAATGGCTAAGAAAATAGACGGTTACATCAAGTTACAGATACCCGCCGGACAGGCAAATCCGNCCCCCCCCGTGGGGCCGGCCCTGGGCCAGCGCGGCGTCAACATCATGGAGTTCTGCAAGGCGTTCAACGCCCATACCCAGAACATGGAACAGGGTATGCCGATCCCCGTGACCATTACNGTCTACAGCGATCGCAGCTTCTCCTTCATCTCCAAGTCGCCGCCCGCCTCCTACTTCCTGAAAAAGGCGGCGAGGGTGGACAAGGGCTCNGGTCTGACCGGCCGTGAAGAGGTCGTGGGCAGCGTCACCATGGCCCAGGTGCGCGAGATCGCCGAGAAGAAAATGGAGGACCTCAACGCCAACGATATCGANGCCGCCTGCCGCATCGTGGCGGGGTCCGCCCGTTCCATGGGTATCGAGGTGATGGAGTAGGATGATGGCAAAAGAAGGAAAAAGAATGCNCAAGGCCCGTGAGAACGTGGATGTGGACNAGACCTATCCCATCGACGAGGCGGTGAAGCTAGTAAAACAGGGGGCGACGGCCAAGTTCGATGAAAGCGTCGAAGTAGCGGTNTGTCTCGGCATTGATGTCCGCCATTCCGATCAGATGGTGCGCGGCATGATGCAACTGCCCAAGGGCACCGGCAAGACCCTGCGTGTGGCCGTCTTCGCCAAGGGCGACAAGGCCAAGGAGGCACAGGCCGCTGGCGCCGATGTTGTAGGCGCCGAGGATCTGGCGGAAAAGATAGAAAAGGGCGAGATCGAATTCGACCGCTGTATCGCCACCCCCGACATGATGGCCGTGGTGGGCAAGCTGGGTAAGGTTCTGGGACCGCGTGGGCTGATGCCCAATCCCAAGCTCGGCACGGTGACGCCTGACGTGGCGCCCGCAATAGAGGCGGNCAAGGGCGGNCAGGTGGAATTCCGCGCCGAAAAGGCCGGAGTGATCCACGCTGGAATCGGCAAGGCCAGTTTTTCCGAAGGNGACCTTGTGGAAAATCTGCGCGCCTTCATGGACGCTATCACCAAGGCCAAGCCGTCGGGCATNAAAGGAACTTANATGCGCAAGGTTTCCATCTGCTCCACCATGGGGCCGGGGATACGCCTTGATCTCTCTTCCCTGAGCGCGGCATAGGGCCGCTGCCGGAAAAGAGAGCACCATAATCCACCGCCGTTTTGGCCTTTGCGGGCCGGGGCGGCGGCGGTGCGGAGGCCGGGAAACCGGATCTCCAACCTGTCCGAGATTGTGGGTGTGGCCTCGGATCATTCCTTGGGGATTTTCCCTGGGGGATTTTCCAGGCCGCCTAAAGGCAAATGCCGCCGGCATGAGACAGCAGATCAACCGCTTGCCCGTTGTTCCGGGAATCCACCGGGGGAACGGGAAGAAGGCTTGAACTTCTGGGGCAGGCGAGTGGGAACCAGGGCCGTTATGGTCGTGGGTCCCGTTGTGCAAATCGGACCGGAAATTACCCCTATGGGGGTGTCTGCCGGGCCTAAGTTTATCGGAGACGACAAGTGGACCGATCTCAGAAAGAGAAAGTGGTCGCCGATCTGAACCAGGCTTTCACCGACAGCCAGCTTCTGGTGGTAACCCATCAGAATGGCCTGACGGTGGCCGAATCATCCGATCTTCGAAACCGGATGCGTGCGGCGGAAGCCCGTTTCAAGGTGACTAAGAATCGGCTCGCGCGTCGCGCCCTGGAAGGAACCCGCTTCGAGGGTCTGGCTTCTCATTTCGTTGGTCCCACCGCCATTGCCGTATCGGAAGATCCGGTGGCCGCGGCCAGAGTGGTGGTGGAATTCGCCAAGGAAAACGGCAAGCTGACCATTCTCGGAGGGGTGCTTGACGATAAAGAGCTCGATGTGGACAGCATTAAGGCGTTGGCGACCCTGCCTTCGCTAGATGGGGCACGGGCCAGGATCGTCGGCATGTTGAATACCCCGGCTACCAGAATCGCCGGAATTCTTCAGGCTCCCGCGGGGCAGGTTGCCCGTGTGATGGGCGCCTATGCCGCAAAGGGTGACGCCGCCTGAGTGCGTTTTTTTCGATAACGACCGTTCAAGCCAAGGAGAAAGATCGTGGCAAAACTGGATAAACTCGTTGATGAACTCTCATCGCTTACCGTCATCGAAGCGGCGGAACTCAGCACCCTGCTGGAAGAAAAATGGGGTGTTTCGGCTGCGGCTCCCGTAGCCGCCGTTGCCGCTGCTCCGGCCGCCGAGGGTGGCACCGCCGCCGAGGAAAGTGACGAAGTCACAGTTGTTCTGGCGGCGATAGGCGACAAAAAAATCAATGTGATCAAGGAGGTCCGCGTCATCACCGGCCTTGGGCTGAAAGAGGCCAAGGACCTTGTGGAAGGCGCGCCCAAGCCCGTGAAGGAGGGTGTCAACAAGGAAGACGCGGAGAAGCTCAAGAAACAGCTTGAAGAAGCCGGCGCAACTGTCGAGCTCAAATAATCAGGCTTTGACAGGGAGACTGGTAACGGACGGCGTGTCCGGAGTTCCGGTTTCCCTGCCGCTTTTTCGTGTCCCATCGGGGCGGGAAATCTGGCGGCGGGCAAGTTTTTTCGGCGGAGAGTTTTTCGTCATTGTGACGGAGGCCACGCCGGGACATCAACGCAAGGTGGCGAGGTACTAAAGAATGACATTGTCGTTTACGGGCCGGAAGCGAATTCGCAGGGGATTTGGCCGCATTCACGAAGTGGCACCGATGCCGAACCTGATCGAGGTTCAGCGTCAATCCTATGAACAGTTCCTACAGCGGGACGTGGCCGCCGAGGACCGCCCTGACAGCGGCTTACATGCGGTGTTCAAGTCGGTGTTCCCGATCCGGGACTTTTCCGACCGCGCCGAGCTAGAATTCGTCAAATATGATTTTGAGGAGCCGAAATACGACGTGGAAGAATGCCAGCAACGCGGCGCCACCTACGCCGCCTTGCTCAAGGTGACCCTGCGCCTCGTGGTCTGGGACGTGGATGAGGAAACAGGTTCACGCTCCATCCGCGATATCAAGGAACAAGACGTCTATATGGGCGATATGCCGCTCATGACCGACCGCGGCACCTTCATTATCAACGGCACCTCGCGGGTGATCGTGTCCCAGATGCACCGCAGCCCCGGCGTGTTTTTCGATCACGACAAGGGCAAGACCCACACTTCGGGCAAGTTTCTTTTCGCCGCCCGGGTCATTCCCTATCGCGGCTCTTGGCTCGATTTTGAATTCGACGCCAAGGACCTCGTCCATGTGCGTATCGACCGTCGCCGCAAGCTCCCCGTGACCACGCTGCTGATGGCACTCGACAACGACGATACCGAGTCCCGGCGCGAAAAGGCCGCCCGCGAAGGTAAGGAACTTCCCCCCACGGACGCCTTCGGTATGTCCAAAGAGGCGATCCTCAATCACTATTACGGAACGGTGACTTTTACCCGAACCAAGAACAAAAAGGGGTGGAAGACTCCATTCGCTTCCGAACAGCTTCACGGCGTCAAGGTGCCCACCGACTTGCTCAACGCCAAAACCGAGAAAACGGTGGTGGAGGCCGGAACCAAGATCACGCCACGGCTCGCCCGAAAGCTTATCGAGGCCGGCCTCAAAGAGCTTCTGATTCCCGACGAGGATCTGGTGGGACATTACTTCGCCAACGACCTCATCAGCGAGAAGACCGGCGAAATTTATGTCGAGGCGGGTGACGAAATCACGGAGGAATCCCTCGCCCTCCTCGAAGAGCTTGGCATCACCGAGATCACCACACTCAATATCGATCACGTGCGGATAGGTCCCTATATCCGCAACACCCTGGTGGCGGACAAGAATTTCAACCGTGAGAACGCTCTCATCGATATCTACAGGGTCATGCGCCCGGGCGAGCCGCCGACTCTGGAAACCGCCGAAACCCTGTTTAACAGCCTCTTCTTCAATTCCGAGCGCTATGACCTCTCGGCGGTGGGCCGGGTCAAGATGAATGCCCGCCTTGAACAGGAATGCGAGGACACAGTTCGTGTTCTTCGCAAACAGGACATCCTGGAAATCGTNCGTATTCTCGTCGACCTCAAGGACGGACNCGGTGAAATCGACGATATCGACCATCTCGGCAACCGCCGGGTGCGCTCGGTGGGCGAGCTTATGGAGNACCANTACCGCATTGGCCTGCTGCGCATGGAGAGGGCCATCCGCGAACGGATGAGTTCGGTGGACATCGATACCGTCATGCCCCATGACCTGATAAATGCCAAGCCGGCAGCGGCGGCGGTGCGCGAGTTCTTCGGCTCGTCCCAGCTCTCGCAGTTCATGGACCAGACCAATCCGTTGTCGGAAATCACCCACAAGCGCCGCCTTTCGGCGCTGGGGCCGGGCGGTCTGACGCGCGAACGCGCCGGGTTCGAGGTGCGCGACGTGCATCCCACCCATTACGGGCGCATCTGTCCTATCGAGACCCCCGAAGGACCCAATATCGGACTCATCAATTCGCTCGCCACCTATGCCCGGGTCAACCAGTACGGGTTTATCGAGACCCCCTACCACAAGGTGGAAAAAGGCAAGGTCACTAATGAGGTCCATTACCTCTCGGCGATGGAGGAAGGCCGCTATACCCTGGCCCAGGCCAATGCTGAGCTTGACGCCAATGGCAAATTCGTCTCCGACCTCATCAGCTGCCGCTCCAAGGGCGATTTCGTCATGGTCAGCCCTAAAGACATCGATTACATGGATGTCTCGCCCAAACAGCTCGTCTCCGTGGCCGCGTCTCTCATCCCCTTCCTCGAGAACGACGATGCCAACCGGGCGCTGATGGGCTCCAACATGATGCGCCAGGCGGTGCCGCTGCTGTGTAGCGAATCGCCGCTGGTGGGCACCGGTATGGAAGAGATAGTAGCCCGCGATTCGGGCGTCGCCATCGCGGCGCAGCGTTCCGGCGTGGTGGACCAGGTGGACGCCAACCGCATCGTCATCCGCGTCACCGGCAAAGAGACTTCCCATTCCCAGTCGGGGGTGGATATCTACACCCTGAGCAAGTTCCAACGTTCCAACCAGAACACCAGCATTACCCAGCGTCCGCTGGTGCGAAAGGGCGACGTGATCAAGGCCGGTGACGTGGTCGCCGACGGCCCGTCCACCAATCTCGGTGAGCTCTCCCTGGGACGTAACGTGCTGGTAGCCTTCGTTCCCTGGAATGGCTACAACTTCGAGGATTCGATCCTCATTTCCGAACGCATTGTCCGCGATGACGCTTTTACCTCGATCCATATCGAGGAGTTCGAGGTCATGGCCCGCGACACCAAGCTGGGCCAGGAGGAAATCACCCGCGATATTCCCAATGTGGGCGAGGAAGCCATGCGCAGCCTCGATGAGGCGGGAATTGTTTATATCGGTGCCGAAGTGCATCCCAGCGATATCCTCGTGGGCAAGGTGACGCCCAAGGGCGAATCGCCCATGACGCCGGAGGAAAAACTGCTGCGCGCCATTTTCGGCGACAAGGCGTCCGATGTGCGCGACACTTCGCTGCGTCTGCCTCCCGGCGTCGCCGGAACGGTTGTGGAGGTGCGGGTTTTCTCGCGCCGTGGCGTGGAAAAGGACGAGCGCTCCCTGGCCATCGAACGGGCCGAGATCGAACGCCTCGCCAAGGACCGCGACGACGAGAAAGGCATCCTCGAACGCAGCTTCCGCAACCGCCTGAAAGAGCTGATCATCGGCCAGACGGTAGCCAGCGGCCCCAAGGGAGTGAAATCCGGCGCCAAGATCAGCGACAAGCTTCTCGACGATACCGCTCCCGGCCTTTGGCGCAAGATCGACGTCAAGAACGACAAAGTCATGGCAGCGGTGGAGGAACTGCGCAAACAGTTCGACGAAAGCCTGGATTTCCTCGAAAAGCGTTTCGAAAACAAGGTGGACAAGGTCCAGGCGGGCGACGACCTGCCGCCGGGCGTGATGAAGATGGTCAAGGTGTTCGTGGCGGTGAAGCGTAAGATTCAGCCTGGCGACAAGATGGCCGGACGCCACGGTAACAAGGGCGTGATCTCAAAGATCGTGCCCATTGAGGACATGCCNTATCTNGNGGACGGGACCCCGGTAGATATCGTGCTTAATCCCCTGGGCGTACCTTCGCGCATGAATGTAGGACAGATTCTCGAGACTCACCTGGGCTGGGCTTCCGCCGGTCTCGGGCGCCAGATCAAGGACGTGCTCGACAAGGTGGAACGTGGCGAGAACAAGCCCGATGCCCTGAAGAAGTCTCTGAAAACCGTCTATGACGGCGATTCCTACAATGACAGTATCGCCGGCATGAACAATGCCGATNTTGTGGAACTCGCCAGCAATCTGACCAATGGCGTTCCCTTCGCCTCGCCGGTTTTCGACGGGGCGCACGAGGCCGACATCATCGAGATGCTTGACAAGGCGGGGCTCGACAGCTCCGGCCAGGTAACGCTGATCGACGGCCAGACCGGCGAAGCGTTCCACCGTTCGGTGACTGTGGGCTATATCTATATGCTGAAACTGCACCATCTCGTCGATGACAAGATCCACGCCCGCTCCATTGGCCCTTACAGCCTTGTGACCCAACAGCCCCTGGGCGGCAAGGCGCAGCTCGGCGGCCAGCGCTTTGGCGAGATGGAGGTGTGGGCGCTGGAGGCNTACGGCGCCGCCTACACCCTGCAGGAAATGCTGACGGTGAAATCNGATGATGTTTCGGGCCGCACTAAGGCCTATGAAACCATCGTCCGGGGCGATGACAATTTCGAGGCGGGGATTCCCGAATCCTTCAACGTTCTGGTCATGGAACTGCGCTCCCTTGGCCTCAACGTGGAGCTAAAGGACCGTGCCACCTAGGCACTTGAAAATGAGGCACGGTATACCCCTCGCGCCAGGACGAAAAAAGACCTCGCGTGTAAGGCGCGGTAAAAGATTGAAAGCAGGAGAACACGCATGAGCGAATTGATGAGGTTTCTGGGACAGACCGGTCCCGCCAGCTTCGACCAGATTCGGATTTCCATCGCTAGTCCGGAACGGATCCGTTCCTGGTCTTTTGGCGAGATCAAGAAGCCTGAGACCATCAACTATCGCACCTTCAAGCCAGAGCGCAACGGNCTGTTCTGCGCCCGTATTTTCGGTCCCATCAAAGACTACGAATGCCTGTGCGGTAAATACAAGCGCATGAAATACAAGGGCATTACCTGTGAGAAATGCGGCGTCGAAGTGACTTTGCAGAACGTGCGCCGCGAGCGCATGGGCCATATCGAACTGGCCTCGCCGGTGGCCCATATCTGGTTCCTGAAATCGCTGCCTAGCCGTATCGGCCTGCTNCTCGANATGACCCTGCGTGATCTCGAGCGCATCCTCTATTTCGAAAACTACGTGGTGGTGGAGCCGGGTCTGACGGAACTCAACATCCGTGACCTTNTGAACGAGGAACAGTATCATAACGCGCTCGAGGAATTCGGCGACGAGAGCTTCACCGCCATGATCGGCGCCGAGGCCATTCGCCANATGCTTAGCGCCATCGACCTCGAAGAAGAGCTTGAGAATATNCGNGAGGAACTTCGTGAAACCGGCTCCGAGGCGCGCCGTAAAAAGNTGGTGAAGCGGCTCAAGCTGGTGGCCGCCTTCANTGAGTCCAATGCNCGNCCAGAATGGATGATTCTCGAGGTTATTCCAGTGATCCCGCCNGAGCTNCGTCCTCTGGTGCCGCTTGACGGAGGCCGTTTTGCCACCTCCGATCTCAATGACCTCTACCGCCGCGTCATCAACCGCAACAACCGCTTGAAGCGTCTGGTGGAACTGCGNGCCCCCGACATCATCGTGCGTAACGAGAAACGTATGCTGCAAGAGGCCGTTGACGCGCTGTTCGACAACGGACGGCGGGGCCGTGTCATCACCGGCGCCAACAAACGCCCGCTGAAGTCACTCTCGGACATGCTGAAAGGCAAACAGGGCCGTTTCCGTCAGAACCTTCTGGGCAAGCGCGTGGACTATTCCGGGCGTTCGGTGATCGTGGTCGGTCCGGAACTGCTGCTGCACCAGTGCGGCCTGCCCAAGAAAATGGCGCTGGAACTGTTCAAGCCCTTCATCTATTCAATTCTNGAGCGCANGGGCTATGCCACCACCATCAAGGCAGCCAANCGAATGGTGGAAAAAGAGCGCCCGGAGGTCTGGGACATCCTCGAACAGGTGATCCGCGAACATCCGGTGCTGTTGAACCGGGCGCCGACCCTGCACCGCCTGGGAATCCAGGCCTTCGAACCGGTGCTCATCGAAGGCAAGGCGATCCAGCTTCACCCGCTGGTCTGCGCCGCCTTCAACGCAGACTTCGACGGCGACCAAATGGCGGTTCACGTGCCCCTGTCCCTGGAGGCCCAGCTCGAAGCCCGGGTGCTGATGATGTCCACCAACAACATCCTCAGCCCGTCGAACGGCAAACCCATCATCGTGCCGTCCCAGGACATCGTGCTCGGCCTGTACTATCTCACCCTAGAGCGCGATGGCGCCGCCGGCGAAGGCATGGCCTTCGGCAATGTAGGCGAGGTCCAGCATGCACTGGAAAGCGGTGCGGTAACACTTCACAGCAAGATTTCCTGCCGCTATGACACCGTAGATGGCGAAGGCAATCCCCTACGCACACGGGTAGAGACCACGCCCGGACGCATGCTGATTTCGGAAATTCTGCCGCGTCATCCAAAATTTGGATTCGATATCGTCAATACCTTGATGACCAAGAAGGAAACCGGCAATGCTATCGATATCGTCTATCGCCACTGTGGCCAGAANGAGACGGTGATTTTCGCCGACCGGCTCATGTCGCTGGGATTCCACCATGCCTGTAAGGCCGGCATTTCCTTCGGCAAGGACGACCTCATGATCCCCGATTCCAAGGGCAAGCTGGTCACCGAGACCGAGGAGCTTGTGCGCGGCTATGAACAACAGTATCTCGATGGTCTCATCACCCAGGGCGAGAAATACAACAAGGTGGTGGATGCNTGGTCCCAATGCACCGACAAGGTGGCCGACCAGATGATGCGGGTCATGACCCCGCAGGAAAAAAGCATCCAGGACGGCGAGGTGAATTCGGTTTACATGATGGCCCATTCCGGTGCCCGTGGCTCGGCGGCCCAGATCAAACAGCTCGCGGGTATGCGCGGTCTCATGGCCAAACCCTCGGGCGAGATTATCGAGACTCCAATCATTTCCAATTTCAAGGAAGGCCTGACNGTCCTCGAATACTTCAACTCCACTCACGGCGCGCGCAAAGGCCTTGCCGATACGGCGCTGAAGACGGCAAATTCGGGCTATCTCACCCGCCGTCTCGTGGACGTGGCCCAAGACTGTATCATCGTCGAGGAGAATTGCGGCTGCAAGGAAGGCTTCACCGTGCGTGCGGTGGTGGAGGGTGGCGACGTCATCGAGACGCTGGAAGAACGCATTCTCGGCCGCACTGCTGTCGAAAATATTGTCGACCCCGCCACCGACGAAGTCTATGTCAAGGGTGGTGAATTGATCGAAGAGTCGGCGCTGGTCGCGATCGAGCAATCTGGAATCGAGGAAGTAAAGATCCGTTCAGTCCTGACCTGTAACTCACGGGGCGGCGTCTGCGGCCGCTGTTACGGCCGTGATCTGGCCCGTGGCACGCCGGTCAATGTGGGTGAAGCGGTGGGCGTGATTGCCGCCCAGTCCATCGGCGAGCCCGGCACCCAGCTCACCATGCGCACCTTCCATATCGGTGGCGCGGTCCAACGCGGNTCGGAACAGTCCAGCATCGAAGCCAGCTTTGACGCCAAGGTNGTGCTGAAAAACAAGAGTCTGGTGAAGGACAGCAAGGGCNTGCAGGTGGTCATGGGCCGCAACATGCAGCTNGCCCTGGAGGTTGGAGGCAAGGAACGCGCCCATCATCGCCTTCCCTACGGCGCCAAGCTTCTGGTCAAGCACGGGGTCAAGGTCAAAAAAGGCACCACCATCGTCGAGTGGGATCCCTATACCCTGCCCATTCTCACCGAAAAGGAAGGCAACGTGAACTTCGTCGACCTAGTGGAGGGTATTTCCATGCGCGAGGTCCTGGACGAGACCACGGGCATTTCCAACAAGGTGGTTCTCGACTGGAAACAACAGCCCCGCGGCGGTGATTTGAAGCCCCGTATCACCCTGCGCGACAAGAAGAACAAGGTGGTGATGCTGGATAACGAGCTTGAGGCCCGCTACTTCCTTTCCGAGGATGCTATCCTCAGCGTCGAGGATGGCGACCATGTAAAGGCTGGCGACGTTCTCGCCCGTATTCCGAAGGAATCCACTAAGACCCGCGATATTACCGGCGGTCTGCCGCGGGTGGCGGAACTGTTCGAGGCGCGNAAGCCAAAGGACTTCTCCATCATNACCGAAATCGCCGGGCGNGTGGAATTCGGCAAGGACTACAAGATGAAGCGCCGGATCGTCGTCGTCCCCACCGAGGANGGCAAGGAACCGGTGGAATACATGCTNCCCAAGGGCAAGCATCTCAGCGTTCAGGAGGGNGATTACGTAGAGGTGGGCGATCCGCTNATGGACGGCAATCCCGTGCCCCANGANATCCTTCATGTGCTTGGCGTCGAGGCCCTGGCNTCTTACCTCGTCAACGAGATCCAGGACGTCTACCGTCTCCAGGGCGTGAAAATCAACGACAAGCATATCGAAGTGATCGTGCGCCAGATGATGCAGAAGGTAGAAATCATTGATCCCGGTGAAACCACTTTCCTTGTGGGTGAACAGGTGGATCGCGAGGAATACGAGGTCATCAACGCCAAGGCCGTCGCAGACAAACTGAAACCCGCAACCACCAAGCCGGTGCTGCTGGGGATCACCAAGGCTTCCCTCCAGACTTCNTCCTTCATTTCCGCGGCTTCCTTCCAGGAAACCACCCGCGTGCTGACCGAGGCCGCGGTGTCGGGCAAGGTGGACAATCTCGANGGGCTGAAGGAAAACGTCATCGTCGGCCGTCTCATTCCCGCNGGAACCGGTTCGGTCATGAACCGGNTCCGGCGGGTCGCGTTGGATCGCGACCAGGTGATCGAGGAANAGCGGAAAAAACAGCTCGAAGCCGAGGANGCCGCCCGTGAAGCTGCCGCCGAGGCCGCGTCCGGGACGGAAAAAGTGGAGGAACTACCCCCCGCCGCCGACGCCGGCTGAGGTTGGTTCTTTCCGCTCCGGGTGGCGCCCTTGCAAAGGCTCCGGAAGGGTCCCGGCGGAGGCTGTTCGTACCCCCTCGTTTGCACTGGAATACTGCGGCTTCGGAGTGATTTCGCAGGTGCGAAAAAGGGCCCTTCTTTTGCTTGACTGCATCTAAGGGCGTCACTAGTATGCGCCAACCTTTTTGGGGGTGGTGGTGGGCCGCACGGTCTAGACGCATCTCCGCTGAGATACGAAAACATAATTTGTGGCCCCGATCNCACCGTAACGGCGGACAAGCATTCGCCGGAGGCTCGGTTTTCCTCTGGTGGTTATGTGCTTGATCCGCTTGTGGTTTTTTAAGGTCGNTNNGTAAAGGATAGGAAGAGGTTTAAGTATGCCTACGGTTAANCAGTTGGTGAGCAAGCCCCGCAAGCCGCCCTTCACCCGCAACAANGTGCCGGCGCTTGAATCATGTCCGCAGAAGCGCGGGGTCTGNGTGCGCGTCTACACCACCACGCCGAAGAAGCCGAACTCGGCCCTGCGCAAGGTGGCCCGCGTACGCCTCACTAACGGTTTTGANGTTACGAGCTATATTCCCGGCGAAGGCCATAANCTTCAGGAACATTCAGTGGTGATGATCCGCGGCGGCCGCGTCAAGGACCTTCCCGGCGTGCGCTATCACGTGATTCGCGGCGTGCTCGATACCGAAGGTGTCNGCGATCGCCGCCAGCGCCGTTCCAAATACGGCGCCAAGCGCCCGAAATAGCCGGCAAAGCAGGTCTCCCATGTCACGACGTCACGCAGCCGAAAAACGCGAGNTTATGCCCGATGCCAAATATGGCGACCNGGTGCTNGCNAAGTTCATCACCTGCCTCATGGTGGACGGCAAGAAATCNATTGCCGAAAGCATCGTCTACGGTGCGCTCGACAAGATCGAAGACCGTTCCGGCGGCGACCCCATGAAGACATTCCGCGAGGCTCTGGACAATGTGCGCCCCGGCGTCGAGGTGCGTTCCCGCCGTGTCGGCGGNGCCACCTATCAGGTGCCCGTGGAAGTCCGCACCGACCGTGCCCAGGCCCTAGCTATCCGCTGGCTTATCGCCAGCGCTCGTGACCGCTCCGAGACCACCATGGTGGACCGCCTCTGCAACGAGTTCAGCGATGCTGCCGAAAACCGCGGGTCTGCTGTAAAGAAACGCGAAGACACCCACCGCATGGCCGAAGCCAACCGCGCTTTTGCCCATTATCGCTGGTAAAGCTTTAAAGGACGGACCCAAGATAATGGCACGCAAGACCCCCATCGACCGCTATCGCAACATCGGTATCATGGCGCATATTGATGCTGGTAAGACCACCACCACCGAGCGGGTCCTCTACTATACGGGGGTCTCCCACAAGATCGGTGAGGTCCATGACGGTGCTGCCACCATGGACTGGATGGAACAGGAACAGGAACGCGGCATTACCATCACCTCGGCCGCCACCACCTGTTTCTGGAACGATCACCGCATCAATATCATCGACACCCCGGGTCACGTGGATTTTACCATCGAGGTAGAGCGCAGCCTGCGTGTGCTTGATGGCGCGGTCTGCGTGTTCGACAGCGTCGCCGGCGTCGAGCCGCAGTCGGAAACGGTCTGGCGCCAGGCCGACAAATACGGCGTGCCGCGTATGTGTTTCGTCAACAAGATGGACCGCACCGGAGCCGATTTTTACCGCTGCGTGGATATGATCGACGATCGCCTCGGCGCGGCGCCGCTGGTTCTCCAGCTTCCNNTCGGATNGGAAGCNGAATACGCCGGTCTCGTTGACCTTCTCACCATGAAGGCGGTGATCTGGGAAAATGAGGAGCTGGGCGCTAGATACAACGAAGCGGAGATTCCCGAAGACCTTACGGCAAAGGCCGCCGAATACCGTGAAAAGCTCATCGAGCACGCGGTGGAACAGGACGATACGGCCATGGAGGCCTATCTTGAAGGTACCGAACCCGACCTAGAGACTCTCAAGGCCTGTATCCGTAAGGGCACCATCGCCGCTGCCTTCGTCCCGGTTCTGTGCGGCTCGGCGTTCAAGAACAAGGGCGTGCAGCCGCTTCTCGACGCGGTGGTGGATTTCCTTCCCGCTCCCACCGAGGTGCCGGCCATCAAGGGCGTCCAGCCAGATTCCAACAAGGAAATGGTGCGCGAAAGCTCTGACGACGAACCTTTCGCCGCCCTTGCCTTCAAGGTCATGACCGATCCCTTTGTGGGGTCCCTGACCTTCGCTCGCGTCTATTCGGGCGTGGTGGAGACCGGTGCCAGCGTCCTCAACTCGGTAAAGGGCAAGCGCGAACGCATTGGCCGTATGCTGCAGATGCATTCCAATAGCCGCGAAGACATCAAAGAGGCCCGCGCCGGCGACATCGTCGCCATTGCTGGCCTCAAGGCCACCACCACTGGCGACACCCTGTGCGATCCCGACAAGGCCGTGATTCTCGAACGCATGGAATTCCCCGATCCGGTGATAGAGGTGGCGGTGGAACCCAAGACCAAGGCCGACCAGGAAAAGATGGGCGTGGCCCTGGCCCGGCTGGCTTCGGAAGACCCCTCTTTCCAGGTCTCGGTGGACCATGAAAGCGCCCAGACCGTGATCAAGGGCATGGGCGAGCTTCATCTCGAAATCCTGGTCGACCGCATGAAGCGCGAGTTCAAGGTAGAGGCCAATGTGGGTGCGCCCCAGGTGGCCTATCGCGAGACCATCACCAAATCTTTCGAAATTGATCACACCCACAAGAAACAGACCGGCGGCTCCGGCCAGTTCGCGCGGGTCAAGCTGCAGTTCGAGCCGCTTGAGCCCGGTGAGGGCTTCCAGTTTGAAAGCGCCGTCGTCGGCGGCCGCGTGCCCAAGGAATACATCCCCGGGGTGGAAAAGGGCCTGAAGTCCTCCTGTGAGTCCGGTGTGATCGTCGGTTTCCCGGTTATCGACTTCAAGGCGACCCTGACCGATGGTGCGCATCACGACGTGGATTCCAGCGTCATGGCCTTCGAGATCGCCGCCCGCGCGGCCTTCCGCGAGGGAATCTCCAAGGCCGGCCCGGTCCTTCTCGAGCCCATGATGCGGGTCGAGGTGGTGACGCCGGAAGACTATATGGGCGACATCATCGGCGACCTCAACAGCCGTCGCGGCCAAGTGGGCGGTATGGAACAGCGCGGCAATGCCCGCGTCATCGGCGCCCAGGTGCCGCTGGCCAATATGTTCGGCTACGTCAATACGCTGCGCTCCATG
This sequence comes from Rhodospirillaceae bacterium, assembly GCA_002686135.1. Classification (GTDB taxonomy): domain Bacteria; phylum Pseudomonadota; class Alphaproteobacteria; order UBA11136; family UBA11136; genus UBA11136. The sequence goes on from NZAO01000068.1 coordinate 16,948, forward strand.
AGCCAGGGCCGGGCCCAGTACACCATGCATTTCGATCACTATGAACAGGTTCCCCAACATGTGGCGGACGAAGTCTGTGAAAGGCTGTCGGGCTAAATTTCCAGGGTGGAATTGAACAGCAGCCCGGTTTTTTATTGAGATTGTTTGAAGGAACAGACCCATGGCGAAGGCAAAATTTGAACGCACCAAGCCCCACTGCAACATTGG
>NZAO01000069.1 GCA_002686135.1 Rhodospirillaceae bacterium
CCGTACGCCCCCGATGACCTGGCTACCAGCCACTGGCTCTGCCTCGGTCACGTGCGCTCTTACAACAAGGCATGGAATTTCTTCGCTGGCATGTCGCCGGCCGAGATCGAAGCCTATAATCGCAGCGATACGGTGGGGTGGCGGCCGAGCTGGCCAATGGGGGAACGGATGGTGTATATGGAGGCCGCCTGGTCGCGTTTTTCTGGTTCCTTCATCTCCGATTCAGATTCAAACAGCTACAAGGATGGAAACTCCCGTTCAAACGGCCACCGGCCGGGTGTCACCCAAGACAGGGCCCTGGACCTTTTCGATCTGCAATCGCCTCCCACCCTGGCCCAGCTCAAGGCCCGCTATAAGGAGCTCGTCAAACGCTACCATCCCGACGCCAATGGCGGTGACAAAGAGTCAGAGGAGCACCTCAAACGGGTCAACGAAGCCTATGGCATTCTCAAATCCTTTATCTGCGCCCCTTAATACACTACATGCCACCTAGGAAAACCCGACACATCACGCTCCAATAACTGGATAATTGCCCCCATGACCACCGCCCAACTCGACAGCGACGCCGCCCAGCCCCATCTGCCGGATATTTCGGTTTCCGTGCGCCAGGTCTTCGGCATCGATTCTGACATCGTCTGCCCGGCCTTCAGCGAATCCAGCGAACTGGTTCCTGAGATCGATCAGGCCTATTGCTTCAACCACGAAACCACGCTGGCCATCCTGTCGGGCTTTGCCTTCAACCGGCGGGTCATGATCCAGGGCTATCACGGCACCGGCAAATCCACCCATATCGAACAGGTGGCGGCGCGGCTCAACTGGCCCTGTTTCCGGGTCAATCTCGACAGCCATATCAGCCGAATCGACCTCATCGGCAAGGACGCAATTGTGCTTCGCGACGGCAAACAGGTCACCGAGTTCCGCGAGGGAATCCTGCCCTGGTCCCTGCAACACCCCACGGCCCTGGTGTTCGACGAATACGACGCGGGACGGCCCGATGTGATGTTCGTGATCCAGCGCATTCTAGAGACCGAAGGCAAGTTCACCCTTCTCGACCAAAACAAGGTGATCCACCCCCATCCCGCCTTCCGCCTGTTTTCCACCACCAATACGGTGGGGCTTGGCGACACCACCGGCCTTTATCACGGCACCCAACAGATCAACCAGGGGCAAATGGACCGCTGGAACATCGTCGCCACGCTCAACTATCTGTCTCATGACGAAGAAATGAATATCGTCCTCGCCAAATCGCCCGACCACAACAACAAAAAGGGGCGCAAAACGGTGGAGGCCATGGTCAACCTCGCCAATATGACCCGCAACGGATTCGTGGCCGGTGATATTTCTACCGTTATGTCACCGCGCACAGTGATTACTTGGGCCGAGAACGTTAAAATCCTTGGCGGCGACCTTGCCTTGTCCTTCCGTTTCACCTTCCTCAACAAATGCGACGAGATGGAGCGCCCCGCCGTGGCCGAATACTACCAGCGCTGTTTCGACGAGGAACTTCCCGAATCCGCGGCAGCCGCCGAAACCCCTTAAGCCGCCTCCCTGATGACCACCGTGGAAACCGGGAACCAGCCCCACTCCGGAAAAGACCGGATTGAGCCCTTCAAACGGGCCACCGCAGCCGTCATCCGCGCCCTGAGCGGAAAGCCCAGCACGACTGTAACCTTCGCCTCTCACGCGTCGTACCAGGAAAACCAGCCGGCGGGCGCGCCGGAACCAGCCGCCCAACTGCCAGCGCCGTNACCGGACCTCAACCCCGTCACCGCGGCCCCGCTGCGGGGAAGGGCCGACGNCCTGGCGCTGACCCTGCGCTATCACGATGAGGNTACTCACCGCCGCTATCGTCCCCANGGTGAAAACGCGCGCGCGGTGTTCGACGCCGTGGAGGAAGTGCGGGTGGAAGCCCTGGGCGTGCGCTGCTTACCAGGNGTCGCTGCCAATCTTGCCGCNGCGCTNGATCAACGGTGCCAANCCTTCACCGACTGCCNAACCGCCGACGACATTCCGCTGGCCGAGGCCATCCGCCTCATGGCGCGGCNAACCGTGGCCGGGGANAAAATCCCGGCCTCGGGACNGCACATGGTGGAACTCTGGCAGCCGCTTCTCGACGCCAGAGTGGAAAAGTGCCTGAAGGCGTTNCGCGCCTGCGTCGGGGACCAACGGCTCTATTCCGAAACCGCCAGACAATTGATCGCCGACCTCGATCTCGCCGACGAGCTGGGCGAGATGCAGACCTGCCCCGACGGGGAAACCCCCGAAGGCGAAGACGACGGCGAGGATCANGCCCCGGGCGAAGGCGAGATGGAAGCCGAGCCCGGTGCCGCTGAAATGGATTCCGCGGAAACCGGCGAGGAAGCCGGGGANGGCGTCGCCTCGGAGGTGGACGAGTCGTTGCCGCCCNTGGGTGCGGAACAGCCTGCCACCGCGAAACGCCNCGCNACGCCNGGCGATAANCTNGGCGACTNCAACACACCCGCCTACAGGGCCTTCACCGCTGATTTCGACGAGGTCATCGCTGCCGAATCGCTGTGCACCGACGAAGAGATGACCCGGCTGCGGCTTAATCTCGACGACCAGATCGCCCATCTTCAGAACATAATCGGCCGTCTCGCCAACCGCCTCCAGCGACGCCTTCTCGCCAAACAGTCACGGGCCTGGGAGTTCGACCTCGACGACGGCCTGCTCGATTCCTCCCGTCTCGCGCGGATCGTGGCCAACCCCCTGAACTCCCTTTCCTACAAAATGGAAAAACAGACCGATTTCCGCGACACCGTAGTTACTTTGCTTATCGATAATTCCGGCTCCATGCGGGGGCGGCCCATCGCCGTGGCCGCCATCAGCGCCGATATCCTGGCCCTTACCCTGGAGAGATGCGGGGTCAAAGTGGAAATCCTCGGCTTCACCACCCGGGCGTGGAAAGGCGGGGAATCNCGCGAACACTGGGTGGAAGCCGGAAAACCGCCCCATCCCGGCCGCCTCAACGACCTGCGGCATATCATCTACAAGGCCGCCGACGCCCCGTGGCGGCGCTCGCGCAAGAATCTCGGCCTGATGCTGCGCGAGGGCATCCTCAAGGAAAACATCGACGGCGAGGCCCTGCTCTGGGCCCACCAGAGGCTGCTGGCCCGCCCCGAACAGCGCCGCATCCTGATGATCATTTCCGACGGCGCGCCGGTGGACGATTCCACCCTCTCGGTCAATCCCGGGAACCTTCTCGAACGCCATCTGCGCGACGTGATCGGCTGGATCGAGACCTGTTCGCCCGTGGAACTCACCGCCATCGGCATTGGCCATGACGTGACCCGCTATTACAACAAGGCCGTCACCATCGTCGACGCCGAACAATTGGGCGGCACCATGCTGGAAAAAATCTCCGAGCTATTCGACGACCAGCCTTCCCCGGCCCCCTCCCGGCCCGCGCCCAGACCCGGCGCGCGGCGCGGCGGCGGCCGCTTGCATTAGGGATGCTCACATCAACGCCCCTCATTCTTTAGTTCCGGTCTCCCGGTTCCGTTACACGGCTCTTTTCATCGCTCTCACTAACTTCCGCCCCTATCAAAAAATTTCCCTTTGATATTTCCCAAAATTTATAGGATATTATTCCTAATCATGGGGTGCATTGCGCCTTTTTTTGTGGTTGCGGATCGGGAGCGCCCTATCGGTCTCCGCCACGGCGCGTTAGTGTCTCCTGATCAGCCTGAGGCCCCAAGCGACGGAGAAAGGCCATGCCCAAGAACAAGCATCCCAACCGCAAGCCCGGCGCAAAACACAAGCGGGTTGCCGCCTACAACACCCCATGCGGCCCAGCGGCACCCGACGCCAACATCCCCGATGTAAAGGGTGCTAAAACCTACGGCTCGGCGAAATCTGCGCNCGCTTCCTTCAGTCCGGCCATGAGCCGACGCTCGGCCCGTGGCCGCTGAACATCTGATCCGCCACGTCACCATCCTGTCGGCNCCAAAGCCTTGGCTTCTCTAGGTTACGTGGGCACACGTCAACATTTTGCCACCTCTGGAGGNTGGATTTCTTTGAAATCAATGACTTGGATGGGAAANAACCCACAAAAAAAGCCCGCGAAACGCTGCGGGCCTTGAAAACTTCATTTTGGGAAACGCCCCTATGGATGCAAAAACCTCAGGCCGCGGCTTTGGCCAGAGCCTTTTTGATGCGTTTCTTCACGCGCCGCATCTCCTCAGAGAGGTCGGCGTCCTTGGCCGCCGTCAGGAACGCATCGAGCCCCCCCTTGTGCTCGATGGTGCGCAGGGCCTGGCTGCTNATGCGCAGGCGCACCACCTTGTCCAGGGCCTCGGAAAAAAGCGAGCTCGCCTGGAGATTGGGCAGAAAGCGGCGGCGGGACTTGTTATGGGCGTGACTGACATTATTGCCGGTCATGACGCCCCTTCCCGTCACTTCACAACGCCTGGCCATGCCTGATCCTCAAATAAAAGAACCTGTAAAACCACCGGAACCAGCGTCCCTAAAAGGCATCCGGGCCGGAGCCGTGGCTTTTAGGCCACCGGCGGCCCAAGGTCAAGTGCAAAGCGGAAGTCCACTTGAACGGATAAGACGCTACTCTTCCAGGAAGACGCCGAGAATCTTTTGGGCCGCCGCTGTCGGCGTCATCTTGCCTTGCGCCACGTCGCTCTCCAGGTGAGTGATCATTTTCTCCACTCTCTTGTGGTCATGCAGCCGCGCCCTCAAGCCTTCGTCTATTTCGCTCCACATCCAGGCCCGGGCCTGNTCGGCGCGGCGTTGTCCGAGCCCGCCGCTGTCGGTGCGCAAATCGTTGAACTCCTCGATGCCCCGCCAGATATCCGTGATCCCCTCGCCTTGGAGGGCCGAACAGGTCAGCGCCCGTGGCGTCCACTCGGGGCATGAGGAGCGGATCAGGCGCAGGGCGTTTCCGTAATCCCCGGCCGTGCGCCGGGCTGCCGTTTCAAGCTCGCCATCGGCCTTGTTGACCACAAGAAGGTCGGCCATCTCCATGATTCCCTTCTTGATCCCCTGAAGATCATCGCCACCAGCGGGAAGCAGCAACAGCAGGAACATGTCCACCATATCGGCTACCGCGGTTTCCGACTGGCCGACACCTACGGTTTCAACAATGGCCGTGTCGAAACCCGCCGCCTCGCAGGCCAGCAATGCCTCATGCGTGCGCCTGGCGACTCCGCCCAGAGTGCCGCCGCTGGGTGAGGGCCTGATAAAGGAATTTTCCGATTGGGACAATTCCGGCATCCGGGTCTTGTCGCCCAGGATCGAGCCGCCGCCGCGCTTGGAAGATGGGTCCACGGCCAGAACCGCCACCTTGCGCCCCTGTTCGATGGCGTGAAGGCTAAGCGCCTCGATGAAGGTGGATTTGCCGACGCCGGGCGCGCCGGAAATGCCGATGCGGATGGCGCCACCTACATGGGGCATAAGTTCCTCCATCAGCGCCTCGGCCTGGTCGCGATGATCGCGGCGGGTGGATTCAATCAGGGTAATGGCGCGCGCCAAGGCCCGCCGGTCCCCATCCAGCACAGCGCGGGCCAGGGGGGCCGTTTTCATGGCGGTGTCGGGATCAGCCGTGGACATTACCACTCACCTTTGTTCATTTTCTTGAATTTGACCATGACGGCCTTGGAAAGTTTTTCCCGTAATTCTGGGTCAACATCACCTACCGGGCTCATGGGCGTCTCGGCAACATCCGCCATTTCCCCAGGCGCCGTTTCCTCGGGCGAATCGAGGCCAGGGCAGCATTCTTCCTCTTTTTTATCAGAAGGAGATTTCTTGCCGCTCAATAGTTTTTTGAGAATGCCCATATCCGCTTCGCTAGCCAGCCATTATCGGGGGAAGACGCATTCTACGTCATCCACGCCAAAGCCAACAATAAACCTTCCCGGCGTCAGGGGGGGATGATCGCTTCTTCTCCCAGTTTCTGGAGATGGGCCTCGACCTCGCGAGCTTCCTGCTGTTTGGCCCACATATCCTCGTAAAGGCCCTTCGTAGCGAGAAGTTCCTGATGGCGTCCACGTTCCACCACATGGCCCGCGTCGAGAACGAGGATTTCGTCGGCATCCACCACCGTGGAAAGCCTGTGGGCGATGACCAAGGTGTTTCATATGAGGCAAGATATGGGGAGTGAGGACCGCCGCATCACGGGATTAATTCTCACAGGCTTTTCCCGGATCCGGCCACGGATAGACGGTCTCTCAGTGGTCATCTTCCAGCGAGCGTTTCAATAGAAGATAGAGTTTTCCAACATCCGCAGAGAGAAAGGTGGATTCCAGGACATTACTGTGATCGAGCGTACGCGCATGCTCCAGGAGGCCTCTGAATTCCGTCATATATTCCGTGACATATCTGCGCAAGTCTTCATCGTTTTTGAAACGTTCTCTGATCCTGCGGTGGATTTCCATATACCCCTTGCCATAGAGTAAACGGGTNAAAATTCCCCTGTCTCCTTTAAGGAACTTTTTCCACGCGGCCTCGGATATGCTCGTTTCGAGAAGCCGGTTAACGTCGATAGCCAGGGAATTCAGCTTTTCAATGATAAAGCTGGACGACCTCAGNAAACTGCCTCGGCGCACATCAAAGGCGCTTTCGGNAACATGCTTGGCCTGAGCGACAGCCTCATCCGAAGCCGATATAAGCCCTTTCGCCTGACGCCGGAAGGCGTCTTCTACGTTTTTCGAAGCCGACGTAATCATCTGCACCGTCTTCTCAAGATCCTGGGCCTGGGCCTGAAGCTGCCGCCTCACTTCCGCGGCCTTGACGGTGGTTTTATCCGATGTGCTTGAAAGTTCTTCCGTCTGATTACGGAAGGATTCTCCGATCTCCCTCACCTGGGTCATGACGCCTTCCCAGGCCTGGGTTATGCCCTGGAAATGTTTATTGAGAACGTCCTCAACCACCTTCGATTGTGTAACCGCCCGGTTGCTGAACGTGGTCGTCTCGAAGGATTGGTCGCGCAAGGCGTCCCGTGTTTCCTTGATTCTGGCAGTGGCCTGATCGGCTATTTTAACCAGCCCCTCAAGCTGGTTGCGCAACCCGTCTTCACTGGCGCCCAATTGCGTCGAAGCACGGTGAGCGGAGTTTAAAAGCTCTTGNGCCATCCCGCGGAATGACNCAATTACCTCCTCCATCCGGGCGATGGCGGTATCGGAAGCCTGNTTCAAATCACCACTTTGTGTCTCGAGTTCCTTCCTTACGGCCTCAGCGGTGGCTGTGATATTCTGTGAATATTTCTGAAAGGCCTCCATACCCGCCTTGGTCTGAAGCATGGTCTCACCCATGGCGGCCGTGACCCCCTTGGCTTCCTTGCGAATGCTTCCGCGAATATCGTCGGCNCGCGCCGCGGTGCGGTCGGAAACCTCACACAACTCGGAGAGCTGGTGCTGCAGGGATTCCTCCATTTCCGCCATACGGTCAGCCACCTCCGAGGAAACCTTATTAAGAGCCGCGACCTGCCCGTAAATAGCCTCTCCAAGCTCGGAAGCACCCTGGGACGCCAGTAACGAGGATTCCTTCAGTGCGCTGGCGCCATTCATAAGGTCGCCAAGCATGGCCCGGAAGTGGGTGGTGGATTCCTCGCTGGGCTCGGTGATATCCCGAAGCGCCCGCAATAGAGCTGCGCTTTGGGCTGTGATTTCGCTCTCGCGGAAGAGAAAGGCGATGACGAGCCACATAAATGCCGGCGGCGTCACCGCGCCAATGACGAATCCACCCAGTTCATGGGGAAGAAAAGTGAAAAGGTTCTCCCAACCAATCTCGACGCCCACATAGGAGCCGACAAAAACCACCCACAAGACGGTGACGCCCCATCCGATGAGGAATGGTATGCGCATTGATCTTGCCCCCCCGTCACTTCGAAGTGGTTTTTAAGGCCGTTTTCGTTAAAGGCTATTGTCTCTTTTTACGTGCTGCCGCCTTTTCCGGNAACAAGGCTTAAAATATTAGTGGCCGCCTTGGGAATGTTCGTCCCTGGCCCGAAAATAGCCGACACGCCTTCCTTTTTCAGGAAATCATAGTCCTGCGGGGGAATAACGCCACCACAAACCACCACAATGTCTTCTCCGCCCTGTTCCTTCAACGCATCCATAAGCAGCGGAACTAGGGTCTTATGGCCTCCCGCAAGGCTGGATACGCCGATAATATGCACATCATTTTCAATGGCCTGACGGGCGGCTTCCTCGGGAGTCTGGAATAAGGTGCCGATATCCACNTCGAAGCCNATATCGGCAAAAGCCGTGGCAATAAGTTTGGAACCGCGGTCATGGCCGTCCTGCCCCATTTTAGCCACCAGAATGCGGGGACGGCGGCCTTTTTCATCGGCGAAAGCCCCGACACGGGTGCAAATCTCGGTAAAAGACTCATCGCCGTCATAGGCNGCNCCGTAGACGCCAGAGATGCTCCGGCTCACCGGCCGGTGCCGTGAAAACACAGCCTCAAGAGCAGACGAGATTTCGCCCAGCGTGGCCCGTGCGCGTGCGGCTTCCACGGACAGGAAAAGAAGATTGTCACTGCCTTCCGCCCCCAGGGTTAATGCATCCAGGGTCTTTTTGCAGGCTTTCTCGTCCCTTCCGGCGCGCGCCGCCTTAAGACGCCTGATCTGGGCCTCGCGGACTTCCGCGTTATCGATGCTGAGAATATTGACCTCGGTNCCCTGCTCGGGAGGGTATTTGTTGACTCCCACCACCACTTGTTCACCACGGTCGATACGAGCCTGACGGCGGGCCGAGGATTCCTCGATCCGCATCTTGGGAAGTCCGGCCTCGACAGCCTTGGTCATACCGCCCATTTCCTCCACTTCCTCGATCATGGTCCAGGCGGCCTGGGCGATGCTGTTGGTCAGACTCTCCACGTAATAGGAACCGCCCAGGGGGTCCACAACATTGGGGATTCCCGTTTCCTCGGCAATGATGAGNTGGGTGTTGCGGGCGGTGCGCGCTGATGCCGGNGTCGGCAGGGCCAGNGCCTCGTCGAAGGAATTGGTATGCAGGGACTGGGTCCCGCCCAGTACCGCCGCCATGGCTTCGATGGTGGTACGGACAATATTGTTGTGGGGGTCCTGTTCGGTGAGACTGACGCCGGAAGTCTGGCAATGGGTGCGCAGAGCCATGCTCCGCGGGTCCTTGGGGTCAAACTGCCGCATGATTTTCGCCCATAGCACGCGGCCGGCGCGCATCTTTGCNATCTCCATGAAGAAATTCATGCCGATGGACCAGAAAAAGGACAGCCGGGGGGCGAAGTCGTCCACTTCTAGTCCCCGTGACATGGCCGCCCGCACATATTCAAGGCCATCNGCCAGGGTGTAGGCAAGCTCCTGCACCTGGGTCGCTCCGGCCTCCTGCATGTGATAGCCAGAAATGGAGATAGAGTTGAACTTCGGCATGTTACACGAGGCGTNTTCGATAATATCGGAAACAATCCGCATGCTGGGCTCGGGCGGATAAATGTAGGTGTTGCGGACCATGAACTCCTTGAGGATATCGTTCTGAATGGTTCCAGAAATCTTGTCCTGGGAGACGCCCTGTTCTTCGGCGGCGACGATAAAGCTGGCCAGAACCGGCAGAACTGCACCGTTCATGGTCATGGACACGCTCATGCGGTCGAGCGGAATGCCCTCGAAAAGAACCTTCATGTCCTCCACTGAATCGATGGCGACGCCCGCTTTGCCCACATCCGCCACCACCCGCGGATGATCGGAATCATAGCCGCGGTGGGTGGCCAGATCGAAGGCCACCGACAGACCTGTCTGTCCGTTCTTCAGGCAGTCGCGGTAGAACACATTGGAGGCTTCAGCCGTGGAAAAACCGGCATACTGGCGGAGGGTCCAGGGACGGTTGGCGTACATGGTGGCACGCGGCCCGCGAAGATAGGGTGGGGCCCCCGGAAGGCTGTCCAAATATTCCAGCCCCTCCAGATCCTCGGCCGTGTACAGGGTCTTGACGGGAATGCCTTCGGGCGTCTCCCAGACAAGATCGTCGGGACCGCTGTCCTTCATTTCCTTCGCGGCAAGATCGCGCCATTGCCCCGTATCGCGTCGGGGAAAATCACTCATTCAATCTGCTCCAAGTCCAAGGCGCGGCAGTATAGCCACTGTGGTGCAGCGCAGCAAAGAATACCACCACCGTGGGCGGCCATCGCCAAAACCACAGGCTTTCTATTCGCCATTCCACCGGAAAGACGTTATGGCGCCATTGGGAAAATGCCCGGCAGCCATGCAAAACCCGGCGAGACGGACGGGATCCGGTGTCTCCCCCATGGCGAGGCCGATTTCCTCCCTATGCAGACCGTCGGTCACCAGGAGCGAATCGATGCCGGCATTTTCGGCGCCGGTAATATCGGTACGCAGGGAATCGCCCACCGCCAGGATATGGCTGTGGTCGGCAATGCCGAGACAACGGAAACAGCTTTCATAGATTCCCTTATCGGGCTTTCCGTGATGGCGCACCTCTCCGCCCAGTTCTTCGTAACGGCAGGCCAGCGCCCCGGCGCAGATCATTCTTACTCCCCCACGAATAACCTCTAAATCCGGGTTGGAACAGATCATGGGCACCTTCGTCCGCGCGCCCTCCGACAGGATATCCTCGTAATCGGCCACCATCGCGCCGTCATCCCACGGCCCGGTGTTGAGGATGAACTCCGCCTCCGCGAGTGTCTCCACCTCTTGCAATGAGAGCCCCTCAAGCATGTTCATGTCGCGCTCCGGCCCGATATGAAAACAGCGTTCCCCCAGCGCCGCATACCAAGGATCGTCTCTGGCGGAGAGATGGTCATAGGCCTCCTGGCCCGAGGACATGATGCCGTCGTAAAGGTTTTCAGGCACGCCAAAGCTCATCAGCTGTTCGACAATCACATGAGAACGGCGCGGGGCGTTGGAAAGCAGGACCATGCGCTTTCCAGCCTCACGCAGACGGAAGAGGCAATTAATAACTCCAGGGAAAACGGTAACGCCGTCATGGATGACCCCCCATAGATCGAGAATATACCCTTCGTAACCTGCGGCCAGCTCCTCCATGCCGGAATAAATGGCAAGGGACTTCTCGCCGGTCGGGGGCGGGGCGGGGGAGGGCGTCATGGCCGTGCCTTGTGTCCTGGAGATGAAGAAAAGAAAAGATTCATGGCCCGAATGGGGACAGCGTCAGGCACTTTCACGGCTGATTCTTGGTTTGCCCAGAAGATAGCCCTGGCCCAGGTGAAAATGCATGTCATCACGCATCCGCCCCTATCGCTTCGGTTACCGAAGAAACCCCGTCCTCGCGCAGAAGATCGCCCAGTTCCTCCCTGATGCGCCAAATCAGCGCCGGGCCATGATAGGCAAAGGCAGTATAGAGCTGGACCAGAGAGGCCCCGGCCCTGATTTTGAGATAGGCATCGCGGCCGCTGGCCACCCCGCCCACACCTATGAGGGGGAGTTTGCCTTCCGTCAGGCGGTGGAAATCGCGCAGCACTTCAGTGGAAAGATCGAACAGGGGACGGCCTGACAGGCCGCCCACCTCGTCGCGGTGGCGGCTGCGGAGGGACCCGGGGCGAGACACGGTGGTATTGCTAATAATCAGACCGTCTATGCCCGATCCTCCAGCCGCCGATTCCATGATCACCCCGGCGATAGCCTCGCGCTCTTCAAGGGCTAGGTCTGGCGCCAACTTCAACAATAACGGCACCCGCCGCCCGCCACTGGAAATGGCCACATCCCGCGCCGTTATCACCTGTTCGAGAAGCCCTTCCAGGCGTTCCCCAGTCTGAAGATCGCGCAGGCCAGGCGTGTTGGGCGAGGACACGTTGATCACCAGATAATCGGCCAGCGGCGCGCAACGGGAAACCCCTGAAGCGTAATCGGCAGTGCCGGCACTGTGGCGGTTGCGGCCAAGGTTGACGCCCACGATTCCCTTACCGGACCATGTGTCGCAGAAAACCCCGAGCCTTTGCGTGAAAGCGTCCAGGCCTTCGCTGTTGAAGCCGAAACGGTTGATCACGGCTTCATCGGCGGTAAGGCGAAACATGCGCGGCCTGGGGTTTCCGGGTTGGGGAAGCGGCGTCACCGTGCCCGCCTCCACAAAAGCGAAACCAAGGTCTAACAGGGGCCCCAAGGCGCGGGCATTCTTGTCGAAGCCAGCGGCAAGGCCGATGGGATGGGGAAAATTCAGACCCCAGACCCGGCTTTCCAAAAGCGGATCGCAAACCGCATTTCTCCCGGTCATCCCGCCCGTAAGCCCCTGACCGAGCGCCCATATGCTCAGCCCGTGGGCGGTTTCCGGTGGCAACAACCGCAGCAGGGGACCGATAGCGTGGAAGGCGTCCATTATTCTTCCGCCTCTTCCAACAGGGGCGGAAGAACGGGATTCCCGTCGCCACCAAGGGAGAAGAATTCCCCTCGGATCACAGCGTCATGGGGCAACGGCCCGTAAAGATGGGGAAACACGGTGCCGCCGCGCGAGGACTCCCACTTCAGTCCAGGTCCCAGCCGCCCCGGATCCACCGTTAGAAGAACCGGGTCTTCCCGGCCCGCGAAGTGAATGGCGGCGCTTTGTGGAAGCTGAGCCGCGGTGGAAAAATGGAGAAAATCCCCGCCTTGCGGAGGCGGTTCGGCGGTGATCTCCTCGCCACTTTCGAATGCCCGCCAAACGTGGTCCACACAGATATGATAAATGGGCTGCCTCGGCATGCCCCGACCCTAGCCGAAGATGGCTGGCGCGAACAGGGGGGTGGGGATATTTGCAGAATGCGAGAACCTTGCCACATCTGTAGGAGACCGCCATGTCCAATTCCTCCGATCCACCCTTGATGATGCCCTGTGCATGTTGGAAGTCACGGACGGGTTTGAACACGCCCTGGTTCCCGCCGAACCCAGTGAAGACATGATGCACACCGGCGCCACCTTGGACGGGATTAGCCTGGCCCAGGCGCGCGCCATCTACCGCACCATGCTGTGGGCGGCCTGACCGTGGGCACCACCACCTATAACAGAGACGGCCGCTACAAAAGTTTTGCCTGGCTCAGCACATTTCCTTTTCTCAGTAACGAGGAAAACGTGGCTGGTTTGCGTGAAGGGGAAATTATCCAGGAAACGGACAGGGACAGAAAATCGTAAAAATTAGAATAAATAATGAACATTTGGGGATATTATATGTATTTTTTCCTATTTCAATATATATGATAAATTTATTCCTAGTGCTAGAATGTGGCAAATATAAGAAGATGTTCCCATGCTGAGCCACGCGGATATTTGGCGGGCCATTGACCGGCTTGCCCAGGCGCACGGCCTCTCCCCCTCCGGACTGGCCAGGCAGTCGGGGCTCGACCCCACCACCTTCAACAAGAGTAAACGGGTGACCCGCGAGGGCAAGCTACGCTGGCTCAGCACCGAGAGCGTAGCCAAGGTTCTTGCCTCAACGGGAAGCCGCCTTGGGGAATTCGTCAGCTATGTGGGAGACGCGGAAAGCACTGGCCCCACACAGCGCATTCCTGTCATCGGCTATGCCCATGCCGGCGTGGAAGGGTTTTTCGACTATGCCGGTTATCCGGTGGGAAACGGCTGGGACGAAATTTCCTTTCCCGAAATCGGCGATCCCAACGCCTTCGCCCTGGAGATCAGCGGCAACAGCATGGAACCCCTCTATCGCGATGGTGACACCATTGTTGTCTCCCCCGCGGCCGGTATCCGCAAAGGGGACCGGGTAGTGGTCAAGACCAGTCAGGGAGAGGTCATGGCCAAACAGCTCCAGCGCCGCACCGCCCACAAGGTGGAGTTACAATCCTTGAATCCGGATCACGCCATTCGTGATATAGACCTTGAAGACGTTGCCTGGATCGCGCGCGTCATCTGGGCCAGCCAGTAATTAAGCACCTCTCTGCATAATGCATAACCCCGGGAGAGTCAGCCTGATTAATCCGGCGGCTTAATCTGCGGTCAGGTCTTCGCCGGCAAGCGCCCTTTTAATCAGATCAATGGTTTCCGAAATCCCATACAGGGCGATAAAGGAACCCATGCGCGGCCCCTGCTCCTGGCCGAGTAAAATCTGGTACAGCGCCCCAAACCAGGATTTGAGGTCGGCAAAGGGATGGCGTTTTCCCACCTCATAGACGCGTGTCTGAATGGCCTCGGCATCGGCATCGTCGTCCAGGCCTTCCAATTCGCCCACCAGGTCTTCCAAGGCCTGACGTTCCATATCGCCGGGCGTTTTATAGCGTTTGGTGGGTTTGACAAAATCATTGAAATAGGCAATGGCGTGACCCACCAGCGTGTCGAGTATGGGGTCGTTTTCAGGGTTTGCCTCGGGCGCGTAGCGGGCAATAAATCCCCACAACACATCCTTGTCATGGGCATGGCAGACCCCGGCCAGATTGAGAAGGATGCTGAAGCTCAGATACGCTTTTTCCTGGGGCGGGGTTCCGTTATGGATATGCCAGGCGGGGTTTTCGAGATGGGCGGCATCATCCTCTTTTTCGAACTTGCCAAGAAAGGTCAGATATTCATCCACATTTTTCGGGATGACATCGAAATAAAGCCGCTTCGCCTTGCGCGGCTTGTGATACATGAACAGGGACAGACTTTCCTGCGGTGCATATTTCAACCAGTCCTCCACTGCCAGACCATTGCCCCGGGACTTGGATATCTTCTCCCCGTTCTCATCGAGAAACAGCTCATAAGTGAAAGATTCCGGGGGATGCGCCCCTAGCAGCCGGGCGATCTTTCCCGACAGATGAACCGAATCGATCAGGTCCTTGCCCGACATCTCGTAATCCACACTCAGCGCCATCCAGCGCATGGCCCAGTCGGCCTTCCATTGCATCTTGCAGTGGCCGCCCGTGACCGGCGTTTCCACCATCTCACCAGTTTCCTCGTCGCGATAGGTGATGGTTCCGGCATCCACGTCGGTGGATACCACCGGCGCCTGAAGCACCTTGCCAGTCTTTTCGCATATGGGAAGGAAGGGGCTATAGGTGGCCTGCCGTTCCTTCCCAAGTGTCGGCAAGATAATTCCCCGTACTTCCTCGAAACGAGCCAACATCGTAAGAAGGGCATCATCGAAACGGCCGCTCTGGTACCATTCGGTGGCGCTCTGGAACTCATAGTCGAAGCCAAAGGAATCAAGAAAGGCGCGCAGCCGCGCATTGTTGTGATGACCGAAGCTCTCATGGGTGCCGAAGGGATCAGGAATCGCCGTTAGGGGCTTGCCCAGATGTTCGGCCACCATGTCGCGGTCGGGAACGTTATCGGGCACCTTTCGCAGGCCGTCCATGTCGTCGGAAAAGGCATAGAGCCTGGTGGGAATGTCGGAAAGCGTGGCGAAGGCATGGCGCACCATGGAGGTGCGCACCACCTCGCCGAAAGTGCCAACATGTGGAAGCCCCGAAGGCCCATAGCCGGTCTCGAAAAGCACGTAGCCCTTTTCCGGGGTCTCGCCGCTGGTACGCGAGAGCAGCTTCCGGGCTTCCTCGAAAGGCCAGCCCCGAGCGTTGTTAGCAAGTTCGCGAATATCCGTCATTGATGATAGGGCCGATCAGTCCTATAGAACGTATGGTTTGGCGCGCAGAACCTAGGCGCAAGCCGCAAGTGCGTCAATGACCGAGATTATGGAGAGTTGCACCCCCTCATGCCAGCCAAGCGTCAGACCCAAAAAACAGTCCGCCCTAGAAGCAGGAAAAAAGTGTCCAAATGGGACGTGCGTTTCCTGCGCTTGGCCCATGAGGTTTCCAAGTGGTCGAAGGACCGTTCCACTCGCGTCGGCGCCGTCATTGTCCAAGCCGACCGCACCCCTGGCCCTTATGGTTATAACGGCTTTCCTCGTCACATCGATGATGAACTGGAAAAACGCCACAAGCGCCCCATCAAATATGACTGGACCGAACATGCCGAACGCAACGCCATCTATAATGCCGCCCGCATCGGCATGGCTCTTGGCGGCTGTATTATGTATGCAACCCACCTACCCTGCGCCAACTGTGCCCGCGCCATTATCCAGGTGGGAATCTCCAAGGTTGTGGTGAACAAAGGCAGCCGCAGCGATACCGGTTTTGCCAAACGATGGAGCCACGAAGAAAAAATCACTATTGAAATGCTGAAAGAGGCAGACGTGGAACTGGCTCTGGTTTCAGTCCCAGCCGAAGACGAGGATGACTGAACTGCGCAATGTGGCGGCCGTCGCCTTTCACTTGTGATCACTAGCCATGAGTCCGGCCCCTTCCACGCTGCCGAGCCAAATTTTAAACTTGTAGCGAATCAAATAAGACTGCAGTGACATTCCCATATTCTTGAGCAATGTCTGGGTCTGGCCGCCGCCATCGAGCGCAGCGCCCGCGCCCATTATATTCTTCCCTAAAGTCCGGCTTTAGGATTTTCCAAAAAAAAGGGGCCGCGCGAACGCGGCCCCTTGGTTTTTTTGTAGTCCTTTCAGGAAGGATAGGACTTAAAAGCCCATGCCACCCATATCAGGCATTCCGCCGCCACCATGGGCAGGGCCGCCAGCGGGTTCCTTGGGCTCAGGCTTTTCGGCGATCATCGCCTCGGTGGTCAACAACAAGCCGGCCACGGAAGCCGCATCCTGCAATGCCGTCCGCACCACCTTCGTGGGATCGATGATACCGGCCTTCACAAGGTCAGCATATTCCTCTTTCTGGGCATCAAAGCCAAAGTTGGTGTCCTTGCTTTCAAGAAGCTTGCCCACAACGATGGCGCCTTCCTCACCGGCATTGTCTGCAATCTGCCGTGCAGGGGTCTGCAGAGCCTTGCAAACGATGTCGAGGCCGACCTTCTGGTCGTTGTTGATCACCTTGACCTTGTCCAAAGTACGGGTAGCGTAGAGCAACGCCGTTCCGCCACCGGGAACAACACCTTCTTCCACGGCTGCGCGGGTGGCGTGCATGGCGTCATCGACGCGATCCTTGCGTTCCTTGACTTCCACCTCGGTTACGCCGCCGACCTTGAGGACGGCGACGCCACCGGCCAGCTTGGCCAGCCGTTCCTGTAGCTTCTCGCGGTCATAGTCGGAGGAAGTTTCCTCGATCTGCTGACGGATCTGGCCACAGCGAGCCTTGATGTCGGCCTTCTTACCGGCGCCATCGACGATGGTGGTTTCTTCCTTAGTGATGATAACGCGCTTGGCGGAACCCAGCATATCAAGGGTCAGATTCTCAAGCTTGATACCGAGATCCTCGCTTACAAGCTGGCCGCCGGTGAGAAGAGCGATGTCTTCCAGCATGGCCTTGCGGCGATCACCGAAACCAGGCGCCTTAACGGCAGCTACCTTAAGACCGCCGCGCAACTTGTTGACCACCAGGGTGGCCAGCGCCTCGCCTTCCACGTCCTCGGAGATCATGAGCAGCGGACGGCCCGACTGCACAACGGACTCCAGAATCGGAAGAACCGCCTGAAGACCCGAAAGTTTTGTCTCGTGAAGCAGGATATAGGGATCATCCAGTTCGCAAATCATCTTCTCCGCATTGGTAATGAAGTAAGGNGAGAGATAACCACGGTCGAACTGCATGCCCTCAACCACATCGAGCTCAGTNTCGCGGGTTTTAGCTTCTTCAACGGTAATAACGCCTTCCTTGCCGACTTTTTCCATGGCGTCGGCTATNATTTCNCCTACCTCGCNCTCACCATTGGCNGAGATAGTGCCGACCTGGGNGATTTCCTCAGTGGTGGATACTTTCTTGGAACGCGACTGGATATCGTCGATGATGGCGTTGACGGCAATATCGATCCCTCGCTTGAGGTCCATGGGGTTCATGCCAGCGGCAACTGCCTTAACGCCCTCGCTGAAAATAGCCTGGGCAAGAACGGTGGCCGTGGTGGTGCCATCTCCGGCACGGTCACTGGTCTTGGTCGCCACTTCGCGCACCATCTGTGCGCCCATATTTTCGAACTTTTCTCCAAGTTCGATATCCTTGGCCACGGTGACACCGTCCTTGGTGATACGTGGCGCACCGAATGCCTTGTCGAGGATGACGTTGCGGCCCTTGGGCCCCAAAGTCACCCTTACGGCATTAGCTATAACATCAACGCCGTCGAGTATGCTGGCCCGGGCGTCGGAACCGAATTTAATTTCTTTGGCTGTCATGTTTTGGTCACTCCTTATTCGATAACGCCCAGAATGTCTGATTCTTTCATGATTAACAGCTCTTCGCCGTCAACCTTGACCTCGGTGCCCGACCATTTGCCGAACAGAATGCGGTCGCCTTTTTTGACATCCAGGGGATGGACTTTTCCATCCTCGCTGCGGACGCCAGAGCCCACAGAGACTACTTTGCCTTCCATAGGTTTCTCCTGGGCCGTGTCGGGAATGATGATCCCGCCGGCAGTCTTTTCATCACCTTCCAGCCGGCGCACAAGCACCCGGTCGTGAAGCGGTCTGAACTTCATTCAGAGTCTCCATAAATTGATTGTGAACCTTTCCTCACCAGGAAGCATTAGCAGTCCCGGCGTTTGAGTGCCAGTTATGTAGGTTACGGGCTCGGGACTGTCAAGTCGGGGATATGAAAAAAATAAAAACGGCGGGAGCAGCCGTTTCCGGCCAGCTTGGTAATATTCCCCCATTCCCTGGAATTTTTGACCAACGGGAAAAAGGCATCCCGGGATTGCTCCCTTGACGACTTAACCGGTGCGGGCCACCTTTTTTTCCTTCCCGGTCTCATGGTGATGGTCGACGCCGCCGAGGTGTGTGTCGATATACTCCATCACCCAGGCCACACTCTCACTCACCGACAGGGAAGCGGTATCGACGATGCATTCCGGCTCCTCCGGTTCCTCATAGGGCGCCGAAATTCCCGAGAACATTTCAATCTCGCCCNTNCGCGCCTTTTTNTAGAGCCCCTTGGGGTCCCGCTTCTCACAGACTTCCAGTCCGGCCTTGATATAGATTTCATGAAATTGTTCGGAACGGATGGCGCGGGCGCGCTGACGGTCGGCGCGATAAGGGGAAATAAACGCCGTGATGACGATAAAACCGGCATCGGCAAACAGGCTCGCCATCTCACCCACGCGGCGGATATTTTCGGTGCGGTCCTCGGGAGAAAACCCGAGATCGGCGCATAACCCGTGACGCAGGTTGTCCCCGTCCATTACATAGACATGATAGCCCTTGAGAAAAAGCTGGCGCTCCAGCTCCACNGCGATGGTGCTCTTGCCGGCGCCAGACAGTCCCGTCAGCCAGAGAATCCCCGGACGATGGCCGTTACTGGCGCTGCGCGCAGCCGGNGTGATCCGGTGNTTCACCGAAAAGATATTGGTGGATTTCACGGTGACGCTCTGGCGCTGATCGGGATAGCCCTCCATGCTGATGATGCCGCCGCCCACAGCATCGTATTCGTCCACCAGAACAAACCGCCCCATGGCGGGATTNTTNACGAATTCNTCGAGCACCATCATCCCCCGCGACCGCAGGANCACCTCGGCCACGGCGTTACGCTCCACTTTTTCGGCCTCGGCGGAGGACAAATCGCCGGTGTCGATCACTCGCTCAATGGCCTGGACAACCACATTGTAATGAGACGTGGCCAGTTTCAGCCTGTAGGTCTTGCCNACGATAAGAGGCTTGCGCCCGAGCCAGAATATCCGTGCCCGGAAAACATTGGTCTCCACAGGGAGGTTTTCCACGTTGCTGGCGATCTGGCCGCGCTCGATGAAGACCTGGTCTGCCAGCGTAATGCCAATGGACTGCCCGGCTGAAGCCGCCAGAACCGGCGCCGGGGAGTTCCATGATTCGATGGAGGCCACGCGTACCGTCTTGTTGGTGGGTGAAATCAACAGAGTGTCGCCGACACGAAGACGCCCGCTTTCCACTCTGCCGACTATTATCCGTCTTTCATCGAATTTGTACACATCCTGCACCGGAAACCGCAAAGGAAGGTCCGTCGGCGCCACCGGCGCCTCGAAAAGGTCCAGGGCCTGGGAAACGGTGGGACCCTCATACCAGTCCATGCGTTCGGATTGGTTAACGATCATATCCCCCTCGCGGGAAGACACCGGAATAATATGGATGGGTGCGATCCCAATTTCGTCGAGATAAGTGTGAATCTCGGCCTCGATTTCATCGAACCGGCCCTTTGAATATTTCACCAGGTCCATCTTGTTGACGGCCACCGCTACCTGACGCACACCCAGAAGATGCAGCAGGTATCCATGCCTGCGGGATTGCTCACGCACGCCTTCCTCAGCGTCAATCACAAGAAACGCGGCCTCCGCGTGAGCGGCGCCGCTCACCATGTTCTTCAGGAATTCTTTATGGCCCGGCGCATCGATGAGAACGTATTTGCGGTGATTGGTGGAAAACCAGATCTGGGACGTATCGATAGTGACCCCCTGATCACGCTCCGATTTGAGCGCGTCCATAAGGAACGCCCACTCAAAAGGCATACCGCGGCGGTCACACATATCCCTNATCGTCTCCACCTTGCCTTCGGGCAAGGAGCCGGTGTCATGGATAAGCCGCCCCACCANAGTCGACTTTCCATGATCCACATGGCCGACGATGACGATTTTCAGGGGCTTGTTACCCGTAATATCTTCAGCCTGCACCACAGCGGCCTTCCCTTTTGCGGGAGTCTTTCTGGCTTTCGATTTTGTCTTTTTCCTATCGGCCATTACATATACCCCTCGATCCGCAGCCGTTCGAAGGCATCTTCGGCTTCCTTGTCTTGGGCGCGGCCGGAACGCTCGGAAACACGGGTCGTTTCCAATTCGGTAATTATCTCATCGAGAGTCGCGGCGTTGCTTTTGATGGACGCGGTGCACGGGGCACAGCCCAGAGAGCGATAACGTTTGCCGTCCTTGGCAAAATACAGGTCAATGACTGGAATGTCCTCGCGCTGGATATAGTGCCACACATCGATTTCGGTCCAGTGCAGCAAGGGATGTATCCGCAAATGGGTCCCGGGCGCGAATTCGGTCTTGAACTGGTCCCAGAACTCTGGGGGCTGGTCCCTAAAATCCCACTCCGAGTTCTCGCCACGGGGGCTGAAAACACGCTCCTTTGAGCGCGTACCCTCTTCATCCCGGCGAATCCCGGCAAAGACGCCGGTAAATCCGTGTTCCGACAACGTGGCCTTAAGCGCCTCGGTCTTCAGGGCGGAACAACAGACCACCTTACCTTTTTCAGGATCCATTCCGGCTTCCAGTGCTTTTGTATTCTGGCCGACGATAAGATCGAGATTCCATTCCTTGGCCATGCGGTCGCGAAAAGTGATCATTTCGGGAATCTTGTACGAGGTATCCACATGGACCACCGGAAACGGCACATGGCCGAGAAAGGCCTTGCGCGCCAGCCACAGCATAACGTTGCTGTCCTTGCCGATGGACCACAGCATGGCCAGCTTGTCGAAGCTTTCAAAAGCCTCGCGAAAGATGTAAATGCTCTGGCTTTCCAGAGCGTCGAGGTGATTCATTGACCGGATACCCAGCTTGCGCGGTGGATGCCGCATTCGGTTTTCTCTTCCCCTTCCCAGCGTCCTGCGCGCAGGTCCTCGCCTTCGGCCACCTCACGGGTGCAATGATAACAGCCGATAGACGGGTAGCCCCTGGCCACCAAGGGGTGTTGGGGAAGCTTTCTCTCGGCAAAGACAGTCTGGATTTTTTCGTGGCTCCAGTTCACCAGGGGGTTGATCTTGATGAAACCGTCCACTGCCTCAATGGGCTCCAGATTCAGCCTGAGATCGCCGTGATATTGCTTGCGGCCGGTAATCCAGGCATCGAAATTGGTTAATACGCGCTCCAGAGGCTCCACCTTGCGGATATGACAGCAGGCGTCTGGATCGCTCTCCCAAAGGTTTCCGTTCGGGTCGCTTCCCTGCAATCGCACCAGGTCGGGACTGATGGTGCGCACATCTGTCAGCCCCAAATGATTAGAAAGCAGGGCGAGGTAGTTATAGGTTTCCTCGAACAGTTTTCCCGTATCGAGAAAGATCACCGGCGTGGCGGGGTCCACCTGGGCCACGAGGTCAAGAAGCACCGCGGCCTCGGTCCCGAAGGAAGAGGACAGGGCGATACGGCCTGGAAATTCCTTTTCGATCAT
The DNA here is from genome assembly GCA_002686135.1 of Rhodospirillaceae bacterium. Taxonomy (GTDB): domain Bacteria; phylum Pseudomonadota; class Alphaproteobacteria; order UBA11136; family UBA11136; genus UBA11136. Next base: position 21,999 of record NZAO01000069.1, read on the forward strand.
GGGCGCAAGCAGATCGAGCCCGTTGAGACCGCCATAAGCGCGTGCCAGCTTCGCTACTCGTTCCTCGCACAGCCTTTGCTGGTCCTGATTTCCGGTTGCATCCTGGATACTTGCCGAAGCGTTCATCAGGCTCCCCTTTGCTGGTTGCGGATCATGTCCATAACCGAACCCGACGAATCCTCCAGCGCCGATGCATCGAATAGCGACTTCTCAAAGGGTTTCTCCATCAGATCGGCGGCGGTGTCGATCCACACGGCCAATGCCTCGCGGAATGAACCCAGAGCGCCATTTCCGCCTCCGTTGGCGGCTGTATTCTCAGCCTCGATGACCTTGTCCAACGCCGCCAGCACCTGGGGGTTATCG
>NZAO01000070.1 GCA_002686135.1 Rhodospirillaceae bacterium
CAAGGAAGAAAGGTGCTGGCTTTCACCGGGATCGGTCGGCCCGAGAAGTTTTTTAACTCCCTGCGCGAGGCCGAGGCCGAACTGGTGGCCGCCCACGCCTTCCCAGACCACCACCTCTATGGCGAGGACGAGGCCGCCGCCCTAATCGAAGCAGCTGAAGCCGTCGGGGCCGAGCCTGTGACCACGGCCAAGGACGCCGAGCGCCTGCCAGTGGACATGCTGAACCGGGTGTGGGTATTCACCGTACGTGTGCAGTGGCAGGACGCGGAAGCACTAGCGCGGTTGCTCTCGCCGCTTGCCGAGAAGGTGGCCGAAAGAGAAGCCGGGAGTGATGAGGGCACCCATGTCTGAGGGCGTGCGCCACATGCGCTATGTGCTGGAGGCCGCCGCCGCCTGGATGGCCTTCGGCTTCTTCGGCCTATTCTCCCTGGACCGGGCCTCGCATATGGGCGGCTGGCTGGGACGCGTCATCGGGCCGCAGCTCAAGATCTCGGAGGTGGCGCGGCGCAACCTGTCCCGCGCCTTTCCAGAAAAGACACCGCACCAGATCGAGGAGCTGGTGATCGCCATGTGGGACAATCTGGGCCGGGTTCTAGCCGAATACCCCCATCTCGACCAACTCCGGCTCTATGACGAGGAGGGCAGATGGCCGGGCCGGGTAACGGTGGAGGGGACCCAATATCTGGATCTGCTGCGCGACGACGGCAAGCCCGGTATTTTCTTTTCCGCCCATCTCGGCAACTGGGAGATCAACGCCATGTCGGCGGTGCAGCGCGGCCTGCCCCTGACCCTGGTTTACCGCGCCCCCAACAACCCGCTGGCCGANGCCCTGATCCGCCGCGCCCGGCGCGCCATCACCCGAAGCTTCGCCNCCAAGGGGGCNCAAGGGGCCCGGGACTCGCTGCGGGTTTTAAANGAGGGNGGGCATCTGGCGCTGCTGGCCGACCAGAAGATGAATGACGGCATCGCCGTGCCCTTCTTCGGGCGCGAGGCTATGACCGCCCCGGCCTTGGCGCAGCTGGCGCTGAAATTCGGCTGTCCTGTGGTGCCGGCGAAAGTGGTGCGCACTGGCGGCACCCATTTCCGCATGACCCTGTATCCGCCATTGGCGATGCCAGCCAGCGGCGACCAGCAGGCCGATGTGGCGGCGCTGATGGGACAAGTCAACGAACTCATCGAGGGCTGGGTGCGGGAAAACCCCGAACAGTGGATGTGGGTGCACCGGCGCTGGCCTGACTGACGGCCCTATTAGGGAGAGAGGCCGGATTATAAGGTTCAGCCCCGATGAATCCAGCGCCTTTGTTCATCACGACGGCATTGTTGATAGGGTTTCCTGCCCGATTGTCAGAAACAGGACTCTATGGAATAGTGGGCCTGTTCGGAGTTTGGATTTTAAGGATAATTAATCGGCAAAAGGTTGGTAATCCAAAAAATTCTCGTTAAAGGCCTCAATTGTGAGCTTATTCCAGCATTTATTTCCCTAAAAGGCACAAGTATTTGTCCCACAATAATAGAGAAAAAAAACATGATTTCGTTTTGGCATAATAAACCGGTGTTAATTACTGGCGTTTCAGGCTTTCTAGGAGGGCATCTTGCAGAAAAGTTGATCGGCTATGGAGCCAATGTTATCGGGACCATACATGACAAAAAAAAAATAAGTTACATCCAGATTGCCGGTCTGGAAAAACAAATGACTATCTGCCAAGCGGATATTTTAAGCTTGGATAGAATGCGGGAAATAATCTCGGATTATAAGATTAGTTACATATTCCACTGTGCAGCAAAGTCCATAATTCATAGTGCCGCCAAAAACCCGGTGGGATGCTTTAGTGTGAATGTCATGGGCACGGTGTATTTGCTGGAAGCCGCAAGGGCCGTGAATAGCGTTCAAGGCATCATGTGCATGGAAAGTGATAAGTCATATGGGTCATTTGATTCCACAGACTTACCTTACAAAGAAGAGCATGCAATCAATCCTAAGAACGTCTATGAGGTTTCCAAGGCATGCGCGGGCCTGATATCACGCGCTTTTGGGCATAACTATGGATTGCCGACCTATACTATTAGATCTGCAAATTTATATGGGCCTGGCGATATGAACTTAAGCCGCCTCTTCCCACAATCTATCTTGCGTGTTTTAAGAGGAAATGCGCCAATTCTGTATGAAGGTGTCGCCGACTATGTCAGGGAGTTCGTCTATGTTGAGGACGCTGCAGATGCCATTGTTGCGTTGATGGAAAGGATAGATGAAGCCAAATCGAACATTTTTAATTTAGGTTCCGGGGAAAAATTTAGAATAGAAGATGTGATAAAATTACTGTGCCAGTCACTTTATACGAATCTTGAACCAGAAATTATTTCAAAAGATATAATTTTTAAAGAGATTCAAGAACAGTATTTAGATTTAGGTAAATTGAAATCATTCTTACCGGCATTCAATCCCCGTCCCATGCAACAAGGGCTACCAAAGACCATCGAATGGTATAGAGAATATTTCAATAAAGGCATTTTATCGTAACTGTGTTCAACTTTATGGCCATGTGAAAGAGAGGATTAAAAAAACCTCACTTAAAACATGCGCCATTTTGCCCCGGCCTTGATGTCCTAGGGAAGCGGCTCAGGGCACGGCACTGACCAGCAGGGCTGGGTCGAGGCCGACCCCAGCCAGATGCACGCCCCAATGCAGATGGGGGCCGGTGGCGCGGCCGCTCTGGCCCACCGCGGCGATAACCTGGCCCGCCACGACGCTCTGACCTTCCGTCACCGCGATGGCGCTCATATGGGCGTAAACCGAGGTCAGGCCGTGGCCGTGATCGAGGATCAGGGTCTTGCCTGTAAAGAACATGTCGTCGTGAACNAGCGCCACCACGGCNTCCGCCGGAGCAAGCAGNGGGGTNCCGTGGGGGGCGGCGATATCCACGCCAAGATGNGGCGAGCGCGGCNCGCCGTTCAGGACNCGCTGGCTGCCGTAAANACCGGTCATGGTTCCCGTGAGNGGCCATTGGAAGCNGCCCGTAAAAAGCGGCGTGTCGCTAGCGCGCAGGCGCGCGGTTTTGATGGCNGNGCTNTCGCGNGCGATGCGCCTCAGCGCGGCGGGGCCGGGGCTGACCTGGGAATCGGGCAGGCCGTCGATTGTNTCCACCTTGTAGTCACGNTGGCCCACGGTNAGGNTATGGGNGGCGCGCGGCGCGCCNGGCGCGGCNACCTCGATCAGNACATTGGNCGGCGCNGTGCGGGAAAAACCGATGAGAAAGGCCCCGTCGGGAGCCACCTTCACCGGCNCGCCCGCTACCCAGACCCGCGCCCCNGGGGCGGCCTGNCCGCGCAGTAACCCNCCCTGTANNGCGTGACCCTGAAGGTCGANGGGAAGGTCGGCNGCCAGCACGACNGAGGCCGCAAANAAAAGCAGGAGACCCAGGAAACCACCGTGACGGATCAAAGCAGGCTTCCCTGGCCGTCGTCACCGGAGGGGAACGGTGGTTTCTTCGTTTTCTTCTGGGGCTTCTTCGCCTTCTTTTGGGGTTTCGGGGCCGCCCCCTCCCCGTTTATCACCGCGCCACGGCGAGAATCGTAAAATTCGACCTCCACTGTCTGGCCAGAAGAAATAGCGGCGGCACGGGTCAACGCCAGCCCCGCCTGGTCGCGGACCACGGTAAAGCCACGCGCCAGAACGTTGCGGTAGGAACAGCTCTCCAGCACCCGCGCCACCTGTTGCAAACGGGTGGCGGCGGTGTCCTGGCGGCGGGACAGCCCTAGCCCGAGACGCCGCCCCAGCCCGGCAAGCCCCTCGCGGAGGCGCAACAGCGATTCGTCCAGAGTCCGCGCCCGCAGCCCGGCGCTGAGGCGGTCGAGATCGGCCCAGCCGTGAGAAAGCCGCACCGTCAGGGCCAGAGTCAGCCGTTCGGCGCGCTCGTCGAGGCGCTGGGCGGTGTGTTCGAGCAGACGTTTAGGTTCCGGCANCCCGCGCGCCAGCCCTGCCACTCTCTGACGGCGGTTTTCCAGCCCCCGCCTCATGGCCGTCACCATGCGTCGCGCGCTGTCCAGCACCCCGGCCATGAGCTCGGAGCGCACCGGCACCGCCATTTCGGCGGCGGCCGTGGGAGTAGGAGCACGCACATCGGCGGCATGGTCCATGAGGGTGACGTCGGTCTCGTGTCCCACCGCCGAGATCAGGGGAATGGCGCAAGCCGCCGCCGCGCGCACCGGGGCTTCCTCGTTGAAGGCCATGAGATCCTCNAGGCTGCCACCGCCCCGCGCGACGATGAGAAGGTCGGGCCGGGGCACTTTGCCGCCGGGCGCAATAGCGTCAAACCCGGCAATGGCCGCGGCCACCTCCGCCGCCGCTGTTTCACCCTGTACCGCCACCGGCCACAGCAGCACGCGGCGCGGGAAACGGTCGGTGAGGCGGTGCAGGATATCGCGGATGACCGCGCCCGTGGGCGAAGTGACGACACCGATGACCCCGGGCAGNAAGGGCAGGTCCTTCTTGCTCACCTCGTCGAAGAGGCCTTCGGCCGCCAGCTTCTTGCGGCGTTCTTCCAACAGCTTCAGGAGCGCGCCCTCGCCCGCCAGTTCCACCGCCTCGACCACGATCTGGTATTTCGAGCGCCCGCCATAAGTGGTGAGACGGCCTTCGCAGATCACCTCCATGCCGTCTTCGGGATCGAGAGAGAGACGCGCCGCCGTGCCCTTCCAGCATACGGAATCGAGCACCGCGTTTTCGTCCTTCAGGATGAAATAAAGATGGCCCGAGGCGGCGCGCTTGAAGCCGGAGATTTCACCGCGCACCCGCACCCGGCCATATTCGCCTTCCACCGTGCGCTTGAGCGCGGCGGAGATTTCACTCACTGTATATTCGCGCAGGTTGCCGCCGGGTGGAGACGTTTCGGGCGGAGGGAAACCGGTTTTATTCGTCATGGGCGTGCCTTGTGTTACAAGACCATCCAACGTCATCATCACGCCGTTGGCAACAGGAGAAAGAACAGCCCATGAAAGTCTTGCTGGTGGGATCGGGCGGCCGCGAACACGCCCTGGCCTGGGCCATTGCTGCCTCTCCCCTCTGCGACGAACTGGTCTGCGCGCCCGGCAATGCCGGTATGGCGGAACTGGGAAGATGCGTGGACGTGGGGGCCGAGGACGTGGACGGGCTCCTCGCCTTGGCCCGCGAGGAAAATGCGAACTACGTGGTGGTGGGGCCCGAGGCGCCGCTAGTGGCGGGGCTGGTGGACCGGCTGGATACGGTTGGAATCAAGAGCTTCGGTCCGAGCGTGGCGGCCGCCGCTCTGGAAGGCTCCAAGGGCTTCATGAAGGATTTCTGCGCCCGTCACAACATCCCCACCGCCGCCTATGGCCGCTTCACCGACGCCGCAAAGGCCAAGGCTTTTATCCGCGAAAAAGGCGGCGCGCTGGTGGTCAAGACCGACGGGCTGGCTGCCGGCAAGGGCGTGCTCATCTGCGACATCCCGGAGGAGGCGCAAGCCGCCGTGGATATCATGATGGCGGAAAAAGCCTTCGGCGCGGCGGGAAATGAGATCGTGGTGGAGGAATTCCTCGACGGCGAGGAGGCGAGCTTTTTCGCCCTGTGCGACGGCGAGAACGCCCTCGCTCTGGCCTCGGCCCAGGACCACAAGCGCGTGGGCGAAGGCGATACCGGCCCCAATACCGGCGGCATGGGGGCCTATTCTCCGGCCCCGGTGGTGACGCCGGAGATGGAAGCCCGCATCATGGACAGCATCATCGCCCCCACGGTGGCAGGCATGAAGGCCGAAGGCGCACCCTATAAGGGGGTGCTGTTCGCGGGGCTGATGATCGCGCCCGGNGGAGAACCGCAATTGCTGGAGTTCAACGTGCGTTTCGGCGATCCCGAATGCCAGGTTTTGGTGCCGAGGCTGAAATCTGACCTGCTCACGGCCATGGTCGCCACCAGCGGCGGCCAGCTCAGCCATCTCGATTTGCGCTGGTCGGAGCAAACCGCGCTAACGGTAGTGATGGCNGCCAAGGGCTATCCAGGTTCTTATGAGAAAGGTTCGGAAATCGTGGGGCTGGAGGCCGCGGGATCACGGGAAGGCGTCATCGTCTTTCACGCTGGAACCAAGGCCAAGAACGGCAAAATCCTCGCCAGCGGTGGGCGGGTGCTAGGAGTTACGGCGCTGGGCACTGATGTAGGGGAGGCCAAAGCCAGGGCCTACGGGGCGGTGGACGCTATCCAATGGGAAGAGGGGTTCTGCCGCCGCGATATTGGCTGGCGGGTGGCGAGCGCTTAGTAAATAGCTCAGTTGTTGAGAGAGACGGCGGTAAGGCGCAGCCCCGTCACATGGTCGCAGGCACCGTCATACTCGGGCACGGGCAGGTCAGGCGGCAAGGTTTCCAGTGCGGTCATGGAACGGGCTTCCCTAGCGTTTTTCGGTGAAGAAGGTCTTGAGCATGTGCGCGCATTGAGTTTCTTCCATGCCGCCATAGACCTCCGGTGCGTGGTGACAAGTGGGCTGGGAGAAGAATTTCCCTCCATGCTCCACGCCGCCGCCCTTGGGGTCGTAGGCGCCGAAATAGAGGCGGCGGATGCGGGCGAATGAGATCACCGCCGCGCACATGGCGCAGGGCTCCAACGTCACGTACATGTCCACCTCTTCCAGGCGTGGGGTTTTACGCCGGGCGACCGCCTCGCGGATGGCCAGCATTTCGGCATGAGCGGTGGGATCGCCCAGCTCTTCAGTGCGGTTGCCGGCAGCGGTGATGACGTTTCCAGTGACGGCCGCCACCAGCACGCAACCCACCGGCACCTCGCCCCGCACAGCGGCGTCCTGGGCCTCGGAGATGGCCTGGCTCATAGGGAATTCGGTCTCGTTCATGGTCCCAAGGGTGGTGGCCGCGCCCGGCGCCGTCAAGGGCCACGGAATAGGACGGTCTGCAGGACATTGCGGCGGAGAGTGCGGCGTCCTACTCTGCGCCCCATGAGCACGCGATTGCCAACGGTGGGAATCACCCTCGACCGGGAGCAAGGCGGCGGTTATGCCAAGCAGCCCTGGTACGCCCTGCGCGAGAACTACGTGGAATGCGTCACCGGCGCCGGCGGGCTGCCGCTGATGCTGGCCCACGAGCCGCGGCTGGCCGGGGACTGCGCAGCACGGCTGGATGCGCTGATCGTCACCGGCGGCGATTTTGACGTGGACCCAGCGCTGTTCGGTGACACCACCCGCCACCCCAAGGTCACCACCAAAGACCGCCGCACCCAGTTCGAGTTTGAGGTGACCAAAGCGGCGCTGGAGCGCGGCCTGCCGGTGCTGGGCATCTGCGGCGGCCAACAGTTGCTCAACGTGGTGCTGGGGGGGACGTTGACCCAGCATATCCCCGACGAAGTAGCCGAAGCGCTGGCCCATGAACAGCCCAACCCCAGGGATGAGCCCGGCCACGAAGTGGTGGTGACGCCCGGCACCCTGCTGCACCGCATCGTGGCAAGCGACTCCATGGCCGTGAACAGCGCCCATCACCAAGCGGCAAAAGAGGTGGGAGCAGACGTGGTGGTGAACGCCGTCACCAGCGACGGCGTCATCGAGGGCATCGAAAGCACGGTTCACAAATTTTGCCTGGGCGTGCAGTGGCATCCCGAATTCACTATTGATCCCGGAGATGAAAAAATCTTTCAGGCCCTGGTGGCGGCGGCGTAACGGTGAGTGGAGCGGATCAGACCCCTAGAGAGACCCCCAAGCCCGAGCGTATCGCAAAGGTGCTGGCCCGGGCCGGGCTGTGTTCGCGGCGCGAGGCCGAACGCTGGATCGCCGAGGGCCGGGTGACGGTGGAGGGCATGACTCTGACCACCCCCGCCGTCACCGTGAGCGCGGAGGCGCGGATCACCGTGGATGGCGAGCCCCTGCCGCAACGTGAGAAGACACGGCTGTGGATTTATCACAAGCCGCCGGGGCTGATTACCACCAACCACGACCCCCAGGGACGGTCCACCATCTTTGACGAGCTGCCCGGCGAGTTGCCTCGGGTGGTGACGGTAGGACGGCTCGATATGGCCTCGGAAGGGCTGCTGTTGCTGACTAATGACGGTGATCTGGCGCGGCGGCTGGAACTGCCAGCCAGCGGCTGGCGGCGGCGTTATCGGGCGCGGGTCTACGGCCGCGTGGATGCCAAGGCGCTGGCTTCCCTGGCCAAAGGTGTCACCGTGGACGGCGTCACCTACGGCCCCATCGAGGCGGCGCTTGAGAGCGCAAAGGGGGGCGGTGGCAAGGGGAAGGAAAGCGGCAGCGGAGCTAATTCCTGGCTCGTGNTGTCGCTGGCCGAGGGCCGCAACCGCGAGGTGCGGCGCGTCATGGAGCATCTCGGACTCACCGTCAGCAGACTCATCCGCACCGCCTATGGCCCCTTCCAGTTGGGAAAATTGAAACGCGGTGCGGTGCGCCCGGTGCCGCAAAAGGTGCTGGACGAACAGCTGGGCACAGCCACGGAAGGGAAAGAAAAAAGTGGGAAAGCGGGTGCCAAGGAAAAAAGCGNCCCACAAAAGAAAGACACAGGCCATGCGCGTCGTCGGAGGTAGGCACCGCGGGCGGCGTCTCGCCACGCCTGCAGGGAAAACCACGCGGCCTACTGCTGACCGGGCGCGGGAAAGCCTCTTTAATATTCTGGCGCACGGGGATTTCGGCGATAGAGATGTGTTTACAGGCGCGCGGGTGTTCGACGCCTTCTGCGGCAGTGGCACGCTGGGGCTGGAGGCGCTGTCGCGGGGCGCGGCCCATGTGGTGCTCATGGACAATGACGAGGCGGCGATGGCGGCGGCACAGGACAACGCCGCACTGCTGGGCGAGGCGGAACACGTTACCTGTCTCCCGCGCGACGCCACCACGCCGCCACGGGCCGAAGCGCCGTGTTCGCTGGTCTTTCTCGACCCGCCCTATGGCGGCGGACTGGCGGAGAAGGTGCTGACGGCGCTCACAGCACAAGGCTGGTTGGCACAAGACGCGCTCTGCGTGGTGGAGACGGGAGCCGACGAGGCCTTCGCCTCGCCGCCGGGATTCACAACCCTGAAGGAACGCAACGTGGGGGCGGCGCGCTTTATTTTTCTGCGTTATGGTGGGGGCGCGTGAGTCCCTAGCGGCGGCGGCCTTACCGCCGTCCAAAGAGTTTTTCGATATCGGCGAGGCGCAGCTCCACATAGGTGGGACGGCCGTGGTTGCACTGGCCGGAATGGGGGGTGGCCTCCATATCGCGCAACAGGGCGTTCATCTCGTCGGGTTTCAATCTGCGCCCGGCTCGCACCGAGCCGTGGCAGGCCATTGTGGAACACACGTCCTGGAGGCGTTCCTTGAGGCTCAGCGCATCCCCCATTGCGGCGATCTCACCCACTAGGTCGCGCACCAGCCCGGCGATATCCATCTCNCCCAACAGGGCCGGGGTCTCGCGCACCACNACCGANCCGGGACCGAANGACTCCAGCACCAGCCCGAGGGCGGCCAGTTCCTGCGCCCGCGATACCANGGCTGCGGCGGCGTCNTCGTCGAGNTCTACCACCTCGGGGATGAGCAGCCCCTGGCGNGCCACCGAGCCGTTTTCCAGTGCCTGTTTCATGGTCTCGTAGACCAGCCGTTCATGGGCCGCGTGCTGGTCGACGATGACCATGCCGTCGGCGGTCTGGGAGACGATATAGGTCTCGTGAAGCTGGGCCCGGGCCGCGCCCAGGGGATAAGATTCGGCGTCCTCGGGCAGGGCCTCGGCGGCGGCGGCGGAAGGAACGGCCTGAAGCCCTGGCAGAGGGCCAGCGGCGGGTGTGGACTCCAGGGGGACCCGATAGCGCAGGCTGTCCTCGGCGAGGCCGCGCGTCGGTGATGAAGATCGCGCAGAGAAAGGCGTGGTGCCGGTACCAGTGCCGGGCCGCATGGCCCCCAGGGCAAAATCAGACACGGTGGTGGTGGTGCGGTGTCCGGCCTCGGCCAAAGCATGACGCAACGCCCCGATGATGAGGCCGCGCACCGATCCGGCATCACGAAACCGCACTTCCGTCTTAGCCGGGTGCACGTTCACGTCCACCTCGCGCTGCGGCAGCTCGAGATAGAGCGCCAGTAAGGGGTGGCGGTTGCGGACGAGAAAATCCTGATAGGCGCCGCGTACCGCACCCAGCAGCAGCTTGTTGCGCACCGGGCGGCCATTGACGAAAAGGAACTGTTTATCGGGAAGACCACGGTTGAGCGTCGGCAGGCCGATGTGGCCGGTCAAGGTCATCTCGCCGCGCTCGGCGGTGATGGGAATGGCATTATCGGCGAAGTCGCGGCCCATAATCTGGGCCAGCCGCGCCAGACGGGCATCGAAGAGATCACCGGAGGTGGCGGCCAGCACCTTCGGCACGCCGCCATCGGCGTCGAAGGAAAAGGCTACATGAGGATGAGCCATGGCCAGGCGCTGTACCGCCTCCAGGGCGCGGGCGGTTTCGGTGCGTGTGGTCTTGAGGAATTTGAGCCGCGCCGGGGTAGCGTAGAACAAATCCGCCACCTCCACCCGGGTGCCACAGGCGAGCGCCGCCGGTTTGGGCGCTGACTGATCGCCACCCGCCACATGGAGACTCCAGGCATCATCGGCGTCACCAGAATCGGCGGCACGGCTGGTGATGGTGAGCCGCGCCACCGCCCCCATGGAGGGCAGGGCCTCACCTCGGAACCCCAGGCTGTGGATGGCGAACAGATCATCGCCGGGGAGCTTGGAGGTGGCGTGGCGGGTCACCGCTAAAGCAAGATCGTCGCGGGCCATGCCGCCGCCGTCATCGGTGACACAGATATAGGCGGCACCACCGTCGCGCAGGCTGACCTCGATATGCGCGGCCCCAGCGTCGAGGCTGTTCTCCACCAGCTCCTTGACTACCGAGGCGGGGCGTTCCACCACCTCGCCAGCAGCGATGCGGTTGACTAGGGTTTTAGGCAGCAGGCGGATGCTCATAACGGCGACCTTATTCGCCTTCAAGGCTGACGCGCGCAAGAACCTTGCCTTCCTCCACCGCCGGCTGGTCGAAGGCGTCCACTCCCAGCAAATGGGCGGCGATAATGGTCTCGATCATGAAATGCATGAGCAGCCCGCCCAGAACCCATTCGTCGAGGCGTTTGATATCCATCACCCGCAAGGGGCGGTGATTGCGGATCAAGGTTTCCGCCGTAGCCTGTTGTTCGGCCTCCAACAGGTCGCCCATGGTGCGTCCCGCGAGCCAGGCCAGAGAAGGATCCTTGGCCAGGGCCGGGTCCACCCGCGCGCCGCTGCCCGCCACTTGCGCCAGAATCAGGGTAAACATCTTGTCGGCGGGACCGTCGAGATAAAGCTGGAGCTGGCTGTGTTGGTCCACGGCGCCCAGCGCCTTGACCGGCGTCGTGCCCTGTCCGCCCTTGCCCAGGCTTTCCGCCCAGAGCTGGCGGAACCAGACGGCAAAACTGTCGAGGCGATCGAGATAGGGCATGAGCACGGTCTGGGAGATGCCGCGGGTTTGGGCCAGCGCCACCGCCAGCGCCGCTCCCACCGCCGGCGGACAGTCCTGCGGCGCGGCACCCCCCAAGATCGGCTCAAGCACCGTGGCCGCACCTTCGCGCAGGGAAACCGCATCCACCCCCGCCATCATGGCCGGCAACAGCCCCACCATGGACAGCACCGAAAAACGCCCGCCCAGACCCGGATCGTGATCGAGAATTTCCATACCCAGCGCCGCCCCAAGACCACGCAGGGGATTGGAGCCAGGCTCGGCAATCAGGGTGAAATGGGCTGCCGCCTTTTTTTCCTCCAGATTCCGCGACACTGCCTCGAAACAGACCAGAAACTGGGTCAGGGTCTCGGGCGTCGCGCCCGACTTGGAGATGACGAGGAATCCGGTCCGTGCCAGGTCGAGGGCCTGGAGCAGACGGGTGAAGCTGTGGGGATCGATATTATCCATGAAGTGGAGGCGCGGCACCTTATGGTCATAGGACGGCGCCATGCCGAGAGTGTCCCCGGCCAACGCGTAGAGGGTCTTGCCGCCGAGACTCGACCCACCGGTGCCCAGCACCACCACTTGCGAGAAGGTCTCGCTGTAGCGTTTGACGATGGGCGCGAGTGTGTCGAGATCATCGCGGGCGGCGGGAAGGCGGAGCGAAGGCAGGCTGCCTGCATCGTGACGCGTCCGCAGTTCCGCAAGCGCCTCGGCGGTGCGGGCCAGCACGGAGTCGTATTCAGCGCGGTCGAGCCCGTTTTCTCCGATAGCCTCTGTAAAACAGCCCTCAATGCATTGGTGATAGGGCATGAAGCGGGCCCTCTAGTTGTCCAGTTGCGGGGCAGTACGGGTGGCGGTGACGCCTTCGGGCTTTCCCACCACTACCACAAGCAGGTCGTCGGCGTGGAGCAACCGCCCGGCCACGCGCCTGGTGTCGTCGAGGGTTACAGAATGGATGAGTTCTTCACGGCGGTCCAGATAATCAATGCCAAGATCGAGATATTGCAGAGTGGTCAGTATGTCGGCGATACGTCCGGTACTGGTCAGGCGCAGGGGAAATGCCCCGGTAAGGTAGGTCTTGGAGTCCCTGAGCTCGTC